>JARGPE010000150.1 GCA_029212835.1 Alphaproteobacteria bacterium | reverse complement strand
GGCAAACATATCGCGGGTATGTTTTGCAATTTCAGGCCCGAAAATGCCCGCCACCAAAGGGCCGATCATGACATAGGACACGGCCTTTGGCTTGAACTCAGGAGACGCTGTATCAGCAACTGCAAATCGAAATTGCTGCCAGAAGGCGTTGTGAAAGCCGATCAGGAACCCAGCGAACACAAAAAGCCAGAAATTCTGGTCAAACAGGGCGTATGTCGCCAATCCAGCGGCACCAATCCCGATAATCTGTCCAACGGAAAAGCCCGCACGACGGCCAATACGGTCCATCAGAAAAGCAGCCGGTGGGGCCGCCAACATCGTGCCAATAAACTGCATGGACAATGCCAGCGTGCTCAACGCCCGCTCCGAAAAGGTGCCGATCATTGGCAGTGAATAAATAACCTCCGGCCGGGCCAAATAGGCCCCGGCCAAGGCCGTTACGGTCATGATCAGAACCGCCCCGGTATTACTGACCGCCAGTGACGCGCATAACAGCATCGTATTGCGGATTGTTGGATCACCCTTTGGAAACAGCATGGTTTAATACCCTATGGCACTGCCATCTTTTCGCGGATCAGAACCAGCGGTCAGAATACCCTGTTCCCAATCAATAAAGATCGCTTGCGATCCACCAATGGGACCGCGGGGTTTAACCAGTTTATGGCCGCGTTTTGTCAATTCATCCTGAATTTCTTGCGGAACAGCCCCTTCCATTTCGACATCACTGGAGAATGGGTCTGGCATGAAACGTGGGGCGTCCATTGCCTCCTGAATATCCAGGCCAAAATCGAAATAGCGTGTCAGGAACTGCATATGGCCAAAGGCCTGATATTCCCCGCCCATGACACCAAACGGCATCACGGCGCGATCGCCCTTGGTCAGCATTGCCGGGATGATCGTGTGCAAGGGGCGTTTGCCCGGCGCGATGGCATTAGGATGGCCGGGCTGCAGGCTAAAGCCCATACCCCGGTTTTGCAGCATCACACCGCTCTTTGGCGCGACAAGACCACTGCCAAAGCCATAGAACACCGTGTTGATAAAGCTACAGCAATTACGATCTTTATCTACAACGGTGATGTAAACCGTATCTTTGTGACGTGGCAGGTCCACCGCCTCTACCGGATCAGCAGCCCGATTGGGATCAATTGCAGCGCGGACCGAAGCAGCATAGTCTGACGAAAGCAATTCTTCGACCGGAACCGGACTGAAATCCGGATCGGCAAGATACAGATTACGGGCACTATAGGCCAAGCGACCGGCTTCAATTTCGTGATGGATCCGGTCGGCTGTAATCGGGCCCTTCGCCTTGTCGACGTCATAGCCGCCCATAATGTTCAACAGCATCAAGGCGATAACACCCTGGCCGTTGGGCGGGCATTCCCAAACCTTATACCCCCGGAAATCTGTTGAAATCGGCGTAACGAAATCCCCCTTCACGGAGGCAAAATCTTCCATTGTGTGCAGGCCACCTTTGGACTGCAGATAGGTCACGATATCCTCTGCAATGTCGCCGGTATAGAATGCATCGCGCCCGTGATCGGCAATCAATTGCAACGTCTTGGCCAGTTTTGGTTGCGAATGGCGGCTACCAATGGCCGGTACCTCACCATTCACCAGATAGGTCTCTGCCGTCGATGGCTCTGCTGCCAGCAAATCTTTCTCAGCCTTAAAATCACGATGTACACGGGAGGAAATCCCATAGCCATCACGAGCATAGCCAATTGCTGGCGCCAGCAGATCTGCCCAGGGCATATGGCCAAACTTTTGATGCAATTGCCACCAAGCATCCACCGCGCCGGGGACCGTGACCGCATGAACATCGCGCTGAATTTTTGTGATACCCAACTTTTGATAATATTCGACCGTCGCCCCGCTGGGCGCCTTGCCTGATCCGTTAAAGGCTGTGACATCTGTGCTGCCGCCAGGTGCGTAGAGGCAGAAATTATCTCCACCAATACCTGTCGACCCTGGTTCCACCACACATTGCACGGCGCAGGCAGCAATAGCCGCGTCCATGGCATTACCGCCATCCTGAAGGATTCGAACTGCTGTTTGCGTCGATAATGTATGTGAGGTAGATGCCATGCCTGTCGGCGCATGGACAGGCGACCGGCCTGGCCGTTCTAAATTTCTCATAATGCCAAAATCTCCATCCCAGGAACTAATGCGAAAATCTTTTTGTGTCGAGCGACACGCGACAATACCGATTTAGATCGCCATTGCCACAGGAAAATCATCCGGTAAATTGCCTCTAATTCTTTTGTTTGAAGGCATTTTGAATCAACACATCGCTGACGACTCCTTGCCCCACAACATGCCCGCTTATGATCATCATGCGTCGTTTCAGGCTTCTCACCAGGATGCGATCATCGACTGGAACAGCCGCGAAATAGCCATTCAAATCCGTTAAAAATGCATTCCGCAAGCGCGGCATCAATTTCTTGATAAAGGCCTCATTCTCCGGCCCAATCGTTTCCAATGTCACATTCAGGATCACATAGTTTACGACCGCACCACTGCGGATGACGGGAATGCGCAGTGGATCCAACTCTATCAGGCGGGTATCAGGCGGCGGCGGTGCAACGGGTTCCGCGATTTCATCCTGGGTCGGCAGCACAAAGAAATAGTAATACCCCCCACCACCGCCAGCGAGCAGAATTAAAACAACAACAATGATGATCAAAAGTTTCATAAGGCCGAGCGGGTTAGAACTGTCCTAGACACAGTCATAGCCCAGCACTAGCTGTGACGGAAGCCCGCATACGCAAAGGTCAGTTCTTCGCCATCCGCATCAAGCACCATCACACGATCACCCTGGACAATTTCACCAATACGCGTAACGCGGATTCCACTCGCCTGTGCGGCATCTTCAATAGCCTGGCCTGGGCCTGTGATCAGCAATTCATAATCATCGCCACCCGTCAGCAGCTCCAGGTACAGGCTGGGTTGATCCGCCACCAATTCTGCTGCATCGGGTGACAAGGGCACCGATGGAGCATGTATAACGGCCCCCACCCCAGACGCCGCGCAGATATGGGCCAGATCACCGACCAGTCCGTCAGAAACATCCATCACCGCATGAGCGCGCCCGACCAAAGCTTGACCTAAGCGGGTTCGCGGCTCCGGGCATCGATAGCGTGCCAGCATGGCATCCGCCTCTGGACCATAGGGCAATTGCCCTTTTGCCGCCAGCAGACCCAGATAGCCATCCCCAATGCCTCCAGACACATAAAGGGCATCCCCGACTTG
Source organism: Alphaproteobacteria bacterium (assembly GCA_029212835.1). Classification (GTDB taxonomy): domain Bacteria; phylum Pseudomonadota; class Alphaproteobacteria; order UBA8366; family Aestuariispiraceae; genus Pacificispira. The sequence goes on along the minus strand of JARGPE010000150.1, from coordinate 7,253 downwards.
TGCGCCAGAGCGTTTCAGAGCCTGTCCCTTGCGCACCGTTCCTAGTGCCGTGATCGATAGAGAAATTGGACCGGGTGTGGAGGTTGAATCGCCGCCCAGCAGATGCCAATCAAATGCCCCCTGATCTGCCGTCAATCCCTTGCAGAAAAGCTCGATCCAGGCGTCCTCAATACGCTTTGGCAAGCTGAGGGACAGAAAATAGCCAAGCGGCGTTGCCCCCATGGCGGCCAAGTCTGAAAGATTGACCCGCAGAGCCTTGCGCGCCAGCAAATCTGCCGGTTCATCACCAATAAAATGAACGCCCTCCACCAGCGTATCCAATGTGACGACCAGTTCGTGTCCGTCTGGCACAGCAAAAACAGCCGCATCATCTGCCAGATTCAAAGCACCCGGTGCGTCTTTCACCAAAGGGCGGAAATACTTGGAAATGCGATCAAATTCGCCAGTCGATGCGGAGGGTTTATCCGTCTCAGCCATGATCCGCATCAGGTTCGAACAGCGCCACATCATCCTGGCGCAGAACCGTCGCCAAACGATCCAGGATTCCATTCACGAAACCGGTTTCTGCCGTATCATAAAATGCGGCTGAAATGGTCAGGTACTCGCTGATCACGACAGGAGGATCGATATCATCACGCCGTGCCATTTCATAAGCGCCTGCCCGCAGAATAGCGCGCAGCACGGTTTCCAGGGAAGCTACTTTGCGGCCTTTCTCGATGGCCGCCTCTATCACACGGTCCAGATCCTGCTTGCCGCCTGTGACACCCAATACGATTTCCGAAAAGAATTCACCATCCGCCTGGATGGTTTCCCCATCCAGATCCGCCGTGCCACCTCGCTCCCGAAAGCTATCGATTGCCTTCCGCGCATGATGGCCAGAAATATCCATCTCATACAGGGCCTGTACCGCAGCCAATCGAGCTGCACGGCGTTTGGCGCTTTGAGTGGGCGAGATAGAAGAAGTATGACTGCTCATAAAATGTTCCAATCAGGTAAGGTCAAAACTGCGACGCAGGGCGATCATTCGCAGACACGCCGCAGCGGCATCCTTCCCCTTGTTCTTTTTATCACGCGATGCACGGGCCCAAGCTTGCGCTTCATTTTCCACCGTCACAACACCATAGCCGATGGCCAAATGATGCTGAACAGACAAGTCCATCAAGCCACGCGCACTTTCGTTACAAACGTAATCATAATGAGTCGTCTCGCCGCGGATCACGCAGCCTAGTGCGAGATACCCGTCATACCGGCCCGGCTGGCCCGAATGAGCCATAGCGATAGCCGCAGGCAATTCAAAAACGCCAAACACGGTAGTTCTGTCATAGGTCGCACCCTGCGCGTCCAATTCCGCAATTGCGCCCAACCCCAATTCCTCGGATATCGCCGCATAATAAGGTGCTTCAACCACCAGGATATGTGCCATGACTAGCCCCTTTTTCCCTTACCACTCATCCCAGTGCCTTTCGGCCCACAATTTTCAGCCCATATCCTTCCAGGCCGATCACTGTTTTTTCCGTGTTAGACAGCAAAACCATCTCATGCACCCCTAAATCCGCCAGAATCTGGGCCCCGATGCCATAGTCGCGCAACTCACCGCTGGCATGCTCGGTTGCCTTATTCTCGCGGAGGCGGACACGATCAGACAGAGATGTTGCATGCGGCTCACGGATCAGAACCACGACGCCACAGCCTTCTTTCCCAATTAAGTCCATCGCCTTTTGCAGATCGCCAGCCTTACCGCCTTCTGAATCCATCAAGACGTCATCCAGAATGCTGAGCGCATGCATCCGAACAAAAGCTGGCGATCCAGACTTTAAATCACCCTTAACCAGGGCGACATGTTCGGCATAGTTCAGACGATTGACATAAACATGCATGGCAAATTCACCGCCATGGACCGATGTCAGGGTCGTGCTTTCCGTCCGATCCACGACGCGGTCATGCTGGCGGCGATGAGCGATCAGGTCCGCAATCGCACCAACCTTCAGCCCATGAAACTGAGCAAATTTGATCAGGTCCGGCAGACGCGCCATTTCCCCGTCATCATTCATGATCTCACAAATCACGCCAGCCGGGCTCAACCCAGCCAAACGAGCCAGATCGACAGCGGCCTCTGTATGGCCTGCACGCACCAGCACACCGCCATCCCGTGCTAGTAATGGAAAGATATGCCCAGGTGTCGTGATGTTCTCTGGCGTCGCATCCGGGGCGACCGCCGCCGCGATGGTACGGGCACGATCTGGTGCAGAAATACCGGTTGTGACCCCTTCCCGCGCCTCAATTGAAACCGTAAAGGCAGTGCCAAAGCGGCTGGCATTCTTTTGTGGCATCAGTTCCAGCCCCAGGCGCTTCACCTGTTCCCCCTGCAAGGCCAGACAAATCAACCCACGACCAAACTTAGCCATAAAGTTGATTGCTTCTGGGGTCGCCATTTGTGCCGGAATGACCAAGTCGCCCTCATTCTCGCGGTCCTCGTCATCCACCAGGATGAACATCCGGCCATTGCGCGCTTCCTCAATGATTTCATCAATAGACGACAGGAAACGCGTATCATCTGCGGCGCGGGCAATGTCCTGTTTTGAAACCGTTGAGAGATTATCTTTACTCATGCGGGCATTATCCTTCTTGGCCAAGCAAGCGCGCAACATATCGGGCCAGCGCGTCCACCTCAAGGTTCACCCGATCCCCCGGTTTGGCACGCCCAAAGCCGGTCTCTGAGAAGGTGTGCGGGATGATGTTGACGCCGAAGCTGTCGTCGCCAACCTCATTGATTGTCAGAGAAACGCCATCCAGAACCACAGAGCCCTTGGGCGCAATGTATTTCATGAGATGTGTCGGCGGACGAAAACTGAACCGCCAACTATCGCCTTCCTGCTGACGGGCAGTTATTTCGGCGACACCATCAACATGGCCCAGCACGAAATGTCCGCCTAATTCGTCCCCCAGTCGCAGCGCCCGCTCTAAATTGAGATGCGTCCCGACGGTCCAATGATCTAATGATGTTTTGGACAGGGTCTCACCGGATGCTTCGACGGCAAACCAGCCTTGGCCATCCCCTGTGCGTCCAGTTTCGATCACAGTCAGACAGCAGCCAGAACATGCAATCGATGCACCTAAAGCAATGTCTTCAACGATATAGCGGGTTTCGATCACGAAGCGGGTGTCGCCACGGTCTTCCCGCGCAGAAACCCGCCCCTGATCGGTAATGATTCCGGTAAACATCGGCCTTATCCTACAGACTTTACAATCAGGCCTGTATTTACGCTTCTCAGCCGATAAGGCAAACCCAGTCTAGCTTAATCGTGTGCGAATTTCGTCCAGCATCGCCAAACGTTTCTTCTTCAACTCTTCCAGATGCATATCATCCATCGGCTCCACATCCGTCTCGCCACGGTGAATCTGCCGGTTCAAATCGTGATAGCTCTCTGTCAGTTTGTGGAAATGTGGGTCACTCTGACGGAGATTATGCAGCGCCTCTGTACTGTTTGGAAATTCCTCGGCAAGTTCGTGGGGGGTATTGGACATGTTTATTCTCCAGTTCTTATGATCAGTATCGAATGAATTCTGACCTGATTTGATCCTTGGCGCCTTGCGCTGGATCAAATGGGGCGGACACGACAGCGCGCCGTCATCCCTGACATAGGAAGTCACAAATCTTATTTAAAGACATGATTTTAAAGCTTTTTGAGAAACCTATCGACGCGGTCGAGGCCAAGCGCACGCGATGACACAGGATCAAATCGTGCGGCATCGACAAGCGCGGAGATTGAAAGATCCCCAATTCCGGGTCGCGCATCGGCCCCCAGAACAAGTCCAGCCCGATACCAAACAATCTGATCGACATAATCAGCACGCAGGAAGGACGCGGCGATTTGCCCACCCCCCTCCACCATCACCCTGGTGATCCCTCGATCCGCCAGGGCGGACAGTATAGCGGAAACACATAAACCGTTTTCATCTCGCGGAACGGCAAGTCTAGTCACGCCCTTTGGTGCGGTGCTGACGCAATCCTGCGCTACAATTTGTAAGGTCGGGACTGTGCCATCGCATAATTTGGCCGATTGCGGCAGGCGCCCCTGCCCGTCGAGCACCACCCGCAAAGACTGGATCTCTATCCCCGGCAAACGGCAGGTCAGGGCCGGATCATCTACCAGGGCGGTTCCAATACCAACCAGGATCGCATCATGGGTCATCCGCAGCAGATGCGCATCCAGGCGTGCCTCTGGCCCTGTGATCCAACGGCTTTCCCCAGAGGCCGTAGCAATTTTGCCATCCAATGTGGTGGCCAGCTTCAGTGTCACCATTGGGCGATGCTGCATGCGTGACAGGATGAACCCGTGGTTCAAGCGCTGCGCCTCACGTTCCAGAACGCCAACCGTAACCGATATTCCTGCAGCTTCCAGTGCGGCAATTCCTCCGCCTGCAACGCGGCTGTCTGGGTCGATCATGGCGACTACGACGCGCTCTACCCCTGCCTCAATCAAGGCGGTTGAGCACGGACCGGTCTTTCCGGTATGGCTGCAGGGTTCCAGGCTGACATAAGCCGTTGCCCCTTTGGCGGCAGCACCAGCACGGCGTAGGGCCTCTGTTTCCGCATGGGGGCGCCCACCGGGCTGGGTCCAGCCCCGCCCGACAGCATGCCCATCCTTGACCAGTACACAGCCAACCGCAGGATTTGGCGCAACGCGCCCAAGACCGCGCTGCCCAAGGGCCAGGGCGACGCGCATCCAGCGGCGATCCTGAGCCGTTTCGGGGCTTGCGGTCATGGGTCAGTCTTTAGTTAAAGATCATCTTCAAGTTTGGAGACGTCGCGCTGAACGAAGTCGGTGAAGTCCTTCGCCTCGCGGAAGTTCCGATAGACAGATGCAAACCGGACATAGGCGACCTGATCCAATTGCAGCAAAGCCTCCATCACCATTTCCCCAACCGTGGAAACCGGGACTTCACTTTCACCAGAGCTTTCCAGCCGACGCACGATGGAATTAACGATCCGTTCAATCCGATCCAGTTCCACACTACGCTTGCGACAGGCTATCTGCATAGAGCGGATCAGCTTATCGCGATCAAAGGGCTCACGCTGACCGTTTTTCTTTACTACGGTCAAGTCGCGCAACTGAACACGCTCAAACGTCGTGAAGCGGGCACCGCAGTTCAAGCACATTCTCCGACGGCGAATGGCTGAGTTATCCTCAGTCGGCCGGGAGTCCTTAACCTGGGTGTCATCATTACCGCAGAACGGACATTTCATCGCTTTTGAGCCCCCTCACAGATGTCCGGGACGGGCCAACCCCGCCCCGGATTTAGTCTTATACCCAAAAGATCGCTCTATTAACGATCAATAAGGCGCATCATATAGTGGGAAGCGTGCACACAGCGCCTTGACGCGCGCATGCACGGAATCTTCCACTGCCGTATTGTCTTCACGATTCGCAGCCAACCCGTCCAGCACTTCGACGATCAGCTTCCCTACTTCACGAAATTCGGCCTCGCCAAAGCCCCGCGTCGTCCCGGCTGGCGTCCCCAGACGAATACCACTGGTAACCATTGGTTTTTCTGGATCAAACGGAATGCCGTTCTTGTTACAGGTGATCCCTGCCCGCTCCAGGCTCTTTTCCGCAATATTACCAGTCAGGCCTTTAGGGCGCAGATCAACCAGCATCAAATGCGTATCGGTTCCACCGGAGACAATATCCAACCCGCCTTCAACCAAAGTGGCCGCCAAGACTTTCGCATTGCGGACGATGGCGGCGGTATAGGCCTTGTATTCCGGGCGCAGTGCCTCGCCAAAACCAACGGCCTTGCCCGCGATCACATGCATCAGCGGCCCGCCTTGCAGACCAGGGAAAACCGCAGAATTGAACTTCTTCGCCAGAGCCTCGTCATTGGTCAGGATAATCCCACCCCGGGTACACCGCAGGGTTTTGTGGGTCGTCGAGGTCGCGACATGGGCATATTCCAGCGGATTGGGATGCTGTCCACCAGCCACCAGACCTGCGAAATGCGCCATGTCGACCATGAAATAAGCCCCAACGCTGTCGGCGATTTCCCGGAACCGTTTAAAATCGATTTCACGCGGATAGGCGGAACCACCGGCAATGATCAGCTTAGGCTTATGTTCTTTCGCCAGGCGCTCGACCTGATCGAAATCGATCAAGCTGTCCTCTTTACGAACATCATACTGAATGGCATTGAACCATTTGCCCGACTGGTTCGGGGCGGCACCATGGGTCAAATGTCCACCAGAGGCCAACGACAGGCCCATATAGGTATCGCCCGGCTGAAGCAGCGCGAAGAACACCGCCTGGTTTGCCTGCGCGCCAGAATGAGGCTGCACATTGGCAAATTGACAGTCAAACAGCTTACAAACCCGCTCAATCGCCAACTCTTCGACGACATCAACAAATTCACAGCCACCGTAATAGCGGCGACCGGCATAACCTTCGGCGTATTTATTGGTATTGACGGAGCCGACGGCCTGCATGACAGCGCGGCTGACAATGTTTTCCGATGCGATCAGTTCGATCCCATCATTCTGGCGATGAAGCTCATCTTCCAAAGCGGCATAGACCGCTGGATCGCTGTCCTTCAGATCATCTACGAAAAAGCCGTTATAGCCGTACAAGTCTTGCTTCTCTGCGGTGCTCATTCCTCAGGGTCCTTTATAAGTTAGGGCAGGTTCAGAAAAATTACTGACCGCGCCCGAGGTTTACGCGGTTACCTTGCCCAGGGTTAAACTCTTAACGTCACATTACGTCAGGCATTCTGACCGCTGGCGTCATTTTCTCAACCCGCCTAGCATGTCTTCCGCCCTCAAACTCAGTATTCAGGAACACTTTAAGAGACTCTAAAGCCACTTCGATCCCCATCGTCCGTGCGCCGAATGCGATAACATTCGCGTCATTATGCTGACGCGATAGGCGTGCGTCCGTACTGTTGTGGCACAAGGCCGCACGAATATGGCTGTGGCGGTTCGCAGCAATGGAAATACCAATTCCGGTACCACATACCAAAATGCCCCGCGCGGCGCGACCATCGGCTAAGGCCTGCGCCATCAATTTGGCGAAATCTGGGTAATCGACGCTGTCACCGGTATGCGTGCCCAAGTCCAAAGGCTGTAAGCCCAGGTCTTCCAATACTGGCAGCAATGCCAGTTTCATCTGCAAACCCGCATGATCGCAGGCCAGCGCCACCACACCAGAGTCCATTTTATCCGTCACACCCAATTCCTCACCTCTGCCGAAGAGGCCGGGGTG
>JARGPE010000149.1 GCA_029212835.1 Alphaproteobacteria bacterium | reverse complement strand
ACCACCCGCGGCTGCCAGCGTAGTCCTCTGCTGCCCTAAAGCGATCTGCAAACCGATCTTTATTTACGTGCAATTCTTCAAAAGGTTTAACTTCGATAAGTCGCGGCGATTCTTTCTCGTAGTTGACCAGAAAGTCGGGAACGTAGGTTTTTCCAAAACCGATGCCATTCGGTACCGAGATACGAACCGGTTGTTCTTCGACAGAGATAACCTTTGGATCGAAGAGCATTAACTGAATAAAATCTCTTTCAAGAGACGATTCAAAGGCAATACGATCTCCGTTTCTTCCCCCCAACACCCCTGTCAAACCGAGATGTTTTGGTGGTATTTTCCTGACCGGCATGCGCATCCTCTCTTTTAGGTAACGACCAGATAACACCTATAAGATGTCTGAGTCGGAGCGCTGTGCAAGAATTGCGATTATCGCCTTTTCAACCCAGGGTCCGATATTTTCGCCATCGCGTATTGCAGCTCGCTTCGCTTTCGCTCGGATAGACGGACTTATTCCATCGAGCTTCCAATACCGGTGTTTGCCGTAAGCCAGTCGTAGAGACGATGGTTGCGCGGCATTTTCCAACCTCCCTATCTTGCGGCCCGTCAACTCCCGCAATGCCTTAACGGTTGGTAATATCCCGTTGCGAGCGAGTAAGGAAATGGCTGCATCGCTCTCTTGCACAGAATAGATTCGTAACGGCTTCGAAAGGTGCTTCTCAACGGCAGAAACCAGAGCGAAGGGCTGATTTCGCCGATCTTTCAGTATATCACCACTTGTTATTCCGGCTTTCTCAGCTGCTAGAACAAGCTGCTTCGGCCACTCTTTCAGAAGCTCGTCTGTGACGGCGAGCAACAGTCGTCGTGCCGCTGGCGGATGACGTTCGACTTGTTTCATTGCCGGCGCGGGTATGGCTGCCGCTAGTTCAGGATTTTGCTCGCATACGGCAATTCGCAACTGCCTCGAGAAACGCCCCGCTGCCACCATTCGGAACAGTTGCCAGAGAACTGAAAAAAAGAGGAAGGCGTGGATCCGGGGACCACTACGCCCAAGAAGACCCCATCCATCTTTAAGAGTCTGCATATACCGTTGTTCATGCTCATCAGGAATGATCTGTCGGATGTTATCCTTGTCGGAAGTCGTGAGACGTAAATCAAAACCGCATTTCCAGCATTCCGCCATGGTCCGGGTCCCGAGAGAAGCATAAGCGGCGACTATCGATGCCGCGCATCTCGGGCAACGATCTCGGAACAAGGTTTTATGTTCTCTGCATGTCGTCGTGAATGCCAGACGCCACTCCAATCGGAGAAATGGGATGTCGTCACCGGCCAAGCATTCCGAACAATACTGTTGGCCATGCGATTGGGTTCTCGCATAACAGGACGCAGCAGGCAGCCATGGATGTTTCGCGTTTTCAACTGTGCCGCCTATCAAAGAGCCGTGCCATCGGCGGAACGTGGAATGCTCAAGGCTGGTCATATTTATACCAGTCCGCTCGGCCAGATTGGCAAGGAGCACATCAGGGGCGGCACGATCCAGATCGCAGCGATACATCTGGGCGCCTGGCAAAGCGATCCGGAATAACTCGCGAGGAGTCAGGCCATTGCTCAGAGCCAACCGCGAGAACCACGACGAGAAAGATTCCCCCGGTTCCATGCGTGGACGGTATGGCCACAAACCGTTCGACAGCAACACGCCATCCTCCAGCAGAGAAAACTGCCGGAGTTTAGCAAGAAATTGTTACGATCACATGGACGTTGGGTGTTCGGATTACCGTATTGTTTTTGTTATATAAAATTGTTTGAAATTTATACTTAACGATGTCGTCAGCGACAAACTTAGCTATAAAACGACAATCTTAAGTATATCTGACATCTGGGAAGATTGCTCGTCTGCAAGAGAGTGGCTGGGGCGCTAGGATTCGAACCTAGGTATGCCGGTACCAAAAACCGGTGCGTTAACCGCTTCGCCACGCCCCATTTGCCGCCCTTGCTGAGCGGGGCGCACTTTAATCGGAGCGTCGGGCTGGGGCAAGATGTCAAAATCATCAAATGTGATGATTTTTTCCAATCCCTGATTTTCGGGCCTATTTCTGCTTTGCAGCGATCATCAGCATGAAAGGCGCAGGGTCCTCTCCATGATCAAAATGCAAATTTCCCATCGCTGTTACCACATTGCGCTGCTGGTTTTTCAGCGCTGCATTCAATTCATAATCCACATGTTGGGTCGGCAAGACATCACGATCCACATATTCCATAAAATGGCGCACAATCCGAATCGGGGTTTGAGACATCAAATCCTCAGGCCCTTCAAAATCATAAACCCCTTCATTGCCGCTTTTTGCATCCATCAATCGGGCAGTATACTGCGCCATAATCCAAACTCCTGCGTTGAAAGCCATTCAGGGCGCACTATCTACCGAAATTATGACGTTCGTATGACTGCTGCTTATGATGAGGTGAAGCCCCTATCAGGAATGCGCCTTCATCTCCTTTCACCATGTACTATATGTACTATTTTCGCATGATATGTTATATAAGCAGACGCACGGTTTTACCCGATCATCCCATTCCGTTGCGCCCCAAAATACACCCAAACGGATAGGTTTTCGCGTTCCATGGCTTTTCCGCAATCCTTCCTTGATGAGATCCGCGCCCGGGTTTCCCTGTCGCAATTGGTCGGCAGGCGGGTGCAGTTAAAGCAGAAAGGCCGCGGCGACTGGTGGGGCAACTCCCCTTTCACAAATGAAAAAACCCCCTCCTTCCATGTCGTGGATGACAAAGGCTTTTACCATTGCTTCTCCACCGGAGAACATGGCGATCACTTTTCCTGGCTGATGCAGGTCGAGGGGCAGAGCTTCCCCGAGGCTGTTGAAATTCTCGCAGGGCTGGCCGGATTAGAGGTCCCGAAATCAAGCCCCGAAGAACGCCAACGGGAAGAGCGCCGCAAGGATTTGGGCGAGGTCATCGCCTTTGCCAGAGATTGGTACACACACCAATTGGAAAGCCCGGCTGGCAAAGACGCCCGTGCCTATCTGGATGGGCGTGGGCTTGAGGCCATGACAATTGACGCCTTCCAACTGGGCTTCGCGCGTGATGACAAGGACTCATTGGCCACGGCTGCCAAAGACCAGGGCATAGAAATGGCACAATTGCTGGAGGCGGGCCTGTACCGGGCACCCGACGATGGCCGCGCGCCCTACCCTTTGTTCCGCAACCGCATCATGTTCCCAATCAATGACCGGCGCGGTCGCCCCATCGCCTTTGGGGGCCGTTTCATGGGCGATGCCAAGGCCGTTGGGGTTGGGAAATACATCAACTCGCCTGAGACGCCACTATTTGATAAGTCCCGTACCCTCTACAACCTGGACCGCGCCCGAGAACCGGCGCGCCAGGGCGAGCAATTGCTGGTGGTCGAAGGTTATATGGATGTCATCGGCCTGTGGCAGGCCGGATTCCCAGCCAGCGTTGCGCCCCTGGGCACGGCGGTGACCGAATTGCAGATTGCAGAGCTGTGGCGCCATGCCGACGAACCAATCCTATGCCTGGACGGGGATGTGGCCGGACAAAAGGCTGCTATTCGCGCCGCTGAACGTGCCTTATCCGGTCTCGAGCCCGGTAAGAGCCTTTCCTTTGCCTTTTTGCCAGAAGGTGAAGATCCAGACAGTCTGGTCAGTGCCCATGATGGCATCAGGGTCATGAATGATATTCTGGCCGGGGCCCATCCCCTGGCACAATTTCTATTCGAGACCGAATCAGACGGCATGCGCCTGGATACGCCAGAGCGACGGGCCCGCCTGGAAGCCGATCTTTTCCAAATGGTCGCAGGCATTCAGAACGAACTGGTTCGGAAAGAATACCAGCGCACATTTCGCGATATGCTGTTCAATCTGCATCGCAAGCACAGCCAGACCCGCGTCAAGCAGGCGCGCCGTCAGGCAATCCGTGAATGGCGTGGAAACCGTGACAATTCCTTGGGTCCCAAAGCGGAATCGCCCTTCGGAAAGCGCCTGATGGAGGATGCCGCCCGACGGTTGGTGCGCCGGCGCCAGGAAATCGTTCTAGCGACACTGGTCAACCATCCGGAGCTCATTTCGGAGTTTGACGAGGTTTTAGATGTCTTTGCCTTTGATGCCGACCTTGACAAGCTGCGCGCCGAACTCCAAAAACACGCAGTGTTGGGCAATACGCTTGACCCGGAGGCGCTTACGCACCACTTGATCGCAAGTGGGGTGCAAGCGTCTTTGTCTGCTGTTACGGTTCCAGGTGTCTATAGTCTGGCTCCGCAGGCAAAACCCACCGCCCCCATATCGGAGGCGCGGGAGTTGCTGGCGCATATTCTGTTAATTCGACAACAGGGTGCGTTGCTGGGGGAATATCGAACAGCGGGACGGGATCCCGGGACACAGAATACGGACCCCGAAAATTGGGGGCCGGGGGATTGGGAAAAGCGAGATGCTCGGTTGGCGGCTTTGCGCCGATCGGTAGATGATGGGGAAGGTCAATTGGGCCAGGACCTATCGGATTACGGTGAGAAGAGCTAGAACTCTGGCGCATGACGCATCAGGGTGTCGGTGGAAGGAAGACGGGTAATATGGCGAGCAAAGCCGAAGCGAGTGAAGCGACCGAGTCAACTGAAGAGCAGGCCGATGGTCCCGTTCTCGAGGACGCACACTCAGCGGTTAAGAAGCTTCTGCAAAAGGGCAAAGAGCGCGGGTTCATCTCTATTGATGAACTGAACGAAGCGCTGCCTCAGGAACAGGTATCTTCTGAGCAGATCGAAGACGTTATGACCATGTTGAATTACCTGGCAATCATTGTTTTTGACGGTTAAGAGCCTTAAAGCGACCAGGAAGCAAAACCGGCCGAAGAACGCGCCACGGATTCATCAGGCGATGCGGGTAATATTTCGGACGACGAAGTTGGACGCACCGATGATCCCGTGCGGATGTATCTGCGCGAAATGGGTTCGGTCGAGTTGCTGTCGCGCGAAGGCGAAATCGCTATTGCCAAGCGGATCGAGGCCGGGCGCGAAAAGATGATCGGCGCCCTGTGCGAAAGCCCGTTGACCATGCGTGCTATTACCGACTGGCATGATCAATTGCTGGAAGGTCAAATTCTGCTGCGCGACGTGATCGACCTGGACGCGACCATGTCGTCTGGCCCCGATGCCGACGATATGGCCGATATTGAATCCGGCGATGATGAAGCTGGTGAAGCAGAAGAATTGAAAGCGGCTGAGGCGGCCAAGAAAACCGCCGAGGATACGGATGATGAGGACGACATTGAGGAGGAAGAGACTCCGAAGGTCGTCGCCAAACCAGAAATTGTAAAACCAGTTGAGGCCGTCAAAACCGCAGAACCCGCCGCTGACGGTGAAACTGCAGAAGGGGCCGTCCCCTCTGGCGATGTCGACGATGATGAGGACGGTGAAGACAATAATATGTCTCTGGCCGCCATGGAGCAGGCGCTAAAGCCGACCGTCCTGGAAACCTTCGAAAAAATTTCCGACACCTATGGCAAGCTACAGCGGGCGCAGGACAAGCGCGTCAGCAGCATGCAAAAGGGTGAGTCAGTGTCTCGTTCTACCGAACGGACTTATGACAAGCATCGTAAAGAACTGATCCAGTTGATGGATGAGGTGCGGCTGAACAATATCCGCATCGAACAATTGGTCGAGGAACTCTATTCGATCAACAAGAGCATGATCACCCAGGAAGGCAAATTGCTGCGCCTGGCGCTGGAATGCAAAATTGATCGTGAAGCCTTCTTGGAAAGCTATTACGGGCGTGAACTGGACCCGAACTGGCTTGAAGAAATGGCCGATGTATCCAATGCCTGGGCCAAATTTGCCGCGAAATATGCGACCAAGATTGAAGAATTGCGCGGTGGTATTGGCGAAATTGCCAATGAAGCGGGCATGCCCATCCAAGAATTCCGACGCATCACCTCGACCGTCCAACAGGGCGAGCGGGAAGCCAGCCGCGCGAAGAAGGAAATGGTTGAGGCAAACCTGCGTCTCGTAATCTCCATCGCCAAGAAATACACCAACCGCGGCCTGCAATTCCTGGATCTGATCCAGGAAGGGAATATTGGTCTGATGAAGGCCGTGGATAAGTTTGAATATCGTCGCGGTTATAAGTTCTCGACCTATGCGACCTGGTGGATTCGCCAGGCGATCACGCGCTCCATTGCCGATCAGGCGCGCACGATCCGTATTCCTGTGCATATGATTGAGACGATTAACAAGCTGGTGCGCACATCCCGCCAGATGCTGCATGAAATTGGACGTGAGCCGACTCCAGAGGAATTGGCTGAGAAACTGGCCATGCCACTGGAAAAGGTCCGCAAGGTCCTGAAAATTGCCAAAGAGCCGATCTCTCTGGAAACCCCCATCGGGGACGAAGAAGACAGCCATCTGGGCGATTTCATCGAGGATAAGAATGCGCTCCTGCCGTCTGATGCGGCAATCCATTCGAACCTGCGTGAAACCACAACTCGGGTTCTGGCTTCTCTTACCCCCCGTGAAGAGCGCGTTCTGCGCATGCGGTTCGGTATCGGAATGAACACGGACCACACGTTGGAAGAAGTTGGTCAGCAGTTCAGCGTCACCCGTGAGCGTATTCGCCAGATTGAAGCAAAAGCCTTGCGCAAGCTGAAGCACCCCAGCCGCAGCCGCAAATTGCGCAGCTTCCTGGATTATTAAGCCAATTGCGTCCTCTGGCTCGGTGATCCCCCCAATTGCGCGGGTCGCCGGGCCGGGGGATGCTGATTTGGTCACCTCTCTTCTCTCACAGAGTTATACAGAACTCCTCCGCGCAGCCTATCCGCCGGCAGTTTTGAAATTGGCGCTGCCCGTCCTTACGACCGCCAATCTGGCTTTGCTCTCAAGTGGCACCTATTACATTGCCTCAATTGACTCCGTTCCTGCGGGCTGTTGCGGATGGACCAGTGCCCGCCCCAGCACAGGCGAACGCGTTGATGGCTTGGCCCATATTCGACACTTTGCGACAATTCCCTCTGCTATTGGCAAGGGGGTTGGCCGTGCCCTGTTCAACCGTTGCCGACATGAGGCCTATCTCCTGGGTTTCAAACGGCTGGAAATCTTGGCACCCCTGAATGCGGAAGGATTCTACACGGCACTTGGCTGTCGTGGCATTCATCAAACGACTGTGAGTCTTTCGGGCGGGGTCGCCTTCCCCTCTATTGTCATGCTGCGGGATTTGCCGTAGGGCTTGGTTGTGGTTAACCTGAGCAGCCACTAAACGGAAATATATGGCCGAATCTTAACCATAGGCTAGCCATGCATTCATTGCGGGGATGTGGTCTAATTTCCGCAGCATGAATTCGTTTTGAGATTGCGCTGATTTGCCTGATATAGCCTTCTGACCGTGCAGGTCCGCTCAGTGGGAGCAGGATGATGTGCGTTGGGATTGCTCCAATATGGATAGTATCGTTTCCGAAGCGACCATTCGCCCAGCCGTTCTGGACGACCTTGATGCCTTGGTCGATGTGGAAACTGTATGTTTCGTCACCGATCGCATCAGTCGGCGCAGCTTTCGCCATTTGCTGAGCAAAGGCCATCAATCCACCCGCGTGCTGTGTGACACGGACGGGCAATTAATCGGCTATGCCATGGTGCTGTTCCATCTGGGAACCTCTCTGGCGCGCCTATACTCATTGGCAGTCCTTCCAGACCGTCGGGGCAAAGGATATGCCAGGGCCTTGCTGGCGGCGGCAGAAGAGGCCGCGGCAGAAGGTGATGCTGCCTATATGCGCCTGGAAGTGCATGCCGGTAACGAGGGTGCGATCACCCTGTATCGTCAGGCTGGCTATAAATCCTTCGGGCGGATCACGGGATATTATGAAGATGGTGGCTACGCCTTGCGGTTGGACAAGGCGCTGATTGGCAGTCGCCCCACCTCTGCCGACCGTATCCCCTATTATGCCCAAAGCCTGGATTTCACCTGTGGCCCGGCCTGTTTGATGATGGCGATGACGTCGCTGAAACCTGATATTCCGATGACCCGCATGGAAGAACTGCGCCTGTGGCGGGAATCCACGACTGTCTTTATGACCAAAGGACCGGCCGGGTGTTCACCCTATGGCATGGCTTTGGCCGCGGCAGCCCGTGGCTTCGACGTCAGCGTCCATGTCCGCGACCCGGATGTGATGTTCATTGACTCCGTGCGCAGTCAGAAGAAAAAGGACGTCATCCGTCTGGTGCAAGAAGACTATCTGGCACAGTTAGAAGCGCAGAAAATCCCAGTTGATAACCGTGCAATGACATTACCAGAAGTGCAGGAAGTATTAGACACTGGTGGTATTCCCATTGTCTTGATCTCGACCTATGCGCTGGACCGTGAAAAAGTCCCTCATTGGGTTGTCGTGGTGGCGCTCAGTGAGCGTTTTGTCTTTGTGCATGATCCCTTTGTCGATCCCGATGTGATACAAAGCCAGACAGATCGCATGGCCCTGCCCATCCCACGGGAAGATTTCGAACGCATGTCCCGGTATGGCCGGGCGCGCCAGCGTGCAGCCCTGGTGCTACGTCTGGAAGAGCTGAAATGACCTCATACAGGAGTTTGAGCGGATAATGAGTAGAACCGTTTTTGTCGTTGATGATGCGACTGATTTCGCCTTCCCCGGCCCTGGCCGTGAAGCCATCTCTGCCCATGCCTATCTGACGCGCTCCAAGCCCTATCCCAAGCGCACCCGTGTGGTAAACCTGTGCAGCGATTACAGCTATCTTGGGCTTGGTTACTACTGTGCTCTGACGGCAGAGGCCCGGGGCGACAAGATCATGCCATCGGCAGAAGCAATGCTGTGGGTCGGCTGGAAGCGAATCTACCGCCGCGCCTTGGGCGACATGGAGCGATTCCTAAACAAAGCCATGCGCTCCGCAGCCCCAGACGCCCCTACCCCATCCATCACTGTCTGTTTCGGCCAGACCGAGGAACTGCGTTTCAAGACATTGGCGCGGGCCGTATTCGATGCCTTCCGCTGCCCCATCGTGCGCATTCAATATGAACGGGGCGAAACCAAGCGTGGCGCATCCCTGTATCGCATCAAAGATGTGAAGGTCCCAAATTGGAAGACCCTGAGCAGCGTTGACCGGGCCCTTTTTGAGCGAGGCCTGGATCACTATACCAAACGACATCGCCCGATGCCTGCCATTGGGAAATTGCCAAAATATCATCTGGCGGTTCTGATCGACCCGAAAGAAGTGATTCCACCTTCTAGCCCATTAGCCATCCAACGTCTGACCCGCGTCGGGGCCACAATGGGGGTGAAGGTGGAGACGATTGGTCAACGCGACCTGCCCCGTCTGGCGGAATTCGATGCGCTGTTCATTCGTGAGACGACGGCGCTGGATCACCATACCTATCGCTTTGCCAAACGGGCCGATACAGAGGGAATTCCTTGCCTGGATGACGCGGCATCAATCCTGAGGTGCACCAACAAAGTCTATTTGGCGGAGCTGTTCCGCACCCACAATATCCCATCGCCCAAAACAGTAATCATAGATAAGACCAATCTGGAGAAGGTTTCCACAGAATGTGATTATCCCATCGTCTTGAAAGTACCAGACGGCGCTTTCTCCAAAGGCGTGAAGCGGGCAGATAATCCCGGCCAGATGATCCAGTTAGGTCGGGAGATGCTGAACCATTCCAGCTTAATCCTGGGTCAGGAATATTTGCGCACTGACTATGACTGGCGAATTGGAATCCTGAACAATCAACCACTGTTTGCGTCAAAATACATGATGGCGCGTGGCCATTGGCAGATCATCAATCATGCCGCCAAAGGCGAGCCTGATCAGGGTGGGTTTGAGACAGTCGAAATCAACGCTGTGCCACCCAGCATCCTAAAGGCCGCCCTGGCCGCGGCTGCGCCAATCGGCAATGGCCTCTATGGCGTAGATGCGAAGCTGATCGGTGACCGTGCCGTGGTGATTGAAGTGAATGACAATCCCAATCTGGATGCCGGGGTCGAAGACAAACTGCTGAAAGACGATCTGTGGCGGATTATTCTCAACGATTTTATCCGAAGAATTGAGGCCATCCGCTAAAAACCTCACGAGATCGACACCCAGGCTCTGGCGAAACCCTGAAAGCTTTGCTATAGCGCTCCCTACCGGACACAGCGCCGGTCGGTGGGCCTGTAGCTCAGCTGGTTAGAGCGGACCGCTCATAACGGTTTGGTCGCGGGTTCAAGTCCTGCCAGGCCCACCATTCCTTCTGACAATTTTCACAATTAAACTGTCAAATTTGCACATAAAGCTGCATATACGCAATTTGATCTACTTAAAAAAGAGAACATTCATTAATTGAACCGCAGATAGTTTCTGCGGCATTGTTACCTAGTATTAGAGGAAACTGTCAGTTTATAAATGATGCCCCACTAGCAGGTCTAAGGAATGTTCTTCAGGAACTTAACACTGACAATCCATGGGCCCAGCTAAGTTGGTTATTGTCCGGAGATCCGAGGCTTGATGGGACACCCCTGGA
>JARGPE010000148.1 GCA_029212835.1 Alphaproteobacteria bacterium | reverse complement strand
CGCTTACCCACAGCCGTTGAACGCAGTGTCTGCATGGGTACGCTGGCCGCTGTTATCGTGGTGGCGTCCGTCAGTTATGGGGTATGGCAGACATGGTGGCTTGCCAGTCTGGTCCTGACCGCATTTCTGGTTCGGATTGGGTTGAGGCTGTCGGGCTTGCGGGTGCCAGAGTGAGTCGTCATTCTGTTGATGTTGTATTCTGTTTTTGATCAAGATAGGTGGGCCTCGTCAATGCCAGTTCGAATCAATCCCAATATCATGGCCACGGCAGAACCGCCCATTCCAGAGGCGATGGGCTGGCTGGCTGAGGCTGGCGTAACAGCGGATCGCCCCCTCCTGAATCTGGCTCAGGCAGTACCCAGCTATCCCCCCGCCGAAAAATTGCGGGAGGCCATGGCCGATGCTGCGCGACTGGCGGAAACCGCCTTTTATACCCCCATTCTGGGGATTGAGTCGCTTCGAGAGCGTTTTGCCCAGACATTATCCAATGACTATCGCGGGCAGGTTGATGCCGAAGATGTTGCGATCAGCGCAGGTGGTAACCATGCCTTTTGTATGGCGGTGATGGCTCTGGCCGGACCGGGTGACGAAATAATTGTTCCACAACCTTGCTATTTCAATCATGAAATGTGGTGCACGATGCAGGGTATTCGGGTCGTGCCCTTACCCTGTCACGCTGGCCCGGAAGGCTTGTTACCCGATCCGCATGAGGCAGAGTCACTGATTGGACCCCGCACGCGGGCGATTCTGCTGGTCAGCCCGAACAATCCGACAGGAACGGTGTATAGTCCGGATCTGGTTCAGGCGTTCTTTGATTTGGCCCATCGTAAGCAGATTGCTTTGTTGATCGACGAGACTTACCGGGATTTTCTGCCGGATGTGCCGCCTCCCCACCGACTGTTTTCGGATGCAAGATGGCGCGATGGATTCGTTCATCTCTACAGTTTTTCCAAGGCTTATAGCTTGACTGGATATCGTATTGGCGCATTGGCCGCTGGCCCCCGCATCATGGATGCGATTGGCAAAATTGCTGATACAGTGACCATATGCCCTAGTCATATCGGGCAGTTGGCCGTGCTGTATGGTCTGGAGCATTTGGGGGATTGGAAACGCGCACGACGCGATGAGATGACAAACCGCGTCGTGGCATTGGATCAGGCGTTTGCCGACAATCCCGGTGGATTTCGCTTGCGATCCCGAGGGGCTTTCTTCGCATACATCGAACATCCCTTTAAAGGTCAATCTGCTGCCAATGTCGCACGTATGCTAGTTCGAGAGCAGGCAGTCTTTACGTTGCCTGGCCCAATATTCGGAATCGGGCAGGAACGTTATGTACGCGCTGCCTTTGCGAATGTCGACGAAGCGGGCATTCACGCATTGGCGCGTCGATTGGATGCACAATCAGCCGGGTGAATTGAGTTTTGCGCAAAATTGACATTTAGGATCATTGTTCGATCCTATAAGAGTTTCGAAATGACGCATATTGTATAATTTGTGTGAAATTCTGACCATACAGGTTCCTTTTTTTCCCGCAGTGTTTAAACTGTGATGATCTCATGGCAACGCTGAATACATGTATATGCGTTCAGGGATGGCTTGAGATTTGGGGAATTGAAGAAGAGGGCAGGCTTTATCGAAAGGCTCAAGGCGTCGTAATATCTTAATGCAATAAAAGGATAGCATTGAGTTGTCGATGATCTTGGGCCACACTCTTCATCAAATAAGCTTACACTGTCACCGCGGGAGGCATTTGCGGTAGGCAGATGCAACCGTGCAACTTGTCTTGGGAGAATTTGAATGAACTATCGGGATCGGAATGGAAAGCCGCTGCACAAAGCCATTGGCATGTGGGCGGAAGAAGCGCGTTCGGGCGCATTGGGTCGTCGCGAGTTTTTGGCTCTTGCGACCGCTTTCGGGGCGAGCACCGCTGCGGCATATGGGATGCTGGGCTTGGCTGTTCCAAAGGAAGCACGCGCAGAAGAACCTAAAAAAGGTGGTGTTTTGCGTGTCGCAGCGAATGTGCGCCGTGTTGATGATCCGCGCACTTTTGACTGGTCGGAAATGGCCAACGTGGCGCGCCAGATTGTTGAGCCAATGGTGCTCTATACGACCGATTACACCTTCGAGCCATGGCTGCTGGAAGGTTGGGACGTTAACGACGATGCGACGGAATATGTCCTGAAGGTTCGTCAAGGTGTCACCTGGAATAACGGTGATATGCTGACTGCAGAAGACATTGCCTTCAACATCACGCGTTGGTGTGACAAGGCTGTCGAAGGTAACTCAATGGCCGCACGTATGTCGGCTTTGGTTGACGCAGAGACGGGTAAGGCACGCGAAGGCGCGATTACGATCGTTGATGATCACACTGTTAAACTGTCGCTTTTGGCGCCAGATATCACGATTATTCCTGGTATGGTTGATTATCCTGCACTGGTTGTGCACCGCGATTTCGACAAGAAGGGTGCGAAACTGTCTGAATGGCCAGTTGGGACTGGTGCCTTTGAATTGGTCTCTCTGGAAGTTGGTGCACGGGCGGAAGTCAAACGCCGTACCAATGGCAAATGGTGGAGAGGTGAGTCCTATTTGGATGGTGTTACCTGGACTGATTATGGAACAGATCCAGCAGCGCAGGTCGCTGCCTATGAATCAGGTGAAATTCAGTTGAACTACGAAACCACGGCTGACTATGTTGAGGTTCTGGATAGTTTGGGAACTCTTGTGAAGTCCGAAGCTGTTACTGCTGCAACGATCACCTGCCGGACCAATACAGACAACAAGCCTTATGACGACGTTCGTGTCCGTCGCGCCATGCAGTTGGGTGTGGACAACCAGACCGTTTTGACATTGGGCTATGCTGGCTTGGGGACGGTTGCTGAGAACCACCACGTTGCCTCTATCCATCCAGAGTATTTTCCGCTGAAACCTTTCAAGCGGGATGTGAAAGAAGCTGTTCGTCTGATGACGGAAGCTGGCATGATGGATTACGAGCATGAACTGATCACGATTGATGACGATTATCGCCGGAATTCTGGTGACTCGATCGCTGCTCAATTGCGGGAATGCGGTTTCAAAATCAAACGGACGATCTTGCCCGGTTCTACATTCTGGAACAATTGGACCAAGTATCCCTATTCGATCACGAACTGGAACATGCGTCCGCTTGGTGTGCAGGTTCTGGGCTTGGCCTATCGTTCTGGTGAAGCATGGAACGAATCTGCACATAACGACCCGAAATTCGATGAGGCTCTGGGCAAGGCATTGACCATTGCTGATGCTGAAAAGCGTAAGGTCATTATGGAAGAGGTTGAGACGCTGCTTCAAGAAAGCGGAGTCATCGTTCAACCTTATTGGCGCAGTGTGTTCTGTCACCATACGCCAGCCCTCAAAGGCTTTAAAATGCATCAGACCATGGAAGAACATTTCCATGATGCATGGCTCGACGAGGCCTAAGTAGTACATTCAGCAGGAGGGACCTGATAGGTCCCTCCTGTTTTCATTTGTATTCAAGGTTGCGTAACCGAGGGCGTCTTTGAAGATTCCTGATTATAGGTCCTATCCACACTTTAGAGGGTTTGGGGGAGCCGATGCTTAGTTTGTTAGCCAATCGATTTGGGGCAATGCTTCTAACGATGCTGTGCCTGACGCTCATTGTTTTTTTTCTGGTCAACCTAGAGCCTAACCTTAGGAAGCTTTCGATCAGTCAGACCAACATGCGTGCGTCTGATGAGATGATTGAACGTTGGTTGCAATATAACGGGTATCGTGAACCATTCCTGGAACGATATGGGCAATGGCTCGGTGTAATTAAAAAGCAACCCGCCCGTGATGTTGAGACCGGTGAGCCGAAACCTCGGTTTTCTTTTTGCGATGAGCCGCCGGTTCCAGTCTATTCAGGAATTTTGCAAGGAAATCTAGGCTGTTCGACAATGTTCCGACAACCGATTGTGGAGCGTTTGTTGCCAGCTATGCAGGCCACTGGAATTTTAATGTTCTGGGTGATGGCGACGATGGTGCCCGCCGCATTGGTCATTGGGATATTGGCCGGGATGCGAGAGGGGACAAATACAGACCGTGCCCTGTCCGTGTTATCGATCACGTCCACGGCAACACCTGAATATGTGTCTGGCGTGGTGTTTACTGTGATCTTTGCCTCTTGGCTTGGATGGATGACAGGCTCAGCGGTCACAGCCACGACTCAAGGTCCGACATTTTACAATTTTGCCCTGCCGGTTATGACAATGGCGATTTATGGCATGGGCTATATTGCACGAATGACGCGGGCCTCTATGGCGGAGGTAATGACGTCGCAATATATCCGGACCGCTCGCCTGAAGGGACTTAAGTTCCACACGGTGGTGATACGTCACGCATTGCGGAATGCTCTTATCGCCCCGTTTACCGTTATCATGCTTCAGTTTCCCTGGTTGTTGACTGGTGTTGTCATTGTCGAGGTCATGTTCCGGTATCAGGGCTTCGGCTGGGTATTGGTAGAGGCCGCAGGGAACAATGATATCGATATGCTGTTGAGCTGTTCCATCGTTTCGGTTCTGGTCGTTCTGTCGACCCAGATGATTTCGGACATTGGATATGCCTACCTCAATCCTCGAATTCGTGTGCGATAGGAGGCGGCTATGGAATATGTCGGTGCAGGACAGATCGTCCTAGGAATATTCACGCAACTGATTCCCGTCTGGGTCTCCATACTTGTTGTTATGGGGCTGAGTTGGAAGTTCCATAAACGGCTCTCATTGTATGGTCGCATCTATGAAAGTCCGGCTGGTTTAATCGGCCTGTTCATTGTGTTCTTCTGGCTGTTCTGCGCGCTTTATGCGGACTTCATTTCGCCCTTTAGCCCCTTGGATCAGTTTGCAATGCTGAAGAACAAGGGCCCGGGCGTTATCGAACCGACCAGTGGATTGGTTCAGTTACTCGGCGGCGATAAGTTTGGCCGGGATGTGTTCAGCCGAATGATATCAGGCAGCCAGATTGTTATGGTGATAGCCCCTGCCGCCACGATGTTTGCCTTTGTGGTTGGTATCTCTTTGGGGCTGCCAGCGGGATATTATCGCGGCAAGATCGACAGCGTCCTGTCATTCCTGGCCAATATGGTCCTGGCTTTCCCCGTGATCCTGCTGTTTTACCTCTTGGTTACGCCTGGAATTCGCGAGACAGCGCTTCCTCAGGCCATGGCTGGTGTATTCTTCATCTTCCCGATCTTGTTCTTTGGCATGCTGTTCTACAGCCGGTTCAGGGAGCGTCCCCAGAACTTAATATGGCAGTTGGGCCTCGTGTTGCTGATTGGCGGATGGGTCTATGTCAGCTTGGTCTTCGATGCTGATCCGTTTGGGGTTTTGTCTCTGGAATCCAACGAATTGAATATTTTCGTGGCGGTGGTTTTTGCCTCCAGCCCCGGTGTGTTCCGTATTGTGCGGGGCCTGACAATGGATATTGCCACGCGCGATTATGTGGCCGCTGCCCAGACGCGGGGGGAAATTCCATTCTATGTCATGCTGTGGGAAATCCTGCCCAATGCGCGGGGACCGCTGATTGTCGATGCCTGCTTGCGGATTGGGTATACGACGATCCTGCTGGGGACACTGGGCTATTTCGGGCTTGGCTTGGTGCCAGAAAGCCCGGATTGGGGGACGACGATCAAGGAGGGTAGCCGACTGCTTCGGTTGTACTACCACCCGGCCTTGCCGCCCGCTTTCGCCCTTATGTCATTCGTTCTGGGCCTTAACCTGCTTGCAGATGCGCTGCGCGAGCAGTCGCTCAAGGATTAGGAGGTCACCATGGTAGAACCGATTCTGGAGATCACAGACCTGAACATTTCCTTCTTCACCCGGGCAGGAGAAATTCCTGCCGTGATGGATTTCTCCTGCAAAGTGATGCCGGGAGAAACCATGGGGTTGGTGGGGGAATCTGGGTGCGGAAAATCAACCGTATCCTTGGGCATCATGGGCGATTTGGGCAAGAATGGCCGCATCATGAGCGGGTCGATCAAGTTCAAAGGGAAAGAGCTGACCCAGATATCAGAAGAAGAGTATCGCCACCTACGCGGCAATGAGATCGCGATGATCTATCAGGAGCCGATGGCGTCTCTCAATCCGGCGATGAAGATTGGCAAGCAGTTGATGGAAGTGCCGATCCTTCATGAAGGCAAATCCCAGGCCGAAGCCGCCGAGATGGTGATCGATATTCTCGGCGCAGTGAAACTACCTGACCCCCAACGTGTTTTTGACTCCTACCCGCACCAGATTTCTGGCGGACAGCAGCAGCGCGTGGTCATCGCCATGGGTTTGCTGTCAAAACCATCCCTGTTGCTGTTGGACGAACCAACCACCGCGCTGGATGTGACGGTCGAGGCCGGTATTGTTGAACTTGTGAAAGAGCTGGCCGAGAATTACGGAACATCGATGATTTTCGTGTCCCATAATCTGGGCCTGATTTTGGATACCTGCGACCGTATTACGGTGATGTATTCAGGGGAAGCGGTTGAAACAGGATCGATTGATGGTGTTTTTGATAAGATGCGCCATCCCTATACAAAGGGTCTGCTGAATTCTATTCCGCTGCCTGGGGCAGATAAGAACCAGCGCCCCTTGGTGCCGATCCGCGGTCAGTTGCCACTGCCGCACCAGCGCCCACGAGGATGCAATTTCGGTCCTCGCTGTGATTTCTTCAAGGCGGATGTGTGTGACGTCGGTGACATACATATGTCCACTGTGTCGGAAAATGATCGCCATTTCAGCCGGTGTGAGCGGATCAACGAAATCGATTGGGATGCCCCACCGCAAGAGCATAAAATCTCTGAGCCGGTGAAATCGGGCGACGTTGTTTTGGACGTTCGTAAGTTAAAGAAATGGTATGAAGTAGGCGGCGGGTCGATGTTTGGCGGCAGCAAGCATTTAACCGTTAAGGCCAATGAAGATATTTCATTGGAAGCCCGCGAGGCGGAAACCGTCGCCATTGTCGGGGAATCCGGCTGTGGGAAATCCACATTGGCTAAAATTCTGCTAGGGCTTGAGACATCAACGGCTGGTGATGCCCTGTTGAGCGGTCAGGAAATCGGTAAGATCGCCGTTCAGGATCGCGATCGCCGTACCGTTGCGTCGATCCAGATGATTTTCCAAAATCCCTTTGATACCCTTAATCCCAGCCAATCAGTCGGTGGTCAGATTATCCGTACCTTGGAGAAATTTAAGATCGGAAACACGACGGCAGATCGCACGGAGCGTATGCTGGAATTGCTGGATTTGGTGAAATTACCGCGAGAGTTCGCAACCCGCATGCCCCGCCAATTGTCTGGGGGCCAGAAGCAGCGCATCGGTATTGCCCGTGCCTTTGCTGGTGAACCGCAGGTTGTTGTCGCGGACGAGCCTGTTTCAGCACTCGATGTTTCGGTGCAGGCGGCTGTGACAGAATTGCTGATGGATATTCAGCGCCAGTCCCGCACGACCATGTTGTTCATCAGCCACGACATGTCCGTTGTGCGTTATTTGGCGGACCGTGTGGTGGTGATGTATCTGGGCCATATCGTAGAGTCAGGCTCGACTGAGAAAGTATTCAGCCCGCCTTACCATCCTTATACAGAGGCTCTGTTGTCGGCTGTGCCAATCGCAGATACCTCCGTAGAGAAGCGGCGGATCGTGCTGGAAGGGGATATCCCCTCTGCCCTGAACCCACCAAAGGGATGCCCGTTCGTAACCCGCTGTCAGCGCCGTGAGTTGGTGCCAAATGATCGCTGTAACACCGAGGTGCCAAAGCAGGTGAAGATGAGTGATGGGCATTATGTGAAATGCCATCTGTCGCAGGAAATCTTCGACAAGATGGAACCTGTCATCGTCGTGAAACCTAAAAATGCAGATACTGCTTTCTCCTCCGATCAACCGGGTGCTTAATTAAGGGCAGTTGGTGCGTTTAGAGGTTTAATTCAGTGACACAAGACCAGACGCCAGATCAGTGTGGCTTCTATATGCCTGCCGAATGGGCACATCATGACGCTTGTTGGATGATGTGGCCATGCCGCCAGGAAGTGTGGACTGATATTGCTGCCACAAAGCAGGATTACGCCGCCGTCGCTCACGCCATTGCTCAGTTTGAGCCTGTGATTATGGCGGTGCGACCTGAGGATATGGTGGAAGCGCGACATATCCTCGGCAGTGATATCACCTTAGCTGAAACGCCTTTGGATGATTCCTGGGCGCGCGATGCTGGGCCCTGTTTCCTGATTGATGGCGCGGGCAATCGGGCCGGAGTGAACTTTACCTTCAATGCCTGGGGGGAGAGCTATCACCCCTATGCCGCTGATGATGCTTTTGCCGAATTCGTTCTGTCACAGACTGGCGCGCGGCAATTTCGGTCCAAGTTGATTGCGGAAGGGGGCGGCATTTGTGTCGATGGTGAAGGTACCTTACTGACCACCGAAACCTGCTTTCCGAATAGTAACCGCAACCCAGATTGGTCGCGGGCCGAGATCGAGGCCGAATTGCAATCCATGCTGGGGGTCAAGAAAGTCATCTGGTTGCCAGGCAACGACCTGGAGACAGAGACAAATGGCCATATCGATGGCATTGCCATGTTTGTCGCACCGGGCCAGGTGCTGATCGAAGACGGGGACGAGCCGGGAGACCCTTGGGGGGAGATCAAGCGGGCCAATATCCGCGCGCTGGATGGGCAAATGGATGCGGAGGGCCGCCCTATTCATTTGACCTTGATCCCAGAGGCACTGGCTGCAGAGTCAGACAGCGATAAATTCTGTCGGTCCTATGTGAATGGCTATTTCGCCAATGGCGGGTTCATCATGCCGAAATATGGCATTCCTGCGGATGATGTTGCACGGGAGATTTTTGAGGATGTGATGCCCGGTCGTGACATTGTTTCGGTGTCCATTAATGCCCTGGCGACAGGCGGGGGCGGCATTCACTGTATCACCCAGCAAGTGCCCAGCGCCTGATCAGGCCCACATATCCAGGTATTTTCTGGCAATCTGTCGCAGTGTCTCGCGCCCAAAGCTGGAATCGTGACCGGCATGGACGACGGTGGCTGGAATTTCCATCAGTGCCTTCAGGGTCGCGATATACTGATCCAGATCCGCGCCGGGCAGGGTTTCAATCAGCGGGCCATCATAGACCGCATCGCCTGAAAATAAGGTCCCACTCTCTGCCTCCCATCAGCCGATGCTACCTGGCGAATGGCCCGGCAAGTGCAGGACTTCGAACTGTCGATCGCCCAGATCAATGACATCGCCCGCTTCTACTGTGGTGATTTTGTTTTGAACGCCCTTCAGTTCATAGTCTTCCAGATTGAATCCTCTTTTAGGGATTGCGGTCACCAGAACGTCTTTTAACTTGTAACCGGACGCTTCGATCTTCTCTGCGACATAAGGGTCAATCGTATCCTTGGTCAGGCCAGCGAAATTGCTCTTATCTTCATTGCGCAGGGCGGCTTCCTCCAGCTTGTGGACGATGCATTCCTGAAATTCGTAATGCCCCCCGACATGGTCGTAATGGGTATGTGTCGCAACCGCTTTGACCGGCTTGTCCAGCAGATCCTTGGCAGCTTCTGCTAGGCTGGCAATGCCAAGACCAGTATCGATCATCAGATCAAAGTCACGTCCGCGCACATGCCAGATATTGCAGCGGATCAGCGGATCGACATAGGGTTCCCATAACAGGGTGATCGCGTCATCGATTGTTTTCCGTTCAAACCAATGATCTGCGATCTTCAGGCCCATGCTATCCTCCGGTCAGGTGGAATTGTTATCAGCCAGCATCAATACTGGCCGCTTCACTCAATCCACTGCCACCATAAATCCATTCCACTTCGTCGTACCAGTCTTCAGTGGATTTGGCGCGCATGATCGCGTTGCGCAGGGCTGCATGGGCACCGGCTGGATGATAGATATGGTCGCCGATGGCGCGCGATTGCAGTTGCACCCTTGCGGTGCGCAGCAGGCGGCGACTTTGATACGCACCAAGCGCCTTTTCCACATCCCCAGACAGGGCCTCTAGCTGTGCCGTCAGGCAGACCGCGTCTTCCATCGCCATACAGGCACCTTGGGCGAAATACTGCATCATCGGATGGGCAGCATCTCCCAAGAGGGCGACCCGACCATCGACCCAGTTTGTGATCGGGTCGCGATCACACAGGACCCAGAGTTTCCAATCTTTGCCGCGTTCTATGATTTCCCGAGGCACAGGATGGATATGTTCAAAGCCGCGACGCACTTCCTCATGCGTGACCGGCAGGCCTGCAACGGGTTCCGGTGCATCATTGTGATAGGTGACAACCAGATTGAAGACCTTCCAGCCGGATAAGGGGTAATGCACAATATGACATTTGGGTCCAGCCCACAGCGTTGCCGCATTCCAGCGCAAATCTTCAGGCATCTGATCAGTTGGAATGACGGACCGATACGTGGTGTGTCCGGACACACGAGGGGGGCCATCTGCCGCAAGTTTGGTGCGGATCTTGGACCATAGCCCATCTGCCCCAATCAATGCGCTTCCTGTAACCC
>JARGPE010000147.1 GCA_029212835.1 Alphaproteobacteria bacterium | reverse complement strand
CCGTTCTGAATGGTCCGCGCCAGATTGATCTGGATATCTTGTTTTATGGCGATACGGTTCTGGAAACGGAGCGACTGATATTGCCGCATCCTCGAATTTCGGAGAGGGCCTTTGTGTTGGTACCGCTGGCCGACATTGCTCCAGATTTGGTGGGACCCGCAGAAACCCTCAGTGTGGCGCAGCTTTTAGAGACTGTTCCAGGACGCGATACGGTTCAGCTATGCGCTTAACGCATGCCTGTGTCTTAATCTTTGCGGTTAAGTTATTTGTGCATTGCAATAATGTGACGACCAACGCCGAGTGATAATGACATCGGCGCTATGATCCATCCGGTTTAGCAGGCCGCGCCGTTCATGAAGTCATGAACGCAGAGGTTTTGTTAACCAATTATTGGCATAGCGCATGCATTATTTTCTCTATGGCAATGGAAAAACAGCGCGCTTTCTTTTCTGAGAGGTGCGCCCGACAGAAAACGAAGGACGAGATTATGACAACGACGACAGACATTCGTGGCCCTTGGGCCGAAGGTGGCCACCAGATCGCGCAATTGCGATTGGCCCGTGAATCACCCAGGCTGAATTTGCCGAACAGGCTGGTTTGCCAAATGCTGGCTGGCTTTCTGATATCGAAGTGGGCCGCCGTCCGGTGCCGTCTGCATTCTATCAGACCATGGCTCAAGAACTGGGCATGTCAGCGTCTGACTTTGCTGCCCTTTGTCTGCGCCATTATGACCCGAAAGCGTATGAAGCGCTGTTCGGTGTTGAAGCGCCTGCTCTGAAGCTGGCTGCTTAATTCCTGCACGTGATTGAAGCCCCCCTGTCGTGACCCTGTGTCATGACAGGGGACGCGATCCGCATCGGTTGATGATGTCGGCAATGGCTTCTGCTGCGCCCTGTCCCGTAGTCTGGGTGACAGCAAAGACACCCCCGGTTAGCTGGGCATAGGCCCGCATGATTTGTTCGACGCGGGGGTCTGGTGACATTTCAAAGCCAGATGTGGGGATATAGACTGACGAGATGCGGATATCTTTATCCAGTGCCATTGTTGTAACATCCCTGGCATTCAGGTCATCAACTCCTTCATCGAATTGATCATCAAACCCGCCCGGCAGGTTGTCGGTAACCAGCACCAGAATGCGGCTGCGCGCTTCCCAAACCCCTTTGAAATCGCCATCCTGCGGGCGGTTGTCTGCAGTTAGGTTGGCCACTGCTGTATGCAGGGCCTCGTCACTGGCCTCTGGACCACCATTGCCGCCTTCTGCCTGTAAGCGGCGGATTGCCCAGCTGATAGCCTCTGCGGTGTCAGATTTATCGGCGGTTCCGCCCAGATCAACCTCAACGGTGACACGATCTTTGAAACTGACCAGCCCCAGCCGATAATCCCCGCCAGATACAAATTGCGTCAGATCCAGTAAATGCACCATTTCACGCTTAACGTCGCGAATGGCGGCTGCCATGGAATGGGTTGTATCGATTGCAATAACAAGATCAACAGCGCCACATTTTCCCTCGCGCCCGGTAGGCACAGTCTCAAGAGCGGCGAGGCTTCGCATGGGGAGGTAGCCAGTCACACCTGTCAGGATGGCAAAGGTAACACAGGCGGCTAAACAGCATCTCAATACAGGCAGCATGGCTATGGACCCTTTTGGTCGCTCCCAGATAATCTAGGGGTAAACATACACCTTACACTCAGATGTCTCATCCCGTTCAAAAAGATAAGTGGACGTCTCAACGCGTAAACCCTTTGGATCCCGTATATTCAATCCATTGCCTTTTGCATAGCCCACTCGCAGAGGGTCCTGGTTGGGCCGTGGCACCACCACAAAATAGCGGCCATGGCGTGACAGGTTGAATTCAAGCCGTGCGCAGGCCTCTGACAAGGGTTTCGATAAGGCTTGGCTCAAGGTTTGTGGGTCAACCGGGTAATTTACCCGGGTGCCCCCGACTTTGGTCCGGGTGGTTTTATATGGTTCCGGCTGAACCATTTCGGGAATGCGGCGCAGGAACTCCTGCCCCTGACCCTGTGCAGTTTTTGCTATATGCAGCAGGGGGATCGAGATAAAAGCAACGCATAACAGGAGCTTTAGAATGTTGGCGAACTGGATCATGGCTTTGTCTGAACAGTCTCAAATGCGGCGGGGTCTGGAAATTGACGCATTAATTCCTCATAGGATTCCGCCTGCAGCAATGCTGCTATCTTGGCGGCATCTTCAACCTTGGCTCCTTGCAAAAAGGGGCCAGAAGGCAGCAATTTCAGGGTTGGCCCAATGTGGCATTTTCCCAGACAATGTACGGGTTCCAGTGTAATAAAATCATCCCGTTTGGCGATTTCTTCCTTCAGCGCTGCGGCCAGCTCCCTGGAGTCGTTTGCACCGCAGGATGGAAGAAGATCGCCAGCGCGATAGTTCACACAGATCTTGATGCGCAGATAGCGTCGCCCCGGAGTATTCGTCTCTTCTTCTGACATTGCTTCCTCACATCGGGTCAAACTGCCCTTGTCCTGTACCCTGTTCTACCCCATGTTTTCGCAAGATGAATACTTAATCTTCAGTACTATATAGGAGTGCGTTTCGCGATGAGCCACTATGACTATGATTTGTTTGTAATTGGCGCTGGATCCGGTGGGGTTCGGGCCAGCCGAATGTCCGCGTCTTTGGGCGCAAAAGTTGCAATTGCTGAAGATCGGTATTTGGGCGGGACCTGTGTCAATGTTGGCTGTGTTCCAAAGAAACTGATGGTCTATGCCGCCCATTACCGGGAAGATTTTGAAGAAGCGGCTGGCTTCGGATGGACCGTTGGCCCGCGCAGTTTTAACTGGTCGACCCTGGTTGAGCGTAAAAATGCAGAAATCAAGCGCCTCAACGGGATTTATGACGGGCTGCTGAAAAATGCGGGCGTGACGCTTTATAATGCCCGCGCGACGGTGAAAGGTGCTCATGAAGTTGAAGTGAATGGTGAAACCATCACGGCAGAACGGATTCTGGTTGCTGTTGGCGGCTGGCCATCTGTTCCTGAGATTCCGGGACGGGAACATGTTATTACCTCCAATGAGTTCTTCTTCATGGAGGCTTTGCCCAAGCGCGTCATCGTTGTTGGCGGCGGCTATATTGCTGTTGAATTGGCCGGTGTTCTGAATGGCTTAGGCTCACAGGTAACACAACTGTATCGCGGCCCGCATTTTCTGCGCGGGTTTGATGATGATGTGCGTCATTTCTTGGCTGACGAAATCCGAAAGAAGGGGATCGACCTGCGCTTTAATGCGAACATCGCGAAGGTCGACAAGCGTGACAATGGTTTATTGGTTGCGACTCTAGAAGATGGATCCACGATGGAGGCCGATACAATCCTCTATGCAACCGGTCGCGCGCCCAAGACGGCAGGTCTGGGCTTGGACGAAGCGGGCGTGGAATTGGCTAAAGATGGCGCGATCATTGTGAATGATGATTTCCAGACATCGGTACCGTCAATTTATGCTTTGGGGGATGTGATTGACCGGGTTGCCCTGACACCTGTTGCCATCGCGGAAGGCATGGTCTTTGCCCATAACACCTATGGCAAGGGTGGTCGGAAGATGGATTATCGTGATATCCCGACCGCAGTTTTCAGCCAACCGCCGATTGGAACGGTCGGTTTGTCAGAAGCAGAGGCGCGCACCAAATATGGTGAGGTCGATATCTATTGTTCTGAATTCCGACCGATGAAGCACACAATGTCTGGCAGCGACGAGCGCAGTTTTATGAAACTGATCGTTGATACGAAAAGCAATCGTGTGGTTGGCCTGCACATGGTTGGGCCGGAATCCGGTGAAATCGCCCAGGGCTTTGGTGTGGCGATGAAGGCTGGCGCGACCAAGGCAGATTTCGACTCGACTGTGGGGATTCATCCGACCAGTGCGGAGGAATTTGTAACGATGCGAGAACCTGTGGTTCGGGATGTTGCTGCTGAATAGGGCGCGCCAGATTAGGAGAGACGTGGCCTCGTTTTAGAGGACGCAGTTTTTAGCAAAGTTTGCTGCTTCTTTCGCGGTCACGTTTTCAACACCTTTTTCTTTGATCATCTTGCACCATTCCGGCGTGCCCATTTCAGGTTCGCAGGCGGTCAGGAGGAAGAGGGCGCCGATGCCACCAATCAGGGTTATGATGCGGTGTATAGGTCTGGTCATAATATCGGTCTTCCTTGTGAGAGTGTATGCCTATGCGTAGCCTGAGTGCACCGTTCTGTCCATCTTATGTCTATGGCATTTTGGGGGAATAGCACGGTGTCCGTAATAACCAGTGGAAAACACCGGTGTGAGCGCGTAAAACACCCCCACAATCTGACGGGTTCTCCGCGAGGAACTTGTATCAGAGTGGTAATTTCTTGGAGTGGATGAAATGGTAAACGGTACTTGGAGTCCTGAAAGCTGGCGCACGAAACCTGTTCAGCAGGTGCCGGATTATCCGGATATGGCGGCATTGACCTCTGTAGAAGCTGAATTGGCCGCGAATCCGCCACTGGTTTTTGCCGGTGAGGCGCGTAAGCTCAAGGCGGCTCTGGGCGAAGTCTCAGAAGGCAAGGCGTTCCTGTTGCAGGGCGGCGATTGCGCCGAAAGCTTTGCTGAGTTTTCTGCCAATAACATCCGCGATACGTTCAAGGTACTGTTGCAGATGGCGGTGGTTCTGACCTTTGGTGCGGCCTGCCCGGTTGTAAAGGTTGGGCGCATGGCTGGACAGTTTGCCAAGCCCCGCTCTGCACCAATGGAAAAGATTGGCGATGTGGAATTGCCAAGCTATCGCGGTGATATCGTCAATGGCATGGGGTTCACACCAGAGGAACGGACGCCGGACCCAGCGCGGATGATGCGGGCCTATCATCAGTCCGCCTCCACCCTGAATTTGCTGCGCGCCTTTGCGCAGGGTGGTTTTGCTGATCTGCACCAAGTACACCAATGGAACCTGGATTTCGTGGCTGGCAGCGCCCAAGGCACACGTTACAAAGCTCTGGCAGAGCGTCTGGATGAAACATTGAGTTTCATGGCGGCCTGCGGTTTGACCTCTGAACGGGTACCAACCATTGCTGAGACTGATTTCTACACCAGTCATGAAGGTCTGTTGCTATGGTACGAACAGGCGTTAACCCGGCGCGATAGCCTGACCAACAAATGGTATGACTGTTCGGCGCATATGATTTGGATCGGGGACCGTACCCGTCAGATCGATGGTGCCCATGTCGAATACTGCCGTGGGATTGAAAACCCAATTGGCATGAAATGTGGTCCCAGCTCTGATCCTGACGAGTTGATCCGTTTGATTGATGTCCTGAATCCGAAGAATGAAGCGGGTCGACTGACCTTAATCGCTCGGATGGGCAGCGATAAGGCGTTGGAACATCTGCCGCCTCTGGTGCGCAGGGTGAAAGCGGAAGGCCGTAAGGTTGTTTGGTCTTGCGATCCGATGCATGGCAATGTCATCAAATCTGAAAGTGGCTTCAAAACCCGGCCTTTTGATCGGATTTTGAGCGAGGTGCGTCAGTTCTTTGATGTGCACGAGGCTGAGGGTACCCATGCGGGTGGTGTGCATTTTGAGATGACTGGACAGGATGTTACCGAATGCTTGGGCGGAGCTCAGAGGATTTCTGACGCCGACCTGTCAGCACGGTACCACACCCATTGCGATCCGCGGCTGAATGGTGCGCAAGCATTGGAACTGGCATTCCTGATTGCTGAAGAGTTGAAGGCAGGACGTGTTTCACGTTCTCGCCCATCCGAAGCGGCGGAATAAGCACTGAAGAATGCTCTAGGGTTGGGCGCATATGATGTGTGATGTGTCCAGCGGATAAATCCTTGTTGGGGGGGCAGGGTGGTCATTATGACAACTGCTGATGATGTAGACGCCTTTATCGGTAACTGGACAGATGCCTATTTTCTGCGGACGCGGGAAATTGTCGCGAAGTTTGGCGATGCGAAAGTAACCTACGCGATCTTCATGCGCCGTCCGGTTGTGTCCGCGCCACGCCTGGCTATCGATTGGCTGAATAAAATGATCCAGGCACGGGGCAGTAAGGTCGAAGTCGATCTGCTGTTTCAGGAAGGCCGTTGGGTCGGCGCTGGCGAACCTCTGATGTATATCACCGGCTCGTTCCATGATCTTTGCGATCTGGAGACTTTATTCCTACAGAAAATCGGCCCGGCCTGTGTGTCGGCCTATAATGCATTCACCATGTGTCAGGAATTGCCCAATGTCGCCTTTCTGGCGATGGATGCCCGGCACTGTGCCGGAACAGAAATGGCAGATATTATGGCCTACGCGGCTTCTGTTGGCTCTGACCGTGCAAAACGCAAATCATCGGCCACTGGTTTTATTGGCAATGCAACCAATGCTACGGCTCATTATTTTGATCGGCTAGTAGGGTTGGGCACCATGCCGCATGCCCTGATCGGCTATGCCGGGTCCACGGTTCGCGCAGCAGAAATGTTTCATGAGACCCACCCCGATCAGCCACTGACTGTATTGGTTGATTATTTCGGGCTGGAAGTCAGCGATGCTCTGGCTGTCTGTCGCCGGTTTCCGGATGTTGCAGCCGCTGGAAAACTGTCCGTGCGGATAGATACGCCGGGCGGTCGTTTTCTGGAAGGGCTGGATCCGGCAAATTCTTATGCCGTGCTGGATCGCAACGCGCCGCGGTCCATTCGGGGGTATCGTAACGAGGGTGAGTTACGCCATCTGATTGGACCAGGTGTTTCCGCTGCTGCCGTATGGCATATGCGTGAGGCCTTGAATCACGCCGGATTTACAAAGGTGAAAATCGTCGCGTCTTCTGGGTTTGGACCCGAGAAATGTAAGGTTATGGCGCTGGCTGATACACCAATCGACGTGATTGGCACAGGAAGTTATCTTCCAGAGCGTTGGGCGGAGACATATGCCACAGCAGATATTGTGGAATATGATGGCCAGCCACGGGTAAAGGTTGGGCGCGAGTTTCTGTTGCGTAAGTTGCAGACCTCCTGACGAATGACTCCATAGACGTCTGATCGAATGTATTCGTAGGGACCAATATGTGACGAAAAGAACTATAACTTTTCTAAAATGTCAGGAATTTCGAGAAATTCTGGTTGGACCAGAAATTGTTGATTTCTTTGATTATTGGAATCGTTTGCGCGCTTCCAGATGCATGCCGGAACGCCCTGAGGTGGATCCTGTGGATGTTCCGCGGGCCGTTTTGCCGCATCTCTATATTCTGGTTCGCGATCCGGCGGGGGATTTTCGATTTCGATTGGCAGGTACCCGCATGGCAGAGGTTTTTGGCCGAGACATTACAGGCAAGCGTGTTGTGGATGTGCTGCGTAACAGTGAGCAGAATCACGCACAAAATACCTATAAACGGGTTGTTAAGATGGGTAAGCCATCGCATTCGCGTGCCTTGTATAAGTCACCTTTAGGTGGCGATCCCTTTCTCTATCAACGGCTTACTCTGCCGCTTGGAACAGAAGAGGAGACGACGCATTTGTTGGGAGCCCTGATACTGCGTCGGGAAAGTCACCATTATGAGCCTTTTTGCGATGTTGATACGCGCACTCATATGGTCCCGACGGGTCGCGTTGAAACTATGATGGCTTAGGCTCGTTGGGCTCAGTTGGCTTTTCTGATTCTATTTCCTGAACAGGGTTTATTTGATTCATATGAATAACCCTTTGCGCATAAGGAATAACGATCCCTTCTTTTGGGAAGCGCCGTAGGATTTCTTTGTGGATGTCGCTGGAAATCCACATGACCCACAAGATATCGCTGGTGAAAATCCGCAATTCCATATCAATCCGGCTTTCGCCGATATTCATGACCAAAGCGACAGGCTCTGGAATTTTACGGCATCGCGGATGCGCCCGCCCGATGTCCAACAGAACCTCACAGACATGATCAATATCGCTGTCCAGCGCCACACCGATTGGGATTTCTACGCGACCAATCTTGTCCTTATGGGTCCAATTCTTCAGGGACTGGGACAGCAGATCCGCATTGGGCACAATCACACTGGCTTTCTGCCAGGTTTCGATTTCCGTTGCGCGCATATTGATTTGCTTCACAAAGCCTTCGTTGGTGCCAACAACCACCCAGTCGCCAATCTTGATCGGGCGTTCGATCAACAGGATCAGGCCAGACACAAAATTGTTCACGATGTTCTGCAGACCAAACCCAATACCGACTGACAATGCCCCAGCAATCAGAGCGATATTGGTCAGGTCAACGCCGACAACGGCCACGGCCATTCCGGTCGCGAATATAAAACCGATATAGCCGATTGCGGCGGTGATCGTATGGCGCAGGCTTTCTTCAATCTCTGTTTCTGGCAGAATCTTCTCCGCCAGACTGCGTTTTAACGCCCGCACCAAGGCCAAGCAGGTCATGAATACAAAGATCGCCAACAAGATATCGGTAATTGATATCTTCACATTGCCGACCTGTAACCCCCCCAGGACGAACCGCGCGCCGCGCAATAGATCTGTGTCTGATACGCCCCAATTGGGCGCTATCACGCTGATCCCAACCAGAATGATGATAATATCCAGTAGGAATCGTGCAGAAAATTTAAGGCGGCTTCTGGTTTTATGGCGCAGGGCCAGATTGTGGCGGACGACCGTACTTCTGGTTGTCAGTGCAATACCTTCACGAAACAGCCCTCGTAAAATATACAAAATGGAAGCCAGGATTGCCGTTCCAAGAATGTTGTTCAAAAGGAAGTTGCCCAAATTTGTGTAACCAAAGATTGGAGCACCGGCGCCAACAAACGTAATAAGGACCAATACTGCCCGCATCATGGCCCAGAAGGGTCGTGTAGTTCGACGGGGTCCATCCTCTGGATCGTCGTCGGGGTCGTCTTGCTGGTCGTCTTTTACGGCCTCCATTGGGCCAATGTCTGCCTCTGACTCCTCGTCCGTTGATTTTACGACCCACAGGCTGCGTTGTAATAGTGATAATGCGAAAGCGCCTTGAGCCAGATTGAAAACCAATGTCCAGGTCGACATAAATTCCGGCGTCAGAATGCCTTTCAGCGGGCCTATTTCTGTCCCGGCACGGGTGACGAATTCATCGATACAGAACAGCAGGGCCAAGGGAGTCACCAGAGCCAAGATTCGTTTAGCCTGGGCGGCAGATAATTGGGTCAGGCGCCATTCAGGATCATCCGGTGACAGCGCGGCATGGGGCAGGGCTGTGGCTAGGACAAACGTTAGCAAGCTTTCCGCCGCTAGGCGCAGGAGCAGGCCGAAATCATTGTCCAGGGTCCCGCCATCCGTGTAAGTGCGCACGATAATAACCGTCAGGACCACTGCCGGCAAAATGCCGCGCGCGAAGCCGTCAGCTATGGCAGCCAAAAGGCGGCGGCTATAGGGCGGTTCCTCTTCAACTGGATAGGGACCAAAGCGTTTAAGCACTTTGCCACGCAACCACCACGCGACGACCATGCCAAAAAGAATAAACACGCTGGGCAGAATGACCGTCCCATACTGCTGCTGTTTTTGGAGAAAAGTCTGCCACCAGTCAGACCCCATCACCACGAGCGTCTTGACGAATTCTCCTAAATTGCCAGGAATTTTATTCAGCGTGGATGGGTTGTATGGCAACGGACCTTGTTGCGTCAGCTCATCTAACAAACGGCTGCGCTGGACAATTCCAACCTTCGCTTCCAGGGATGTTGCCCGGGAAATTGTTAGGTCAGCTAAGGAAATATGGGATTTTGCCTGGGACAGCGCTTCATTAAGGCGTGCGCGTTCTTTCGCGACCGGGTCCGGTTCTGGTGTGGCGTCCTTTTCTTCCGGCGGTGCCCCAAGGGCAGCCAGATTAGACTCCAACTCTGTTTGTTTTTCCTGCGCTGCTTTGCGGGCGCTGGTTGCTTCAGAAATGACCCGTCCCAGCGTACGTTTTACAGAGTCTCCTGCTTCAGGGGACAGTTCTGTTTTGCTGATTAACTGCTCTGCAACGTCTAAATCCGCATTCCAATCATCAACCTGATTCTGGAATTCTGTTGCTTCCGATTGAGCCCATGGCGACTCGGACGGTGAAACGGCAACCGTGATCAACAGAAGTAATGCAAAGAGGATTCGAAAAGCCATTAAGACTCTCAACGGGTTGCGGTTGGATGCGCGTGCGGGATGGACTGTAGCATAGTGCTCCGTTAAGAACAGTCTATGCTAAGCGATACAAAAACCACTGATTTAGATACGGACCCGGCACTTGCTCATCAATTGGGCTATGGTCAGACTGTCCGTGACTGCCGCGCCGATCAAATTGGGCCGCGTGGCTTGGACAATGCTGTTCTGGGTGACTTACTGGCACGCTTGTCGCCAGCATTGAAGCGACTGCGGTCGGCTCATGAGACAGATACAATGCCGTTTCTGCGCTTACCCTCTGCGCGCAAGGATTTGGAGGCCCTAGGCCCGATTGCCGATCATTATCAACGGCGCTTTGACGATGTCTTAATTCTGGGCACGGGCGGCAGTTCGCTTGGTTCACGGGCATTATACGAAATGGCCGATGGGGATTCTGATCGTAT
>JARGPE010000146.1:7005-10587 GCA_029212835.1 Alphaproteobacteria bacterium | reverse complement strand
AGTGCGTTTACCTCTATCGCCAATCAGTACCGCCGTTTTATGAAAACCGAGCACCCAGACATTAGGGATGACGCGGAGATATTTGTGCGCGAGGTACGGTCAGGCTCAATCATTGCGGACCTTGTGCCTGTTGCTGGCTCTTTGATTGGCACCATGGATCAGGTGCTCATAGTTCGGCATTTTGTTGACGTATACGGCGGTATGCTCAGGAAGTATTTCGAGCGTAACGGGCGACAGGAAGACGCATCCAAAAGCGACCTTAAAGACTTTATGGGACAAGTGGCATCAATAGCGCGCTCTAAGAATGGGAAAGGTCAAATCCGCGCAGTCAGTTATCGTGATGGAAAAAGGAAAATAGAGGCCGCAATAGAGTTTAATGCCGAAACCGCCAGAATGGCGGGACGAGAGATTGAACACCATAAGTCTGAGTTGGATAAGATTGTCCACGCCGACCACTTACGCGTCTTAATGACCTTCAAGCGCTCTGACGTTGGCGACGCAGCAATGGGCGTTCGCAGTGGCGAGCGGGTAATTATTGAAGAAATTTCGGATAAGGATTTTGCGCTGATCTATGTCTCTGAACTAGCAGAGAGTCAGATAAAGGATCTTATGCGGAACACCGAAGAAAACATTTTTCACAAAGGTTTTGTGGTAGACGTAAATGTCACGACTAAGGGTGGGCGTCCTGTGGCGTATGCGGTTACAAATCTTCACCAGATCATTGATATTGGTGACTAGTCTAAGCGGACTGTCTGACACTCTATAGCCTCAAGACATTGTATGAAAAAAACAGCAGTAAACCCGCCTCGGCTAATCTTGTTGTTGATGTTCCGCTCTGTCTCATGAACACCCATAGCCTCTAGCCTTTCCGCCAGTTCCTTATACCCCACATTGCGCCGCTTCAATTCGGCTTTCAGGATACCCTTAACCCGGTCTTGCCATTCTTTGTCTGCCATCGTTACCTCCGTATCAGTGATGAATATCATCATATTCGATACAATCACCATTGACAACAGTACATATCATCGCCACATTCGATACATAGGTATCGAAAACGGTGATAAACAATGGCACAACACTTCTTACTTTCCTCTAAAGCCCGCTCTCTGAGCCTTCTGTCTGTCATGCGTATGACGGACGAAGACGCTTACGAGGTGTTCAAAGACATCCGCTGGGCCGCGAACGATGGTGACGCTATTTGCCCCCGCTGTGGCTGCTGTGCTGCCTACGAGTACAAGGCGCGCAAGATATACAAGTGTAAGGGCTGTGACCGTCAATTCAGCCTGACCACTGACACACTCTTTGCCAGCCGCAAGATGGCGATCCGCGATATCCTCGCTGCTATCGCTATTTTCGTGAACGGGGCTAAAGGCATTAGCGCGCTTCAATTGAGCCGCGATCTGGATTGCCAATACAAAACGGCCTACGTCCTGGCA
Source organism: Alphaproteobacteria bacterium (assembly GCA_029212835.1). Taxonomy (GTDB): domain Bacteria; phylum Pseudomonadota; class Alphaproteobacteria; order UBA8366; family Aestuariispiraceae; genus Pacificispira. The sequence goes on along the minus strand of JARGPE010000146.1, from coordinate 9,151 downwards.
CATAAGCTGCGTGAAGCGCTTGGCGCGGAAGTCGAAGACCTTGCCTTGCATGGGTCGGTTGAAGTCGATGGCGCATACTTCGGCGGTTACGTGAAACAGGAAAACAAGAAAGAAGACCGCAAAGACCGCCGCCTGAAAGAGAACCAGACCGGCAAGCGCAGCGTGGTTGTTGTCCTTCGTGAGCGTGGGGGCCGCACATTGCCCCGCGTGTTCCGTTCCGAAGCGGCATCACTGGATTTCATCAAATCCCGCGTCATGCCCGGTAGCACGGTCTATGCAGATGAAGCATCAAGCTGGGATGGTCTACACGCCATGTTTGATACACGTCGTATCAATCACTCAGTTTCATTCGCCGATGAAGACGTATGCACCAATCAGGCTGAAAGCTTCTTCTCCCGTCTCCGTCGCGCGGAAATTGGAACGCATCACCACGTATCCGGTAAATACCTTCAAGCCTATGCGAACGAAAACGCATGGCGCGAAGACTATCGCCGCGTCTCGAATGGTGAACAGTTTGCTATGGTCGTAGGTGCTGCGCTTACGAATGGAGTTTCGCAGCAGTGGAAAGGTTATTGGCAGCGCGTGAAGTGAGTCCGAAAGAGGAACGATTGCACTACCACTTACATGGCATTTGTGCTAAATAGAAAAGGTCGGGACTTGCCGGTCCCGACCTTATGAAAACCGTACGTCCTAAGACGATGTTGTTCTCCCTTTTAACGCGGGAATCTTACAAGCAAGGAGAGTCCCAAGTCAACAATCGTTTTAGGCTCCACTTTTAAGGAGTCCAAAGATGGATAACTCACTTTCTGTTGCAATTCGAGGCAAGTCGATTCGTTTTGATGAAAATGGTCTTGCCTGTTTGAATGATATCTGGCGCGCGGCCGGACTTCGGAAAAACCAGACGCCAGCCGACTGGATGCGTTTGACGTCGGCGCAAAAATTACAAATCGCTGTTCTTGAAAAGACCACGGGAAAATCCCGTGGTTGGACGAAAACTGAATACAGATCAGTAAGTTATGCGGCTGGTGGTATTGGTACTTATGCTGATATTCGGCTTGCTCTAGCCTATGCTGAATACCTAAACCCAAAACTAGCCCTTGAAGTCCGTGAGGTTTTTTTACGCTACAAAGCTGCTGACGCCACACTTGCGGATGAAATCCTTCAAGAGGCATCGGAGCAAGATAACGAGTGGGCGGCAAAGCGTGCTTTGTCCCGCGCGATCCGTAACGGATACACAGATACACTTCGAGATCATGGTGTAACCAATGGAAAAGATTTTGGTCGGTGCACTAACGCCACCTACAAAACCTTGTTTGGATGCACAGCGAAGCAACTAAAAGAGCAAAAAGGTGTAGGTGGCAACTTACGAGACCATATGACTAAACTAGAGCTATCCGCCATTATGACTTCTGAGGCTCTTTCAAGCGAGCGTATTGAGGACGAGCGGTGTGAGGGCGCACAAGAATGCAAGTCGGCAACAGAGAAATCTGCAGGCTTCATTCGTCGCGCCATTGAGGATGATCGTAAAGATCGGCGAAGCAAAATGTTGTAATATCTTTCGTTAGGGGCGGCTTTCGCCGCCCCTACTTTTGATCCATGACCCAAAGCTTATATTCCCCCTCACTCAGAACCTCTTGCACTACGCCCTTGGTCTTTAGCTTATAGAGACAGGCCCCCACGCGCTTGCGTATGACCTGCACGGCGCGAACGTCGTTCGTGTCCAGTGAGCGCCCCTTCATGACGGCGTAGGTTATCTCAAGCGATGAGGCTGGTTCTGTAGCGTTCCGAAGGTGTGCCAGTAGGAAGCGTTGCATCTCACCCCTAAAGGCCCCCATGCGTGGCGGATAGGGTTTTGTCTTGGTCAGTGTGGCGTCTATGGACGGGTCAATGATGCGGATGGCATTATCGATATAGTCCAGATCCGCGATCAGCCCGTTAAGTTCGGCGTGAACGTGTTCGATCTTCCCGGCAATCTCAGAGCGCTTGCGGAGAAGACCGGAAACTGTGTGGTCGTTTGTCATACAATAAGGGTAGGGGAATAGGGCGGAATAGTGTATTTTTCTTAGGTGCGTTTGCTACCTAATACCGGAATTTCAGCGGGGTGCGCTTGAATCTCTGCGCCAACCCCTCGAAACAGGCCGCGCGG
>JARGPE010000146.1:0-6995 GCA_029212835.1 Alphaproteobacteria bacterium | reverse complement strand
ATGCTCATGTGACCTATCCCGCCCGCGTGCAATTGGTGGCCGCGATGAACCCCTGTCGCTGCGGTCATTTGGATGATCCAGAGCTTGCCTGCAGCCGCGCGCCGCGCTGTGCGCTGGACTATCAGGCGAAAATCTCCGGCCCCCTGTTTGATCGTATCGATCTGTCCATTGATGTCCCGGCGGTCCGGGCTAGCGACCTGTCGCGCCCACCTCCTGCCGAAGGCTCCAAAGAAGTGGCCGCCCGTGTCGCCGCCGCCCGGGCGATCCAGACCGAACGTTTCGCCAGCGTGCCGGAGGCCAAGCGCCCCCGCACGAACGCCATGGCCGACGGAAAAATCCTGGAAGACATCGCCACCCCGGATGCGGAAGGCCGCAAACTCCTGACCGAAGCCGCCGACCGCCTGAAACTCTCCGCCCGCGGCTATCACCGTGTCTTGCGCGTCGCCCGCACCCTGGCCGACCTGGACACGTCCCCCACCCTCCGCCGCCTCCACATCGCCGAAGCGCTGAGCTATCGCCGGGTGCAGGTGCGGGGGTAGGGTTACCAGTATTGTGTCACAAATACATCTATCAGCATCGCTATGATTGAGGCGGCGGGGCTTTCGCACTACGTGGACTTGTTGCCTTGTTCCAGCGGTGTGAAATCATCGCTAAAGATAGAGTACTTGTATCGGAAGGTGGTGGCTTGTTCGTCGCCAAAGACATCTACATATCGCACAGCCCCCCAAACAACGAAAGTTTGGCGGTTTTGCTCGATCCCTGCAGAACAATCAGCAAAATCGTTCCCATTTGGTTGAATGAAGCGGATGGTTACAACTTGGCTTGGCCCAAGGGTTCCGAGAGGGGAAAGATCGTCGATTGGAAACTGGTAGTTTGACACTTTTTGGGTCGGGATGATCGCGCACTCTAATTTGCTCGCTATTTCATTTGCTGGCGTCTGTCCGACATTCTTTAAGACCACACCTACGGACAACCACTCTTCGTGATGCGTGTAGAAAGAAACTTTCTCAGGACTAATGTAGGCTCTAAGTTGCGCCTTGGCTGTTCTCTCGGTTATTTTAACGGTATCTTGAGCCACTTTGGTCGCGGCCTTCGCCTCGTCGACAGCGGCACGGGTGGCTTCCAAGGTCTTCACCAGAAAATATACCGCGATCCCGCTTATGCCTGCAGCTATCGCGCTGATAAGCGTCATGGCCCATTGGGCAGGACTGTCGCCCCAAAACCAAACTTCTTCAATGGCCTGCTTTGGCTGCCCCACATCAGTATTTTTTGTATTCTTGATATTTCTATCATGTGAGGAGTGCCAAGTTTCAGCGCTTCCGATTAGCCCCGCCGCACCGTCGTCGTTTGGCACTTTTGCGTCGGCTTGATCTGCGGCCTTATCGTCTGGCTGCTGTGTGGTTTTGTTTTGGTCGCTTTGCCGGTCGTGCGCACTGACGTAATCCTGCCCTAACGCCGGTCCGCTCAGTACCAACGTTATTCCAAATGCAAGTGCGTGCATCCAATGATGGTAAGACATAGAATAGAGAATACAGTGGTAATCTCACCACGGCTAATTTTATTGTCGATATTCGCTTCGGATTTGCGATCAGCGCGTGAATTTCAGCATGAACGTGTACGATCTTTTCGGAAATCTTAGAGCGTTTGCTATTTAATACCGAGGGTTTGCCTTGATATTGCGCCGCTGCGCTTGATTTCTTGCATCTGCGCCCCCTTTTTAGCGGCTACACCGAAGCTTTGGGGAGAGGGACGTGATCCAGCGTTTGCAACGGCTTGTTGAGTCGCAGAGGTTTCAGAATTTTATTCTGGCGGTGATCGTTCTGAATGCGGTCATTCTGGGGTTGGAAACGTCCCAGGTAGCGATGGCTGTGGCGGGGGGTGTGCTGAAAGCGCTGGATCGGATCGCGCTGGTGGTTTTTGTGATTGAGATCGGCCTGAAATTGATCGTCTATCGCCATCGCTTTTTTACCAATGCCTGGAACATCTTTGATTTCGTGATTGTCGGCGTGACACTGGTCCCGGCGGGCGAAGGCGTTTCCGTTCTGCGGGCGTTGCGGATTTTGCGGGCCTTGCGGCTGGTGTCCATGGTGCCGTCGATGCGCCTGGTGGTGCAGGCCCTGTTGCGGGCGATCCCGGGCATGGGGTCGGTCATCATGCTGTTGTCTCTCGTCTTTTATATCGCCTCTGTTATGGCGACGAAGCTGTTTGGCGAGTCGTTTCCAGATTGGTTCGGGACGATTGGGGAATCGGTTTATTCCCTGTTCCAGATTATGACGCTGGAAAGCTGGTCCATGGGGATCGTGCGCCCGGTGATGGAGGTTTATCCCCAGGCCTGGATCTTCTTTGTCGTCTTCATCCTGTTGACGACCTTTGCGGTGCTGAACCTGTTCATCGCCATCATTGTGGACAGTATGAGTCAGGAACATAAGGCGCTGGAGGGAGATACGGAGGATGCCTATCACCCGAACAATCAGGACATCATGGCGGAATTGAAGGCTTTGCGGGCGGAAGTCAAATCCTTGCGGCAATAGTGGGGTCGACACGGTCTGGTGACCCCAGATGTTCCGTTTTCTCTTAGTTGTTGTGCTACACGGCCCCTTTCCCATTTGCCGCAAACGCGGTAAGAGCGCGCCATGAGGGCAAATTCTAATATAACCAGTCCGGTCGCCGATGGGTCACCTTCAGGCGGCCCAGTCCCCGACGGCGCCATGAGCAGTTTTATGGCGGGTCTGCGGGATTCGCTGGGCATGAGCTTCGGGGCATTGCTGTTTGGGTTGCTGTTCGGGTCGGCGGCCACGGTGGCGGGCCTGTCCATGCCGCAAGTCATCTCGATGAGTACATTTATCTTTGCCGGGACGGCGCAGTTTGCCACGCTGACCCTGTGGCAGCCGGATATGCCATTATTTGCCGTCGCGGTTTCTGTGGCGATGGTGACCAGCCGTTTGACCCTGATGGGCCTGTCCCTGGCACCGACCATTCGGTCGATGTCGCCCTGGGTGAAGCCCGCCGGGATTTTTGTCATCAATGATGCGGCCTGGGTTCTGACGCTGCAGGCGCGGAATGTGTCCAGCAAGGCAGGCTATTTCTTTGGCATATCCGCTCCAATGTACACGTTGTGGGTTCTGGCGACAGTCGTCGGTGTCTTTATGGCAGGATTTTTCGATCCGGTGACGGCGAAAAGCCTGGCCTTTGCCGGGATTGTCTTTCTGTCGGTTTTGGTGGGGATGGTTGTGCGCGGGGTGGACGCGCCAAAGCCGCCCTTGGTGGTTGCGGCCCTGGTCGGGATTGCGCTGGACGGTGTTCTGGCAACGGGGCCAGCGATTCTGGTCGCAGTCGCGGCGGGGGGCATAACCGCCCTGGCCGTTGAAATGGCCCGTGATGGAGATGATCCAGATGACCAGTGAGATGGCGCAACCGGAGGCCTGGCTGGCCTATCTGACGATTTTCATGGCGGCGGGTCTTGTTCTGGCGATGCGGGCCGCCGGCATTCTGGGCGCACATTTTCTGCGGACCGGGCCGCGGACTCAGCGGATCGTCAATGCCTTGCCCGGTTGCGCTCTGGCTGCCATTGTCGCGCCCGCCGCCATGCGGGGCACGCCCACGGATATCTTTGCCGTGGCGGTGACCTTCAGCCTGTATCTATGGACCGGAAGAACCATTTTCTGCATGATTCTGGGCGTCACCCTGTGTCTGTTGGGTGCCCATTGGCAGGCCGGAAACCTACCAATCGACCCGATCTTTTAGGGCTGTAAGGCCGTCAGGCGGGTGGGTTGACCTCGATCACGCCGATCAGGCTGTCGCGCGTCACCAATTGCGCCAATTGTGCTTCATCCATGCCATCTGTACCCTCTGGGCGCATGGGCAGGATCATATAGCGCATATCGGCTGTTGAATCATGGACCCGTAGCTCCCGCTCTGGCGCGATGTCTGTGCCAAATTCCGACAGGACTGTGCGAGGGTCGCGCACGACGCGGCTGCGATATTCCCGGCTTTTGTACCAATCGGGGGATTTCCCCAGCAGGAAGACCGGATAACAACTACACAAAGTGCAGACGATGACGTTATGAACGTCTGGCGTGTTTTCCATCACCAGCAAGGGCGCGGGGCCGGTATCGATACCGATTTCCGCGGCCGCCTCTTTCGCATTGGTCAGCAGCTTGGCTTTAAACTCAGGGTCGGTCCAGGCGCGGGCGGTGATTTTCGCCCCCAGCTCGGGCGTGCGGCCTTGCATATATTCAATCGTGTCGCGCAGATCCCCGCCGGTGAAGACGCCTTTTTCGATCAGCAATTCCGCCACAGCATCGGCCAGGGCCTGATGATAGGTTGGTGGGATGTCTTCTAAATCTTTGCGGGGCGCATGGGGATCGGCATGCACATGGTCGTGTCCGTGGTCATGATGATGGGAGTGATCATTACTCATTGCGCCGTCTCCAGCCAGTGTTCAAAAACTTCAATATCAACCGTATCTTTGGCGGGGCCGGTATAATCAGGCCACAGGGTTTTCTGTGCAAAGCGGACCCGATACAAGGTCACGACCTGATCGCCGGTGCGGCCATAGGCCAGTTCCTCGGGATTATGAAATTTACCGCAAATCCGCTCCACCGTGCCAGATAGGCCACGACAGTAATAGGGTGTTCGGACATGACCAGGCGGCGTTGCCCAACGGACGCGGACGGTTTCACCAACAGAAAATGGCATGACTTAACCCTCTGATGCAGCGGTGGATGCAGGGGCGTGGCGCGCCTTCACTTCTTCCAGCTTTCGGCCCAGCTCATCAACATGGATCACGCCCTTTTCAATCAGGACATTGGCGACAGAGGCGATCCAACGTTCATAATAGGTCAGTTCGTCATATATACCCGGTCCCATATCTTCGATCCCGCGCCGCAATTCATCGATGCGCATCAAGGGACCACTTTTGGGGTTGGACAACAGGCGCACGATGGCGTCGGTCTTATTCTCCCAAGGCTCAAAATTATGTTCTGTGCGGGCGACCGGACCAGCATCCAATCCACCCATATCGTGATATCTACGCTCTGACATTCTGCCCTTATCCTGCGGGTTGGGATTTTTCCAATTTTGATATAAAGCCCGTAATCGTATCAACATGATTGGGGAATAGAAACACCATCGAACAGCCAATATGTTGATCAACCACGCGCCGCACGGTCAATTTCACAGGAATTTCATATTGTTCTTCGACCTGTTGCAAGACCAGGAAACCGTTAATCTCTTGACCAACGGCAAAAGCATCCGGGTTTTCAGATTTAAATCCCAAGCCATTGGCGCTCAAATCATCCAGCGGAAGCGGGCGATCTTCAATCTCAATAAACCCGGCGCGGAAGGGATAACGTGCTTCTGAACGTGCTTCGGTATATCGCATCCGGTCAACGGCCTTTGTTTCATAAATTAACCATGATGGACGATTGCCAGTTGCTTGGTCTTGTATCCGTCCCAAATGTCTCCGTAGTATAGTCGTTGATTGTGCTTTGGGGAAACCCTGATACATCATTAGGTTTGGATGGGGATCGCCGCAGGGCGACGGTTGTGAGAGGCATTCGGCAGGATGAACCGCCGCGCATTGAAAACGCTCCTAAGATCGGGGCGGTTCTTGTGTTTTGACGCAAGGGCAGTTTATTTGGCGCTCAAAGAAGGCAGTTCGCCTGATGAGCCGCCGCCAGGGAAGATGTTTGATCTTTCCACGCTTAATCTTGGAATATTTTTTAAAGAAGTCACGCAGAACGATCATCAAGACGAGGTGTTCGTCTCGACCCGCGTGTATTTCCCTTATAATGACCTAGAAGTCGATCAGGGCGGTGAATCCACGCTGGCTGATCCAGATCGAATTGTGAAGGTTCTGGCCAAGCGGGGCGCGATAAAATCGGCGGATTCTCTGTCGGCCCACGATCAGCGTGTTTTGGAAATCTTGACCAAGGTTCCCACTTTCGACCCCTTTCTGCTGTTGTCGCAGCGCCGGGAAGTTGAGGTAGAGCGCAGCATTTCACCCAATTATTTCGAGATAACGGAAACGGATTGGATGCTGATCCGCCGCCCCGTTCTGGAAAAAATCAGTGTTCTGGTGGCGAAGGCAAATTCCGCCAGCAACATGGATGTGTATCAAGCCTATCTGGGCAAAGAAAATGAACCGGATAATGAGGGGCAGCGTTTGATGACGGGGGCCGTCGTCGATGCCATATGGCAAGGTGAGGAAACGGATGGTTCTCGTGGCTTGATTCGCAGCTTTCGACTGGATGAATCCCAAACCAAACAGTTCCTTTTTGCGTGGAAGGGGATCAATTACTACGAATTTCAGTATGAGCGGCACAAACCTCTGTTTTATGAATTTTTCCGATGGCTGGGATCTTCGGATTCAATGCCAAAAGATCGGGAGACGATGACCGACTCGGCAATGGATCGGTTTAAGTATCGACGTGACCAGTCCCGCAGTTTGATCCGCGCCACCCATTCTACGGTGATGACCATCATCAAGAATTATAATCTCGCCTTTGACGAGTTGATTGAAAAAGACGACCCCAGACCGTTTCAGCAGTTTCTGCGCGAAGCACCGAAGAATTTTCTTACCGTTGGGTTGGCGCTGGGTGTTCTGGCTCATACCGCAAATGCCTGGGCCGATGTCAGCGACAAAAAGCCGCGTGCCCTGCGGGCGATGGAGTTGGAGCCATTCTATGATTTCATCATCGCCATTAATGGTCAGGACTTTCAGTAAGGGGTCATTTTTACGTGACGCGCCCTGGCGCATTGCTTAATCAACATATCGAACACGATTGTTCCCCACGGCAAAGCATGGCTTGATCGGTCGAAGGTGCGATCACAATGACCCAAAAGGACCTCTCTCCCGCCGCTAACTCTGCCCGTTCGGCCGACTGGGTCCGCGCGAAGCGGAGATCTAAGAAAGCCAGTATTACTGAGGCGCGGGCGGTTGGGCTCAGCCTTTCCACTCTCGTCCTGTTGCGGTGGATCGCTGTGGCGGGACA
>JARGPE010000145.1 GCA_029212835.1 Alphaproteobacteria bacterium | reverse complement strand
GAGCGATCAGACTGGGCCAATTGCATTGCCGACCATCTGCACGACCTGATCTTATCGTCCACCCAATCGACCCAGCCGCTGTCGATTACAGATCAGCTATCTGGACTGTTGGTGGATTTGGTGCGGGCACTGAAAAATGGCATTGTACGGGCAACTGCGCCAGCGGGCGGGCGGATCGCCTATGACTATCGCATTCGACGCGCGATGCAGTTACTGCATACGTCCAACACCCCGATCCAGTTAGAATCGATTGCAGATGAGGTTGGTCTTTCCCGTCCTCACTTCTTTGATTTGTTTAAAAAATGCACAGGGATCACGCCAAACCGCGTCAGCAATGCCGTACGGATGGAACGTGCCATAACGCTGTTGACGCAATCCTCGGACCCAATGGCTGATCTGGCGGAAAACCTTCATTTCGCAACGCCTGGGAATTTTTCCAGGTTCTTTAAATCCCAGATTGGCATAAACCCTAATGCATTCCGCCGCACCATGATCGCAGACAGTCTGCACCGGTAAACAGCACAAAACTCATACCCCAGACATGAATCAGGGGCAGCGGTTTTCTCAACCAACTGCCCCTGACTTATCGGATATCGTCTTACCCCATAACAGGGATGGTGAATTCCGATCCATCTTTAATGCCTGATGGCCAGCGGGACGTAATTGTCTTGGTCCGTGTATAGAAACGGAAGGCGTCTGGGCCGTGCTGGTTCAAATCCCCAAAGCCAGAGCGTTTCCAACCACCGAAGGTGTAATAGGCAATCGGCACAGGGATCGGTACATTGATGCCCACCATGCCGACATTGATGCGGCTGGAGAAGTCTCGGGCAGCATCGCCATCCCGCGTGAACAGGGCAACGCCGTTGCCATATTCATGGGTCATGGCGAGGTCCAGGGCTTCTTCATAGGTGTCGGTACGCGCGACGGCCAGAACGGGACCAAAGATTTCCTCTTTGTAAATCCGCATTTCCTTGGTCACATGGTCGAACAGACACCCGCCCATGAAATTCCCGTTCTCATAGCCTTGCAGTTTGAAATCGCGGCCATCCACGACCAGTTTCGCCCCTTCCTTCACACCGACATCCACATAGTTGCGGACGCGGTCATAGGCTTCACGGGTGACCAAGGGACCGAAATCAACATCATCGCCTGAAGTATAGGGGGCAATTTTCAGGGCTTCGACACGCGGCTTCAGTTTTGCAACCAGGCGATCGGCGGTTTCCTGGCCAATCGGCACGGCAACAGACACGGCCATGCAACGCTCGCCCGCTGCGCCATATCCAGCACCGATCAAGGCATCAACCGCCTGATCCATATCGGCATCCGGCATGATCAGCATGTGGTTTTTAGCACCGCCGAAACATTGCACACGCTTGCCATTGCCACAGCCACGCGCATAGACATATTCAGCAATAGGTGTGGATCCAACAAAACCAACGGCCATGACATCCGGGTGATCCAAAATCCCATCCACGGCTTCTTTGTCCCCGTTGACGACATTCAAAATCCCGGCAGGAAGACCAGCCTCGACCAGCAGCTCAGCCAGCATCAAGGGCACACTAGGGTCGCGCTCAGAAGGCTTCAGAATAAACGCATTCCCGCAAACAATTGCCGGGCAGAATTTCCACATCGGGATCATTGCAGGGAAGTTAAACGGCGTGATACCGGCAACAACGCCCAGCGGCTGGCGAACAGAGTGAATATCAATGCCAGGACCAGCGCCTTCGGAGAATTCACCTTTCAGAAGATGCGGTGCACCAATGCAGAACTCCGCGACCTCCAGGCCACGGATCACATCACCTTTCGCATCGGGCAGGGTCTTGCCGTGTTCCCGCGACAACGCTTCGGCCAGTTTATCCATATCCCGATGCAGCAGGCGCACGAATTCCATCATAACGCGGGCGCGCTTTTGCGGATTCTGTGCGGCCCAGGCTGGTTGGGCCTGTTTGGCGTTTTCAATGGCGGCATTCAACTCATCCGCACTGGCAAGGGCGACCTTCGCCTGAACTTCACCTGTTGCCGGATTAAAGACATCGGCGGTCCGCCCACTTTTACCGGCAACCAACTGCCCATTAATGAAATGCCCGATATTCTGCATGATGTACTCTCCCTTTTAAGTGCCTCGATCGTCGACGCAATGCCGCGCCTGCCACAATTTCTACGGTGATGAGGCTCAATACCCTGCATGCGCTAGATATCGTTCTTGATCAAAACCGTGCGGATGATCCTACTAACCCCAACCGCGCGCCCCGTTCATAGAGACATCATAGATCTGGTTAAGCTGTTGAGGATCATTGTTAAATTCAATTCAATTGACGCGCAAGCCGTGCTTGCATGGTGGTTTCAATAGCGTTGAAACCTTTATCTTTCAACCCTGTCCTTAACTATGCAGGCCTGCAAATCATTTAGGGAACCCCGGAAGGTATTCTATCGGCACACTTTCCTCTGCTTTCATTACGTTGTGAAAAAAATGACTTAGTTTTTATCCACAGATCCAAAAATTATTGTTTGTCGCATCAAATCAAAACAGCAATGGTTATGACAAAATATAAGGTTTGATTGGGAGCAAACGATCCATGCCTGAACCCCCTGTACTGGCCACCAATTCTGTGGGCCGACGTGGGCGTCGCGCCCGTGGGGATGCCCGTACCGAAGGACGCAAACAAGGGACGGGTCTTTCCGGTCTGGGTGTCATGGGGGGGCGCTATACCCCGCTGAGTGATACACAACTGACACAGATTGATGCGGCTGCACGCCATGTTTTATCGACAGTAGGTATGTCCGAAGTTCCCGACTTCGTAGCCGAAACAATTTGCCGCCGGGGTGGTAATTACGTCGACGGACGGCTGACATTTTCGCCAGACTTGGTCCAAGAGGCCCTTGCCGGATTCCAACGGAATTTCACCCTGCACGGTCAGGATAGTAACCATGACCTAGTAATGTCGGGTAACCGCGTCCATGTCGGGTCTGGCGGTGCGGCGCCGATGGTGATGGATCTGGACACGGGCCGCTATCGCAAATCCCTATTGAAAGACCTGTATGACGCTGCGCGACTCGTCGATGCGTTAGAGCATATTCATTTCTTCAGTCGCTCCCTTGTTGCGCGCGATATGGACACGCCAGAACTGTTGGATGTGAACACCGCCTATGCCTGTCTGATGGGGACACGAAAGCATGTCTTCACCAGTGCCAGCACACCGGAAAATGTCCAGCTGATTGCCGATATGTGCTATGCGATTGCGGGATCGGAACAGGCGTTCCGAGACCGTCCTTTCCTATCGCTGAACGTTAATCATGTCGTCTCCCCCCTGCGCTTTGCCGAAGAGGCCTGCGGTGTCATGCGCGAGGCCGCGCGATTGGGAATTCCCATTCATGCCAATTCATTCGGGCAATTGGGGGCGTCTACACCGGTCACGATTGCCGGTACGGTGATGCAGATCACAGCAGAAACCTTGGCCGGAATGATCTTTGCCTGGTGCGTCAATCCGGATGCTAAAATCACCTTTGGCCCGCGCCCGATGGTCACCGACCTAAGAACCGGTGCCATGTCTGGCGGTGGGGGCGAACAAGCCTTGTTGATGGCTGCGACAACACAGATGGCGCATTACTACGACCTGCCCAATACCTGCATTGCCGGTGCCGCCGACAGCAAAACCGCAGATGCGCAATCTGGCTATGAAAAGGCGCTGTCAATCACCCTGGCGGCCCAGGCCGGGTCCAACGCAATCACACAATCCTGTGGCATGCAGGCCAGCCTGATGGGGTGTGCGTTTGAAAGCTATGTCATCGACAATGACATGCTGGGTAGCATCCTGCGATCGCTTGCCCCGATCGATGTCACACCAGAGACGATCTCGACCGAACTGGTCCGTGATACAGTCACAGGCGATGGTCATTACCTGGGTCATGCCGATACGTTGGAACGCATGGAATCCGATTTCCTGTATCCCCGGATTGCTGATCGTCGGGGGATCGCGGAATGGGAAGCCGATGGCTCGCTCGACATCCGCGAGATTGCCCGACGCGAAACCCGCGCCATTTTGGGTCGCCATTTTCCCAATCATATCTCCGCAGAAATTGACGCTTACCTGCGCGGCCATTTCGATATCCGTCTCCCAAAAGAAAATATGGAAGCCTCATGAAAATTGCAGTTATCGGTGTTGGTGCAATGGGGTCTGTCTATGCAGGCCTGTTTGCGGAAAAGGGTCATGATGTCTGGGCGATTGACCTGTGGCAGGATCACCTGGATGCAATCCGCGACAAGGGCCTGCATTTGGAAGGGGCCAGCGGTGATCGCATTATCCAAGGCATACAGGTCAGCACCAAGGCGCAGGATGCCGGCCAGTGCGATCTGTATATCATCGCCACCAAAGCGTCTGGCGTTGGGCCTGCCGCTCAGGCCATTGCCCCCCTGATGGGCCCAGATTCCCTAGTGCTAACCATTCAAAATGGGCTGGGCGCGGGGGAGCGTATCGCGGACCATATGCCGGTTGGAAACGTGCTGCTGGGCGTTGCTGATGGTTTCGGTGCCTCCATGAAAGGCCCCGGACACGCCCACCACAATGCCATGAACCTGATCCGCATTGGGGAAATGCAGGGCGGCCTGACACCCCGCCTGGAAAATCTGGCAGACGTCTGGCAGCAGGCCGGATTCAAAGTGAAGGCGTTTGAAGACATCACCCAGCTAATCTGGGAAAAATTCATCTGCAATTGCACCTACAGCGCACCCTGCACGGTGTTTGATTGCACCCTGGAAGAACTGATGGCGCGCCCGGATTGGTACAAGTTGGCGCTTGGCTGCGCTCAGGAAGTTTATGCCCTGGGTCAGGCAAAAGGTATCGCCTTTTCCTTTTCCGATCCGATTGCCTATGTCCGGGCCTTTGGGGAGAAAATGCCCAAGGCACGCCCCTCCATGCTGTTGGATCATCACGCCAAGCGCCCATCGGAAATCGATGCGATCAACGGGATGGCGGCAACGCTGGGGGGCCAACTGGGAATCCCCACGCCTTATAATGAAACGCTGACGGCCATCGTGAAACTGCGTGAAGCCGCCTTTGAAGGAAGAAAATCATGAAGATTGCCTCCTTCTACCGCAACGATGCGATCGTTTATGGCGTGGTTACACAAGATGGCATCGTTACGCCAGATGACGAATTTCTGCGCCGATTTCCAACCGTGACTGATCTGTTTGCTCAGAATGCGGTTACACTGCTGGCCCAAAATGTTGCGGTGCGTGATCCAGATCAATCCTTGGAAGAGACTGATTTTACCCTGCCAATACATCCCGCCGGACGGATCGTCTGTGTTGGGGTGAATTACCCAAAGCGCTATCCCTTAGATGCGCCTGCCCCACCGCCCAACAATATCATCCTGTTCGCCAAGCTGGATGGCATGCTGGTGCCCCACGGCAAACCATTAGAAATCCCTCCAGGCGCGGCGGCAGAAACATTTGATTACGAGGGGGAAATCGTCCTTGTGATCGGCAAAGAAGGACGGCACATCCCCGCGGATCGGGCTTTCGATTATATTGCGGGCTATACCATCATGAATGAAGGCTCTGTGCGGGGATGGCAGAAGCATTCCATTCATGCTGGTAAGAATTTTGAGAAGTCAGGGTCCTGTGGCCCCTGGATTGTGACCGCTGATGAAATCACCAAGCCCAATGAGATGGTTCTAACGACCCGGCTGAACGGCAATCGCGTACAGCATACAACCGCCGGAGAGATGGTTTTCAAAATTCCCGAACTGATCGCCTATATCTCCAACACCATGACCTTGCGGCCCGGCGATATGATTGCGACAGGGTCACCAGAAGGGTCCGGCGGCAGCTTGCAACCGCCCCGCTTTCTGCGCCAAGGCGATGCCTTGGAAATTGAAGTCTCAGGCATTGGTATTCTGGCAAACAACGTCGGGTGATCTCTGTATTTGGTTCGATCAGAGGATCACGAGTCAGACTGGGAAATTGGCAGAGCGCGACGCAGGTCTGAGAGAAAGGCTTGTGCGGGTTGCGGCAATTCCTGTTCTGGATTGGTCAGGATCGCCAGTTCAAAATAGATCGCGGGCTGAAAGGGACGCCATACAATGCCGTCCCCAAGGTCCGCCATGCCATTGACGGCATCAATGATTGCCAGCCCTGCACCAGCACGCACCAAATTCCGCGCAATAGCGAAGTAAGAGGCAGACACTCGACGGTGTATGGTTACATTCTCAGCGGCACAGATATTGTCAATTTGTCGGTCCGTACTGTGATCACCTGTGATCGCAATTATGGACTGATCATTCAAATGGTGCGGATAGATGACGGATTCTTGGGCAAGCGCATGGGTTTCTGGAAGAACGGCAACACATCGGGATCGAATGATTTCTGCGTTCAACCCCGGAATTGGAACAGGGGCATCGATAAGACCGATATCAGACTGCCGTCCCGCAACCCAGGACGCGATCTTGCGAGAACTGCGGACCATTAAATCAATCCGTACACGGGTATGAACTTTTTGAAATTCAGCAATGACCCGCGGCAATAGATTAATCGCACAGGCCCCATTGCTGGAAATATTAATGACCCCCACGCCCCCACCCCGAATCTGGGCTGCACGGGTTTTAATACGCTCAATTGAGAGCAATCCCTGCTCTGTTTCATGGTGAAGCAACAGGGCTTCATCTGTTGGTGCGAAATACCCCTTTGACCTATGAAACAGTTGGAATCCGAGATCTTGCTCAAATTTTGATAGCGCAATACTGACGGCGGGTCGCGTCAGGTTCAGAAACTCTGCTGCCCTTGAAACAGACCCCATGTCCATGACCGCGTGAAAGACTTCTAAAGACCGCAAAGATATGTGCATTTTGATCCTGATTACCGAAACTATCTATCCCTTAGGATGCTGGTTCAGTATGCTGCTTGTTAAATCAATCGAAATTATACAATAGATAAATTAAATTGACTATAGAGCATAAGCCCCTCGATAGTGTGCGTTAATACTTGAGACGCCTAGCAGCGCTATCAGCGCATCTGATGCGTTCACTGGGTCTTATCGGTTATAGGGGGTGGCGGTATTTTGGTTGCGGACACTTTTGGTTCGGTTGCGCAGAGTATTGGAAGATTAAGAGAGCAGACCGAGGGTCTGTTCACCGAAAACTTCAAAGAAACACCGATTTGGTGGGATGATGCCCAACCGCTGGATTTAACACCCCAGAACGATAATGGTGACCCCCGCTGCGGTTTGCCCAATCGTGTGGATGTGGCAGTAATTGGCTCTGGCTATACGGGATTAAATGCTGCTCTGGAGACCGTACGCGGCGGGCGCAGCACCCTAGTCCTGGATGCGGAGCAGGCTGGCTGGGGCTGCAGTTCGCGGAATGGTGGACAGATCAGCACAAGTATCAAGCCCTCCATTGAGAAGCTGGCCCGAAAATTTGGAATTGAACGGGCCATCGCTATCCATAAAGAAGGCCATTCAGCCCTGAATTGGATTGGAGATTTCATTCAACGCGAAGGCATTGAATGCGACTTTGGCCATGTCGGTCGGTTCCACGCCGCACACACGCCACAGCATTATGAGCGTCTGGCACAGGATGCGAAACAACAAGCCGCGGTGCAAGACGACGTGGAAATCATACCGCGCAGCGAACAAAGACAACAGCTAGGCACGGACGCTTATTTTGGCGGCGCCCTCTATAAAAATCATGCGTCCCTGCACCCAGCCAAATACCATCGTGGTTTGCTTCAACGGGTGCTGGATGCTGGGGCACAGGTGATGGCCTATACGCCCGTGCTACAGATTGAAAAAACCAAAGATGGCTTTGTCCTGACGACAAATCGAGGATCGGTCATCGCCAAAGATGTCGTTATTGCTACCAATGGCTATTCAGGCAAGCTTTTACCCTGGCTACGCCGCCGCGTCATACCAATCGGCAGCTACATGATCGCAACAGAGGAATTGCCTGAATCCTTAGTGGATACCTTATTTCCCCAGAATAGGATTGCCGGCGACACATGCAGGGTTGTCTACTACTTCCGTGCGTCTCCAGATCGACGAAGGGTCGTTTTTGGAGGCCGCGTCAGTGCTGGTGAGACAGATCCTAAAATCAGTGCACCGGCCCTATATCATGACATGACGCGCATCTTCCCTGAACTGCGGGACTGGAAAGTCTCTCATTCCTGGGCAGGCACTGTTGCCTATAGTTTTGACACTTTGGCCCATTGCGGTCGCCATGACGGAATGCACTACGCCGCCAGCTATTGTGGATCAGGCGTGTCGATGTCCAGCTATTTGGGCATGCGAACTGGACAGCGAATTTTGGGCTTATCGTCGGGGAAAACAGCATTTGATGATCTGCCCTTCCCAACACGCCCGTTGTATTACGGAACACCTTGGTTTTTGCCTGCCACTGTCGCTTGGTATCGTTGGTTGGATACGCGCGCCAGCGAGAAGGCCAAACACAATGCCAATCTATTGAATCAATAGAAGTTTCCCTACCTACCAATAGTGTGGGTGGGATTTAAGAATGCCGGCGCACCGATCCATAAGATCGGAGTTACGCGGCGGCAAATAAGAAATCGGGGGGCGACTGTCGTACCACCGATCTAACACAGAGGAGTGACGTGATGAAACATAAGATGATTTTAGCCAGTGCGGCAGCGATAATGCTTGCCAATGCGGCAATCACCAGCGGGGCTTTTGCCGATGATACAGTAACGATCGCATCCTGGGGTGGATCATATCAAGAGGCACAGAGCAAAGCCTTGTTTGTACCCGGCAGCGAAGCGACCGGCATCAAAGTTAAAGAAGAAACCTATGGCGGCATGTCGGATGTCCGTCTGCAGGTTGGAACCGGCGCGGTTACCTTGGATATCGTGGTTAGTGGATCTGGCAGCGCTGCCCGCGCCGGTGCCGAAGGTTTGCTGGAGCCGCTCGATTACTCGGTAATCGATGTTTCCCAATTCTACCCAGGTCTTTACGATAAATATTGCGTTGGTGGGGATGTGTTCTCCGTTGTTGCAGCCTGGAATACCGAAACCTATGGCGAGAATGGTCCAAAAAGCTGGGCTGACTTCTTTGATACCAAGAAATTCCCTGGTAAACGCGCCTATCGCGGCAAAGTTGCCGGTGCTCTTGAGCCCGCTTTGATGGCTGATGGCGTTGCACCGGAAGATGTCTATAAGGTCCTCGATTCCGAGGAAGGCATCGAACGCGCAATCAACAAAATCCGCTCTATCAAAGATTCTATTGCTGTCTACTGGTCATCGGGTGCGCAACAGGCACAGCTGATGAAAGATGGCGAAGTCGACATGACCACAGGTTGGAACGGTCGTTTTGACGTCGCCAAAGCCGATGGTGCCAAGGTATCTTATACCTTTAACCAGGCGCTGCTGGATTATGATTGTTTCGCCATTCCGAAAGGCGCGCCGAACAAAGATTTGGCGATGAAGTTCCTTGCAGAGATTTCCAAGCCGGAAATTCAAGCAAATCTGCCCAAATACATCACTTATGGCCCGACAAACAAAGCGGCCTATGATCTGGGCACAATCGATGAAGCCACGGCGCGTGCATTGCCATCCTATCCTGAGAACGCAGCAAAACAGCTGCCGATCAACCTGGCATGGTATGAAAAATGGGAAGCCATTGCGGCTGAAAAATATCAAGAAATGCTGACTGAATAAGGCTAGCAGGGGTTCGGGCACAGATGTCTATTTGGCATCTGTGCCCCTCCATTTAAAAATCCTACGCGCCTTCAGGAGTATGAGTGTGACAAGTCCAGACAGAGAAGCCCTCCCCATCACGATCCGAAGTGTTACAAAGGCCTATGGTCGAACCAAAGCCTTAGACGCTGTGGATTTGGATATTCAGAAGGGGGAGTTTTTAACACTATTGGGGCCTTCTGGTTCCGGAAAAACAACATTGCTGATGGTCCTGGCAGGATTTACGCGACCTGATTGCGGCAGCGTATTGTTTGGAGACCGAGAGGTCATCCACATGCCCCCACATCTACGCGATGTCGGCATGGTGTTTCAGAGCTACGCCTTGTTTCCCCATATGACGGTCGCGGGCAACATTGCCTATCCGCTGCGCGTGCGCGGCGTGTCGAAGGAAGAAATTGCCAAGCGCTGTGACTGGGCCCTGGAAACGGTGCAACTGGGCGGCTATGGCGAACGCCGGATCGAGCAATTATCAGGTGGCCAGAAACAGCGCGTTGCCCTTGCCCGTGCCATTGTCTTTGAACCCCAGATTTTATTGATGGATGAACCGCTGTCAGCGCTGGATAAGAAGCTGCGCGATCATATGCAAATCGAACTGCGCCGCCTGCACGAGAAACTGGGCATGACGACAGTCTATGTGACACATGATCAACGCGAGGCGCTGACCATGTCTGACCGCATCGCGGTGGTGAATCATGGCAAGCTGATGCAGGTCGATACACCCGCTATGATTTATGACAAGCCCGCCAATCGATTTGTGGCTGACTTCATCGGGGATTCAGCCTTTCTACCGGTCACACGGTCTGGAAACACAGCCTCCTATGCGGGCACGGTTCTGAACATTGATCATGAATTGCCAGCGGGAGAACTGCTGCTGATGATCCGGCCTGAACGCCTGAAAATTCATACCGGAACGATATCTAACGACAGTAATTCTTTCGA
>JARGPE010000144.1 GCA_029212835.1 Alphaproteobacteria bacterium | reverse complement strand
GCCGACCTTGGCACGAACTTGCGCGCGCATGGACAGAAATAGAGGCATAAGACGAAGGTCGGATATGTCTGTGGGACGCCGTTCCAAATAGCGATTAAAAACAATGGCCGCCCCATCGCGACGGTCATGGGCGTCCAGATCCATTATCAGGAAGGCCAGATCATACAAAACGTCGATATGGGCATAGGAATCGTTGAATTCGATGCAGTCAAACAGGGTCGGCACACCCTGCCAGCGACAGATGTTAGCAAGATGCAGATCGCCGTGACAGTGGCGCACCGATCCAGAGCTTGCGCGTTGATCCAGTAAAGCAGTGACCCGTTTGAGCATATCTGTCGCGGATGATTTCAATTGCGCGACAGTTTCTTGATCGCAATGTGTCTCTTCCGCCAACATTTTCAGGTTGCCAGCCAGTGTCTTGCCCAAGGGTACGGAACCACCAACCTTCTCAAGACTGGGTTGGGCATTGTGAAATTCTGCAATGGCCACGGCGACAAGGCGCAATTCATTTTCGGTGGGTGGAACATCGGCAAAGGTGTTTTTAAACCGGGACATTTCAATAACAATTTCCACGGCGGCGTCTGAATTTGTATCCAGATCACCCAATGTCAGGCCGTTTGGCCCCTGAAGGATCATGCGGGTGCCACGATACAGATCGGGTGCGGTCCGTCGGTTCAGGCGGATTTCGTTCTGACAGGCCTGCTGTCGTTTCTCCAGGGTGGAGAAATCCATGAAGAAATATTCCACGGCCCTCTTTAGCTTATAGGCGCGGTCCGTCAGCAGGAAAATGATGGCCCCATGGGTTTCAATCCGCTGCGGGATCTCGCCGCCATGGGTGGTCGGATCAGACAGGAAGGCAATGACGCGATCCTGTGTTTGGTCCGATCCTGCCATCAATCAGGCCTCTTTATCGCTGACGCCAGCCTCTGCAAAGCTGGCCATGCCGCTGTGGCAAGCAACAGCGGATTTCACGATGGAAAGGGCCAGGGCCGCCCCGGACCCTTCGCCCAGACGCATGCCGAAATTGAGGACCGGTTCTTTTCCAATTTTCTTGCAAAGGTCTGCGTGGGCGGGTTCTGCAGATAGGTGCCCCACGATGCAATGGTCCAGGGCATGATGGTCCATCTGGTGTAATACGGCGGCTGCGACCGTACAGGCATAGCCATCCAGAATGACAGGTACACGTCCCATGCGTGCGGCAATGATCGCGCCCGTAATAGCGGCCAGTTCAAATCCCCCCATGCGGCGCAAGGCGTCGAATGGGTCGATGGTATTTGGCAGGTGTAGCGTGACGGCCCGATCTACGACATCAATCTTGCGCGACATGGCATCGCCCGTCACGCCGGTTCCCGGTCCGGTCCAATCGGTTGCGGTGCCGCCGAATAGCGCATGGGCAACCGCAGCGGCAGCGGTGGAATTGCCAATCCCCATTTCACCTAAGCACAGGCAATCGATACCCTCGTCCACTGCCATCATGCCATAGGCCATGGCCGTGGCGCATTCTTCCTCCGTCATTGCCGGGCCCTGGGTGAAGTCCTTGGTCGGGTGTTCCAGTGCCATTTCGTAGACGCGCAATTCCGCGTCATGGACGGAACACAGTTGATTGACCGCAGCGCCGCCCCCCTGAAAGTTCGCGACCATCTGGGCGGTGACTTCGGCGGGATAGGCAGAGACGCCTTGCGCTGCAACTCCGTGATTTCCGGCAAAGACAGCGACGCGAGGGCGCTCAATGCGGGGTGGGGTTCGGGCCTGCCAAACAGCGACCCATTCTGCCAAAATTTCCAGGCGACCCAGGGCGCCGGGGGGCTTGGTCAGCGTTGCTTCTCTGGCCCGTGCGGCATCGCGTGCCGCAAAATCAGGGCCCGGAAAAGCCATGATCAAGGACCGGATTTCGTTCAGATCAGCCTTTGGTTCCGCCTCGTTAGAGGTCTCGTCGCTCATGGGATTCTCCTTCACTGGCATCAGTCCGCCCTTGCGTGCATTCGCCCTTCGGATTAAGCCTTCGCACCATGACGGGCAAGATGGAAAATGGAAAGCCTGAGGGGCAAAAGAATCAGGTGCGATTGCGCCTGGATCAGCTATGGGTCGCGATCGGCTTTATGACGCGCTTGCCCGTTCCTTATCGAGAGGCCCCCTTGGCACAGTCAGTTTGGGCATTTCCCCTAGCGGGGGCAGTCGTCGGGGCTCTGTCCGGGCTGGTGCTGTGGGGGGCTTTGACGCTGGGACTTACGCCTCTTGTCGCGGCATTTCTTGCGCTAGCTGCCAGTGCCCTTGTAACGGGCGCACTGCATGAGGACGGTCTTGCGGATTGTGCCGATGGCTTTTGGGGCGGTTATACACCGGAACGCCGCCTGGAAATCATGCGCGATAGTCGCAGCGGGGCGTATGGCGTTCTGGCGCTTATTATGGGGACGGGAATCAAGGCAGCGTTGATCGCTGAACTGGCCACCTATTGGGGAGGGGGTAGTGGTATGATGCTGGTTGCGGTTCACGCTCTGGCCCGGTCTGGACTGCCGCTGGCGATGATGCGGTTTCCAAGGGCGTCAAAGACCGGTCTTGCCGCCATGGTTGGTGCGCCAAGTGGGCTGGCGGTCTCAGTAGCCCTTATTCTTTCGATGTTTTTAACAGGCTTTGTCCTAATCTTTATACCGCTTTGGCTGTCGCCTTTAATGATCGTCACGGTTTGTGTTGTCGCACTGTTGATGGGGTCGCTATCGAAATCTAAATTGGGTGGGGTGAATGGCGACAGTCTAGGGGCAACGGAACAACTCAGTGAGATTGCCTGTCTTGCCGTATTGGCAATCATTTTAGGAAGTTAGGGGGCTGGACGATGGCAACTACGGTAACGCGATGGTGGTGGATCAGACATGCCCCCGTGACGGTAAATGATGGCCGAATCTATGGTGCAGCAGATTTACCCTGCGATACCGATGATCCCGACCTGTATTCTGGCATCGCGGCCATGCTGCCCGAAGATGCCCTGCTTGTGACCAGTCATTTGATGCGCACACACCAGACGGCGGATGCGATTATGGCGGCAGGTCTATCCTTACCAGCCCGTATGGAATTTCCAGATCTGGCAGAACAGAGTTTTGGCGATTGGCAGGGACAGCATTATGCAGAAGTTGAAAAAGTAGATCCGCGTGTCGTGCATGACTTCTGGCTATGTCCGGCCCATTGCCGCCCACCAGGGGGGGAGAGCTTTGTTGATCTAATCGCCCGGGTTGCTTGCACCATCGAAGAGATATCAGACAAAAACCCAGGCCGTAATATTGTAGCTGTTGCTCATGGTGGAACGATCCGCGCGGCATTGGCCATTGCGCTGGGCATGGACCCGGAACGGGCTCTGTCTTTCACCATTGATAATTGCTCCTTGACCCGGATCGACAGGATTGAGACCGGACCGGAAGATCCCCAACCGGGTAAGGGGCAGTTGAGCTGGCGAACGGTTCTGGTCAATCGACTACCGGGAGAACGCCCGCCGGGCGGCAAGATGCTGCGATGACAGAAGATGTTCCCTTTAAGAACTGTCTCATCTTGGGCGGGGCGCGGTCTGGCAAGACCCGCCGGGCATTGAGCTTGGCGGAAACCTCTGGCAAGACCCCAATCTATATCGCAACAGCCCAGGCTTTTGATGATGAAATGCAAGAGCGCATTGATTTGCATAAGGCGGAGCGCGGCCCAAACTGGCGTACGATAGAGGCGTCGCTAGAGCTGCCCGCTGCGATCACGGCGGCATCGACGCCGGACAGCATTCTGCTGATCGACTGTCTGACCCTGTGGCTCAGCAATCTGACTTTTGCAGAACGGGATATCACCGTTGAGACACAACATCTCATTCAGTCCTTGAAAGACGCAGCCGGACCTGTGCTTGTCGTCTCCAATGAAGTTGGCCTGGGCATCGTACCAGACAATGCGTTGGCTCGTCGGTTTCGCGATGAGCAGGGCCGTTTGAATCAATCCATCGCCGCAGCAGTTGATCGTGTAGAGTTCATCGCTGCGGGCCTTTCCCTGACGTTAAAAGGATAAGACTACATCATGGCAACACGCATCCCCGCCACCGTCGTTACAGGATTTCTGGGTGCTGGTAAGACCAGCCTGATCCGCCATATGATCGAAAACAATCGCGGCAAGCGCCTGGCCTTTCTGATCAATGAGTTTGGCGATTTGGGAATCGACCGTGAATTGCTGCTAGGCTGTGGCATTGAAGGCTGTGACGAGGATGACGTTGTGGAACTGGCCAATGGCTGCATCTGCTGTACCGTTGCGGATGATTTCCTGCCAGCGATTGAGGCGATCCTGGCGCGGCCCAATCCGCCGGATCACATTCTGATTGAAACCTCTGGCTTGGCTTTGCCCAAGCCCTTGGTGAAGGCTTTTGCCTGGCCGGAAGTGAAATCGCGTATCACGGTGGATGGTGTTGTGACCGTGGTTGACAGCAAGGCCTTTTCCGAAGGGCGCTTTGCCGATGATGAGGCGGCTGTTCAGGCCCAGCGGGAAGCCGATGACTCTCTGGATCACGATAATCCACTGGAAGAGGTGTTTGAGGATCAATTGCTGTGTGCAGACATGGTGATCCTGAACAAGCTGGACCTGTTGGAAGACGGCGTTGCGGATCGGATTGAGGTCGAATTGGCCGCCATGATGCGCCCTGGCGTTCGCTTTGTGCGGGCCAGAGAGGCTGCGGTCGATCCCCTCGTGATGTTGGGACTTGAGTCTAAGGCCGAAGATGATCTGGCCAATCGCCCCAGCCATCATGATGGCCATGGGGAAAACGGTGACGATCACGACCATGACGATTTCGACAGCTTCACCCTGCGCCTGGACAGTATCACCGATGCCGACGCCCTGGAGGCGCGCATCTTAAAGGCTGTGGGGGAGCATGATATCCTGCGGGTTAAGGGCTTTTTGGATCGTCCCGGCGTTGCACGCCGCGAGGTTGTTCAGGCCGTGGGTCCGCGCCTGCGCCGTTATTTTGACCGCGCCTGGAGATCAGACGAGCCACGCCGGTCGGAATTGGTGATCATCGGGCTGAAAGGTCTGGATCAGGCTGCAATCTCAAAGGCGATCCTGAACTAGAGCTGGATCAGGTCTCCGACTTTCAGATCAAATATCGCAGCCGCACTGCCCCCATTGATGGCGATTTCGATCAGGCCCAGGCTGTTTTTATACCAGAAGCCAGTTCCTGTTGGGCAGTCTGAAAAGGTTCGTGCCTGGGGAATGGTTATTCCCTTTGGTAAAGTCAGGGTGATCCGCTCTGGTTGGGTCTGTGCCCGGACACCCGTCATCGCGTTGTCATAGCCATCGATATAAATCACCTCTGCCAGATCATCGGGCCAGTCTTGCCCGATAATGGTCGGCGTAAAAATCTGTGTGCAGACCGGTTGCTGGCCTTTTGCCCAGTTTGCGGCGGCTGGGGCAAACAGGTCGCGACCATGAAAGCTGGCTGACAATTTTTTGGGCCGCCAATTCAGTACGAATGTTTCTGACGTCTCCGCCTGCCGTCTGACAATTTCCAACAGCCCGTTATCGGGGCCGACCAGCCGACGCCCATCGGCCTGAATCAGCAAGGCTTCCCTGTCGCTGCCGACGCCCGGGTCGACGACAGCGATAATGGTGGCATCGGTGGGCAAGTCCCGGATTGCGGCAGCCAGCAGATAGGCGCTGGCCCTTGGATTCATCGCCGGGGCGTCATGCATCAGATCGATGATAGATGCGTCCGAGAAAACCGAATGAATTGCGCCCTTCATTTGCCCCACATAGGGCCCTTTCAGGCTGAAATCGGTAAACAGGAAGATCGGTGCTGTCATAACAGCCCTAGACTATCAGGAAATGATCTTACCCGTCATCTCCGCCAGATTTGCACCGATATCCTTTAGCTGCTTTTCCCGATCCGCGTCATTTATGGACCCATCCTCGTTGAACAACTTCGCCGCACCGGACACGGCCAATTGCTTCGGCAGCACATGCACGCCGATATTTCCCAAGATGGCCCTCACATGGACAAGGCCGCGCAACCCACCCAGCGCCCCACCGGAGGCAGAAATCAAGGAGGCTGTTTTGTCGCTAAAGAATCGCAGGCCAGACCCATTCTCATCAGGTCTGGATACCCAGTCGATGGTATTCTTCAACAACGGGGTGATAGAGCTGTTATATTCCGGGCAGGCCAGCAACAGACCGTGATTTTCGGCAAACAGCGCACGGAGTTCTTTTGCTTTGGCGGGAATACCCTCGGCTGCTTCCAGGTCTTCGTCCATGATGGGCATGGGATAATCGCGCAGATCGATCACAGTTACCTCTGCGCCCGCTTCCTGGGCACCTTTCACAGCAACGGCTAAAACCTTCTTATTCAGGGAGTCTTTTCTAGCGCTTCCGGCAAAAGCCAGGATTTTTGGCTTGCTCATTTTGCGTCTTCCTTATGGTGAAATAGGTCTCGGACTCTAAACATAGGATGTTGCAGTGCGGTGGCAACCGCTAAACCTTGCTGGACGAATGGCCTGCGCTCAGCTACAAGCCGCGCAAAGTTTACACGTGAAAGAGGATTTTGATGCGACTCGGCATTCTAGAGGCCGGGCGGCCGCCTGCGCCGCTTGATGAAAAACATGGAACCTATCCGGTCATGTTTGAGGATCTCCTGCGTTCGCATCTGCCGGATGGGTCGGAGGTCATTGGCTACCCGGTCATCGAAGACGGCTTTCCCCGCACTGTGACCGAATGCGATGCCTGGCTGATCACTGGCAGTGCCTATGGCGTTTATGATGACGTGCCCTTTATCAGTCGTTTGATTGATTTCATTCAGGATGCCCATAAGGCCGGTGTGCCGATGGTTGGCATTTGCTTTGGCCACCAGATCATCGCCCAGGCCTTGGGTGGTCAGGCCGGTAAGTCTGAAAAAGGCTGGGGCGTTGGGGCGCATCGCTATACCATCAAACAGGCACCGTCCTGGATGGGGAATGCCTCTGTAAATGATAACTTCGATACTTATGTGTCTCATCAGGATCAGGTGACGGCATTGCCTCCGGGCACGAAAGTTTTGGCCAGCAGTGATTTTTGCAACAATGCAATGCTGGCAATTGGCGATAAGGTTTTGACCCTGCAAAGCCACCCTGAAATGCCCAGTGCCTATGTTGGGGACCTTTATGATGTGCGCCGGGCGCGGATCGGTGAGGAAAAAGTTGATGCGGCGCTGACTACTGTTGCAAAGACGTCCCATGCGCCCGATGCCGACCGCGTTGCCACCTGGATCGGTGCCTTTTTGACCCAAGCCCTTGAAAGTTGAGATTTGAAAATGGACCTGCGGAATATCGCGATTATCGCCCACGTTGACCATGGGAAAACGACCCTGGTTGACAAGCTGTTGACCCAATCCGGGGCGGTACAGACGCACAGTGCGCTGACAGATCGTGCCATGGATTCCAACGAGTTGGAAAAAGAACGCGGGATCACGATCCTGGCAAAATGTACCTCTGTTGAATGGCAGGGCACCCGCATCAACATCGTCGATACCCCCGGCCACGCCGATTTCGGGGGCGAGGTGGAGCGTATCCTTTCTATGGTCGATGGTGTGGTTCTGTTGGTTGATGCCGCCGAAGGGCCAATGCCGCAAACCAAATTCGTACTGATCAAGGCCTTGGACCTGGGCCTGAAGCCCATCGTTCTGATCAATAAGGTTGATAAGCCCGATGCACGCCCTGACTGGGTGATTGATCAGGTATTTGACCTGTTCGTCGCATTGGATGCCACGGACGAGCAATTGGATTTCCCGGTTCTCTATGCCTCTGCCAAACAGGGCTGGGCGGCTGAGACGCTGGAAGAAGACCGGACAGATATGACTCCGCTGTTCAATCGCGTTCTGGCGCATGTTTCTCCGCCGGTCGCTGATCCAGATGGTCCGTTTAAAATGCTGGTGACGACCCTGGAAAGCGATCCTTATCTGGGACGCATTCTGACCGGGCGTATTCTGTCAGGGACCATTACGGTAAACCGCACCGTTAAAGGCTTGGGACGCAGTGGTAAGGTGATGGAACAGGCGCGCCTGACCAAATTGCTGGCCTTCCGCGGCCTGAAGCGCGAGCCCGTCGAAAGCGCCATGGCGGGTGATATTGTTGCCGTCGCTGGGCTGGGTAAAACCACTGTGGCTGATACGATCTGTGACCCGTCGGTGGAAGAACCGATTCCCGCTCGTCCGATTTCGCCGCCCACAATGGCGATGACTGTATCGGTGAATGACAGCCCCTTGGCCGGTCGTGAAGGTGACAAGTTGACTGGTCGTATGATCGGGGATCGTCTGATCCGTGAGGCCGAAGGCAATGTCGCAATCAAATTGACGGAAAGCGACGAGAAGGATGCTTTTGAAGTCGCCGGTCGAGGCGAATTGCAGCTAGGTGTGTTGCTGGAGCAATTGCGCCGTGAAGGCTTTGAAATGACTGTCGGACCGCCCCGCGTGCTGTATCGTGAAGACGAAAACGGCAAACGTCTGGAGCCAATGGAAGAAGCCCAGATCGACGTGGATGAAGAATTCTCCGGCGTCGTGGTTGAAAAGATGGGTCTGCGCAAAGGTGAAATGACCGAAATGCGCCCATCCGGTGGCGGCAAGACGCGGATCGTCTTTGACATCCCGTCTCGCGGTTTGATCGGCTATCAGGGCGAATTCCTGGCTGATACGCGCGGCACCGGCATTCTGTCGCGTTTGTTTAAGGGCTTTGCGCCTCATAAGGGTCCGATCCCCGGTCGCCGCGAAGGGGTGCTGATTTCTGCTGAACAAGGCACAGCCGCTCCTTACGCTCTGACCAATCTGGAAGGCCGTGGTGCCTTGTTCGTTGATCCAGGTGATCCTGTTTATGTCGGCATGTTGATCGGGGAGCATAACAAGGGCAATGACCTTGAAGTGAACCCGATCAAGGCAAAGCAGCTGACCAACTTCCGCGCATCGGGCAAGGAAGATACCGTCAAGCTGACGCCACCGATCCGTCGCACCCTGGAAGAGGCTTTGGCTTATATTCAGGATGATGAACGGGTGGAAGTCACGCCGGAATCGATCCGCTTGCGCAAAGCGATCCTGGATCCCAACGAGCGTAAGAAAGACAAGCGCCGCCGGGAATCCTGAGTCTATTTTGATCCCCTCCCCCGTGTTGGGGGAGGGGATCAATCATCAGGCTTTAGGCCGTCACGCGTCCTTTTGGAATCACTTCATAACCGGGCTCTTCCGGCTCATCATCCAAAATTTCCGCCGGGAAACCGGGGGCCACAACTTTAATGTTACAGGCGTCTTCCAGTCGGCGGATGATGTTGGGTGACCATTCCCGCGCGCCATAGCGACGTTGGCCGTCTTCAAAAATTTCAATCATCTTTGGGTTCAGTTCCAGCGGCACACCGGCGCGATCGGCGATGGTCTGGAACAGGCCGATATCTTTCAGCACCAGATCCATGGTGAAGCTGATATCGCGGCTGCCATTCAGGATGACCTGACTTTCAGTTTCGTGGACAAAGGAATTGCCCGACGAAATCTTAATCGCTTCATAGGCTGTGCCTAAATCCATGCCTGCCGCTTTTGCCGTGGTCAGGGCCTCTGTCAGGCTGATCAGGTTGGCGGTCGCCAGATAATTGGTGATGACCTTCAGGACGGATGCACTGCCCAGAGGGCCGGTATGCAGCACACGGCGTCCCAGAACGGTCAGAACAGGCAACATCCTCTCGAAGGCGGCACGATCACAACCTGCCAGAATGGCAATATTGCCGGTGGCGGCGCGATGGCATCCACCGCTGACCGGGCAATCAATCGGCTCTGCGCCCAAGGCCTTGACCTTTGCACCCAGCCGTTTGACTTCGGCCTCGTCGGTGGTGCTCATTTCTGCCCAGATCTTGCCTGCGCTCAGGCCTGCGAGGACACCATCTTCCGCCTCCAACACAGCCGCGCTGGCGGCGGGGGATGGCAGGCAGGTGATGATGATATCACACGCCTCAGCCATAGCCTTGGGACTGGCCGCAGCTTTGGCTTCTTTCTCCACAAATGTTGCGACGAGTGCGTCGTTTAAATCGCGCACCATCACGTCTTTGCCATTGCGCAACAGGCTGCCGGCCAGTTTACCCCCGACATTGCCCAGACCGATGAAACCAATTTTCATGCTTGTTCCCTTGTTTTAGGCGCCGCAACTCTCTTGCGGACGCGATCACGATTGCGGCCCAAGGGTTTCACGAAATTGCCGCTGTGCATATCGATTGTTTCTTTTTTTTGTCGCTGGATTGCGCAGAAATTTTCACCTGTCCATAGTTAAAATCAACCTTACAAACTATACAGGGAACGGCATCATGGCAGGTTTGGCAGAATCGGTTCTACAGGCATTAAAGGATCGCGGAGCCGGAGAGATCTTTGGCATTCCCGGCGACTTCGCTCTGCCCTTTTTCAAGGTGATGGAAAGCAGCAATATTTTGCCGCTCTACACGCTCAGTCATGAGCCGGGGATTGGCTTTGCTGCTGATGGGGCAGCGCGATTTACCAGCGGGCTTTCAGTCGCCTGCGTCACCTATGGTGCGGGCGCGTTGAACATGATTAATCCCGTTGCCCAGGCCTATGCGGAAAAGACCCCGATGGTGATCATCTCGGGTGCGCCAGGCAAGGCAGAGGGGCAGCGCGGTCTGCTATTGCATCATCAGGTCAAAAGGCTGGACTCCCAATGGCAAATTTTTAAGGAATTGACCTGTGATCAGGCGCGGTTGGATGATCCCGCCACGGCGGCACAGGAAATCGCCCGGGTGCTGGATCATTGCCTGCATGACTCACGGCCTGTCT
>JARGPE010000143.1 GCA_029212835.1 Alphaproteobacteria bacterium | reverse complement strand
CTACACCGATCTGCGCATGGAGGAATGGGAGGCATTGTTCCAAAAAGTCGGAGCGAGGGCGGTCGTACAGGAGCAGTTTCACTATGCCCGCCATGATCGATGTAAGCAGGTTATTTTTAAGCTTGTCGCGGACTAAGTCCAACAGCCGAAGAATGATGAGTGGGGTGAATTGGTTTAAGCCGTCAGCGTGACTCTAACATTTTCTGGACAAAGGTGTCACCGCGATGCCACGCCCAAGCATCTTTTAAAATCGTCGTGACGTCGCTATGACGAGGTTGCCAGGACAGAACCTCGTGTGCGCGTGTTGCATCGCTCACCAATATGGGGGGATCGCCGATTCGACGCGACCGGACCGTTGTTGGGACTGGACTTCCCGCTACCTCTTCAAGGGTTTTAATCAGTTCTAGAACGGAAACCCCTTTGCCGGTTCCCAAATTCAATTGGACCGGCGTTCCTCCCGCTAGCAGCCGGTTGAGCGCGGCAACATGAGCGGTTGCCAAATCGGTGACATGGATGAAGTCCCGAATACAAGTGCCGTCTGGCGTGGGGTAGTCCGTACCAAAGATTGAGAATTCTTGGCTTCTACCCAAGCATGCCTCAATCGCGCGGGGTATCAGGTGCACCTCGTTCATGTGTGCCTCCCCGGTTTCGAGGTCTGCGTCCGCTCCGGCCGCGTTGAAGTAACGCGCCGCAGTCCAGGAAATTCCGTGTACTTTCCCCACATCTTCAATGACCTGCTCAGCCATAAGCTTAGAGCGCCCATACGGCGTAAATGGATTGCATGGATGGTCTTCGGTTGCGGGGCATTCATCCAAATTCCCATAAATAGCAGCGGTGCTTGAGAAGATCAGTGCCCTGATATCGGCGTCTGCCATCGCTTCTAATAGGGCGATGGTGCCGCCAACATTGACGTCATAGAACTCAATGGGTTCGCGTAGCGAATCACCTGGTTCAATTCGGCCTGCAAAATGCAATACACCCTTCGGATGATAGGTTTCCATTGCGGATCGTAACTGAGCTCTGTTCCGGACATCACCGACAACCAAAGGCCCCCATCGGACGGCCCAATCATGACCATTCGTCAGATTATCAAAGACGACTGGCGTCCATCCATCTGCCGCGAGCGCCTTGCAGGCATGGCTGCCCACGTATCCTGCGCCACCAGTAACCAGTATATTACGAGACGTCATAACAGTCCTTCACCATCGGGCCTTATTTGCGTTGTTGCCGCCACCTGACCAGACACTACACATTCCTGCCCAGTTTGAGAACTAAACAGGCTGGGCCGGATTAAACGTTGATGCTCTTCCATCGTTGCGCCAGACTCCGTCTAGGTTTGGTATATCGCCTGGGTTTAGATAGTGCCTATTGGGTACTCCAAACCGATGTCTTTCCTGAAATGTCTTAAGACGAGAGTTCACGATGGTATTGGATTCAAGATGACTGAAGCTTGCCCTGACCCGCGACAGCGGCACTATGATGTCGCAGTTGTGACCACAGCGGCGCTTCCGTGGCGAACGGGACCCTCTTACTTCTCGCTTTGGCATGCTGCTGGCCTAAAAGCTATGGGGCTTAATGTCGTTTACGTCATTCCCTGGGTGGAGGAAGCTGGGCAGAGCCTCTGGGGCGGGCCCATTTATAAGACATTTGAGGATCAAGCCTCCGCCCTGCATGAGGAGGCACAGCGGATTGGGTGTCCCCCCTTACCAGACATCGTTCCCTATAAAGCCAGCGTCTGGTGGCTCACACGGTCGATAATGCCAACCGGTGATATTTTCCGCTCCATCCCCTCTGCGGACGCTTTGATTTTGCACGAGCCTGAGCATCTGGGATGGATTCCATGGACGACGCCACGCCGTGCCCTGGCTGCGAATAAGGTCGTGGGAATTGTGATGACCAATTATGCAGACTATGTCCGATCCACACATAAGCACCGTGCCATGCCAGCTTGGCTAAGCGATGGTTTGGCTCGGTTTGTCACATGGTATCATAGAACCCGCGTTGCCAAACATACCGATATCGCAATTCCATTATCGGGGGCCGTGGCGGAGATCGCCGATGTCGGCGGCAGACTGCGAGAAGCACAGGTGACCGGCGTATCCAGCACGTGGCGCGATGTTGAGCCTGTTCGAGACGGGCAGACAGGGATTTACTTCCTGGGAAGGTTGATATGGGAGAAAGGCCTTGCGGATTTAATTGAGATAGCCTGCAGGACCGGTCATTCAATCGATGTTATCGGGGACGGTGCGGACCAGGTTGCAGTTAAGGCAAGGGCCTGTTCTGCCAATGCACCATTGACCTTTCTTGGTCCTTCAGCGGAACCATGGACCCGGATTCAACCTTATAAGACTTTCTTCAATCCATCGACCAGCGAGGTGCTGTGCACGACCACGGCGGAGGCACTGGTGGCGGGGCGCCATGTCGTGATACCCGAATGTCCGGCAAATGAGCCATTCCGCCGGTACCCCAACACGCATTTCTACACCGATATGGACGGCGCCTGCGCAGCGCTGGATACGGCGATCGCCGCCCCGACCATCCCACCTGAGAAGGTGCGCGATGATTTTCATTGGCCGCAGGCGTGTAGAACTATAGCGGCGTTATGCGATCTGATTCCCATTGGCCAAGATGCGCCTCTTCGAGAGTCCTCTAGGCTGAATTAATTTAGCATAGAGTCTTAAAATTCTCGCCGCATTGGTTTGCAATTGTCGGTATTGGAAGGTGTGTTATAAGAGCGAATGACTTATCGAAATATAACGGTTTTGGCGCGCAACACGATGTGGAAGGTCTGATTTAGGTGCTTTCGGATCTCGCACTTTCCTCTGTTACAGATATCTTGCTTGCCTGCTTGGTTTTCTTTCTCGCAGGCATGTCCTTCCGCACAGACGTAAGGCGCTATTCGCCTGCTTGGTACTGGGGGTTAACCCTCTTTCTGATTGGGACCGCGACCATGTTGGGCGCGATTGATCATGGTTTTTTTGAGCCCATACACCATCCAGATCGGGCCTGGTTCTTGATTGGAACACGTGTGACCATTGTGATCGGCAGCTTCTTTATGATCCTGGCCACAGCGCGAGAATTTTTCTCACAGAGAGTAGGATTGTTGATCGTTGGATTGGGAGGATTGGCAGGCATTTTGGTAATCTTCTCAATCCTCGTATCAGATAATTTCCTTTGGATACTTGGCTATTATGCGGCGGCTCTCGTCCTGATTCTGGTTCTCAGTTTGGCACATTTGCGCGCCTGGCCGGGCGCGCGTTGGATGGTTGCAGGTGTGATAGTCGCTCTTGGTGCATCTGTTTTAGCGGCAATCGAATTTGAGGGATTCCTCGGTCTTGGGGTGTATGGGACCTATCATGTGATCCTGCTGCCATCGGTGGTTTTCCTCTATCTTGGTGGGCGCGCAATGCGCAAAACCGCGGCAGTATGATGACGCTCGGCCAGGGTAGGGTGAAACGTGATGACTGAAAGCATAGAAGCCAAAGCGCTCCCTGAGCAGTCGATCCTAGAGACTCTTTACTCAGCCAAGATTCTAGAAAATCTCGAAACAGAAGCCTTGCAGGGACTCGCGCGTATTTCTCATCGAATCCATCTTCAGGCTGGCGAGATGGTGATAACAGAAGGTGAGAAGTCGACCGATCTGTTTTTGATCGAGCAGGGAGATATCGAGGTCTTCCGGATGTTTGATGGGGGCGCGCGCGAGTCGCGTCTCGTCATCTTAGGGCCTGGTGAACCATTGGGCGAAATGGCCTTGCTGGATGGACAGCCGCGATCAGCATCTGCGCGCGCAGTCTGTCAGGCTTCTGTATTGCGCGTGCGCGCGTCCGATCTCTTGTCGCTGCCGAAAGGGGAAAAGCTGCTCGCTAATCTGCAAAGCGCGCTGGCCGTTGCCATCACACGCCGCGCCCGGGCCAGCACGGATAAGACTATTGCCGCTTTGGAGCGGGAGCTTGCCGCTGGGCGGGAGCAGAACTTATTCGGCCAGTTCTTCGTCTATGTGCTTGGCGTTATGGCCATCGGCACTTTGGTGAACAACATTCTCGCCAAGGGTGAATTGGATGTTAATATCTACACGCAGCAGTTCGCGTGGCAATATCTTTTGGTTCTAATAATTCCCAGCGCGTTGGTTATGCTGCGGATGAAAATACCGCTGCGCCAAATGGGGATCACCACCGAGGGCCTTAAAAAATCCTTGATTGAAGGCGCGGTCGCCTCCGTCATTCTAATCGCGCTTGCCTTTGGGGCCGCCCAGATTCTCGCTGCTTTCAACCTGGTGCCGGGGAAGCCACAGCCGTTTGATCCTGCGGGTGCGCTGGCGTATTTTTTTTCATAGCTTCTTACAGGAACTGGTGGCGCGCGGCTTCATGCAGTCATCATTTCAGCGATTCTTGAATGATAAGACGGGGTGGCGCTCCGTGTTTCTTACGGGCACCCTTTTCGGTTTGTTCCATTTGCATTTTGGCTTCCCGGCCGTCGCGGTCACGATTTTCTCGAGCTTTATTTTTGGCGCGCTTTATCTACGACACCGAAATCTTGCTGGCGTTACATTGCTGCATTTTATGAGCGGCGTCGCGGCCTTTAATTCAGGCCTTTTGTAACCGCGGTATCGTAAGGATCATCCCCCCGGCCGATTAACGCGACATTGCTGAGCGGCAATATTTCATCAACTGTTTTCTGAGGGGCATGACGAGTAAGAGCAGGCAAACCAGCAAGAGTGCCACACTCACCGGGCGGTCCAGAAATACCGTTAAATCTCCGCGAGAAATGACCAGGGAACGACGAAGATTCTCTTCCATCATGGGCCCCAGAATAAAGCCCAAGAGAACCGGAGCCGCATTATAGCGAAGCCGCATCAGCACGTAACCCACCAGTCCAAATACCAGTGTTACAAAGACATCGAATACATTGTTGGCTACGCTGTAGGATCCGATGCATATGAAGAAGATCACAACCGGGTAAAGAATCCGGGAAGGCACGGTGATGATTTTTACCAGCAGCCCGATCAGAGGCAGGTTAAGGATCAAAAGCATGACATTGCCGATCCAGAAGCTCACGATCAGACCCCAGAACATGGCCGGTTGAGATGAAATGAACTGCGGTCCAGGAATGATACCATGCATGATCATGGCACCCAGCAGGATCGCCATCACCACATCCCCTGGAATACCCAGGCTGAGTGTCGGAATGAACGCCGCTTGGACGGAGGCATTGTTTGCTGCCTCCGGTGCCGCAACGCCCTCCAGGGCGCCGGTTCCAAATTTCTCCGGCGTGCGGCTCACTTTTTTCTCCATTGCATAGGCCATGAATGCCGCGACGGTAGGACCCGATCCTGGTAATGATCCGATCACAGACCCAATTCCTGTGCCGCGTAGAATTGGACCCCACAGCCGGGATAATTCGTCCCGTCGCGGCAGCATATCGCGGAAAGAAACATGACGGATTTTAGGTTCTGGACCACCCATGCCGGATTTGGATTCGCCCATTTTGCTAACAATCTCGGCAATGCCGAATAAGCCCATTGCGACGGAGATCAGGCTGATGCCCTCTGTCAGGCCCAGGAAGCCGAAGGTGAAACGCGGGACACCTGAATTGAGATCCAGACCCACAATGCCAAGGACCAGGCCAAAAGCGACCATAACCAGCGCCTTCAGGGTGGACCCGTTGGACATTGTGCAGGCGGCGATCAGGCCGAGAAGCATGACAGAGAAATATTCAGTTGAATTGAATCCCAGCGCGAAATCCGCGATTGAAGGGGCAAAGCCCATCACAAGCAGGACGGCAAGCGAGCTGCCACAGAATGACGCCACGGCGTTGATAAAAAGGGCAAGCCCGGCGCGACCATTCTTGGTCATTGGATAGCCGTCCAGTGCTGTTACCGCGGTGGAGGCTGTGCCCGGTAAATTCAATAAAATCGATGAGATCGAGCCGCCATACTGAGCCCCATAAAATATGCCCGCCAGCATGATCAGAGCCACTGTTGGGTCCAATCCAAAGGTCAGCGGTAGGGCGACAGAAATGGTGACCATCGGACCAATTCCCGGCAGGGCCCCAACAAATGTGCCAATCGAGACGCCGATGAAGCAATACAACAACGCATCGTAGGAAAATGCGGTTTCCATACCGAGGGCGAGATTAGAAAGAAGTTCCATGACTTATGCCGTTCCCGTGAACCAGGAGAAAAGGGCAGGCGAGAAGGGCCTGAAGGGCAATTGCAGCGCGACGACGAATAGCAAATATCCAACAATGCACAGCCCCGCGATCGTTCCAATCAAGGTCAAGGGGCGGATGCGTTCATGATTGTTGGCAAGGGCGGTTAACACCACCAATGCGGCCGTCGCAGGGAACAGGCCGGTAGTTTCGACCAGTGCGGCAAAGGCGCCAATAGCGAGACTGATCAGGATCAGCCCTCGCAGATTAGGTGGGCCAAAATTGCGTTCTTCCTGACGTTCAAACAGGATGCCAATGCCCAATCCGGTAATGACAACGCCCAGGCAGAGCGGCAGGAAGCCAGGACCAATGCGGCTCATTTTGCCAATCGACAGATCAATTCCGCTATAGACTAGGAAAAGTCCAAAAGCGATGATCACAAATGCGAATAGCACCTCAGAAAGATCGTTCTTACGGATCATCAGATATTCCAATGGGTGAGAAAGTGAAGCTAGGGATCATTTGTGTGACCCCTAGCTTTACATCATTCGGCTCAGGAAATCGCCACAGTCATTGACTGCCGCATACGCCTGTCAATCTGCCTTGGCTTTGGCCGCATCAGCGATAGAGCCCCATTTTTTCACTTCAGCAGAGATGAAGCCTTTCAAGTCAGCCAGTGCAACATCCCCTTCGGTAATGCCGCTACGGGCGAAATGTTGGCGTACTTCATCATCATTCATCGCCGCTGTGACAGCTGCGTTGAGCTTTTTGGTAACATCATCAGGCATGTTTGCCGGACCATGTATCAACCACCATGCAATCAGATCGAACCCTTCATAGGTATCGTTGATTGGTGGCACTTCGGGGGCAACAACGGACCCCTTGGCCCCACTGACACCCAAGGCCCGCAATTTACCAGCTTCGACATTCTTCTTCGCCGATACAGGATGGTTGAACATGAAATCCACTTCACCCGACATCACTGCCGCAAGGCCCACTGCACCTGATTTATAGGGTACGTGGATCATCTGCCCACCGGTCAGAACTTTTAACAATTCACCGGCCAGATGGGTGGATGTTCCATTCCCGGTGGAGGCAAAGGTAACGCCGTCACCCGTCTTTGATGCAGCAACAAGATCTTCCAGAGTCTGGAACTTTGAGTCTGCACTGACAACCAACAGGGTCGGGGTGTAGCCAACAAAGGAAATCGGCGTGACATCTGCTTCAGGATCATAGGGGAGATCCTTGAAAATTGACTTGTTGATGGCAAGCGTTCCGACGGTGCCCATGGCGATCATGTATCCATCTGGATCAGATTTTACCACTTCACTGGTGCCAACGCTGCCGCCAGCCCCGGCACGGTTTTCAACCACGACAGGCTGTCCGAGGTTCTCAGACATGACTTTCGCAATCAAACGACTGACGGTATCTGTGGACGTACCTGGTGAGAATGGCACGACCATTGTAATCGGACGGTCTGGAAATTCCGCGAAAGCGGCACTCCCTGTAAAGCTGGCAGATGCAATGACAGCCGCCGCTAGAAATTTCTGGAATAAGTGTTTCATTTTTCCTCCCTTAAGAACCCCCAACCATTTGAGAAACCGATCAGGGATTTCTTGTTGGTATTTTTGTTTACGGCCAAACCGAAGCCAGCCGCTGGACCAAACAATATTGGAGGCATTTCCCAAGTCAATAAAAAATCGATATTTTGTTTTATATTGATTTTATCTGGTTCATCGTTATTTTTGAAATCCTCAATTCCAGGCAGTTCAATTATCAGCAACATTTAAATTCCAGTGAGGACAGATGCGCTACGTAACGTATGAAAAAGATAACGCGCCCCGGCTTGGTGCACTTTCAGATAACTTGATTTTTGATGTTCAAACGTTGGTACCAGGGGCACCTGCAACTTTGCGTGAATTGATTGACGCCGATGCAACGGTTCAAGATAAAATCGCCAAAGCCGTTGCCGCCGCGCCAAAAAGTGACGGACTTCCCGTGTCGGATTGCCATCTGCTGCAACCGATCACAAATCCGGGCAAAATCATCTGTCTGGGTCTCAACTATGCAGACCATGCCAAGGAAGGCGGTCATGCCATCCCCGAATATCCAGCAATGTTCATGCGCTGTACGACATCCATGATCGGCCCAAATGATCCGATGATCCTGCCCCAGTGCTCAGAACAATTGGATTGGGAAGCCGAGCTGACGATCGTGATTGGAAAACGGTGCCGTCACGTTAAGAAAAGCGACGCCGCTGATGTCATCTTTGGCTATACTGCTATGAATGATGGCAGCATCCGCGAATATCAACGCAAATCCGCTCAATGGACAGCGGGCAAGAATTTTGATGGGACGGGAGCGCTTGGTCCCTGTGTCGTTACCGCTGATGAATTGCCCAAAGCGGCGAGTGGGTTGAAAATCCAAACTCGCCTGAACGGTACGGTCATGCAGAGTTCCAATACGGATCAGATGATCTTTGATGCCTATCGGACGGTTGAGATTCTTTCCGAAATAATGACACTGGAACCTGGAGATCTGATTGCCATGGGAACGCCAAGCGGCGTTGGACATGCACGGCGCCCGCAGGTTTGGATGAAGGCGGGGGATCGGGTTGAAGTGGAAATCGAAGGTATTGGGATGCTCTCGAATCTGGTTGTTGCCGAGAAGGCTTAAGCAAACAACTGCGTTGTGTTGAGGGACGTGGCAAGGTGTGCCAGGTGAAATCAACTGTGCTGAAAGGATAAGCTGTATGGCGACGAGGACGGATGAAAGCAGGTTCCGATCAAGGACCAGCGAAACGTTCACGCGCATCCGCGAGGATGTGATCAGCGGCAAGTTTGCACCTGGCACAAAATTGAAGATCGAGGAAATCGCCCGGGCGTTGGATGTTGGTGCAACGCCTGTGCGAGAGGCTTTGAGTTCTCTGTCTTCCGACGGTCTTGTGGTTCGCCAAGACCAGCGCGGCTTTCGTGTTGCCGAAATCAGCGCCAGTGAGTTTGGTGAATTGTTGGATATACGCTGTCTGGTGGAGGAACGCGCCCTGCGTCTGGCCATCGAACGCGGCGGGAATGATTGGATTGAAGGGATAGTGCTGGCAAGGCACCGTCTGCAAACATCGTCGCGCAGCGGTGAGTTCGACCTTGAATGGGAGCGCTGTCATAAGAGCTTTCACATGGCGCTGAATGCCGCCTGTGGCTCAAGCATTTTGTTGCGGTTGTGCAATCAGTTCTTTGATGAAAACAATCGCTATCGCAGCATCGCCCGCACCACAGGATCGGCAAGTCGTGATGTGGGATGTGAACATGAGGCGATAACAGAGGCTGTGTTGGCACGGGATGCCGATTTGGCCGTGACACTTCTGATCGATCACTATCGACGTACCGGTAATCTTTTGCAGCAGGCCCTTATCAGCAAAGCCCAATCGATCCAAACGGGGCCGGGCACCTCATGATGGAGAAACTGATGGCCACGCGCCTAAGCTACACTTTTGACAATGGCCCATGGCCCGGCACAACAGAAAGACTTCTGGATTTCCTAGGGGACCGCAACATCAAGGCCACTTTCTTTGTTGTTGGCGAGCGCCTGAAAGATCCGGAATCCCGTAAGCTTACGGAGCGCGCCTGGGCAGAGGGACATTGGATCGGCAATCACACCTTAACACACACCACCCCCCTTGGTCGCGATGGCGGCAAAGAGCGGGTTGAGCGGGAAATTGGTGAAACCGAACAGTTGCTGGGCAGCATGGCGCATCCCCGGAAATTCTTTCGGCCCAATGGCAGTGGGTCGCTTGGAAAACACATCCTCAGCCCTGAAGCACGCGACTATCTTGTGACCAATAAATATACAATGGTGACCTGGAATTCCGTCCCTCAGGACTGGATAGAGCCCCACAGTCACTGGCTCAGTCGGGCGAAAGATGATCTGAAAAAATTAGATTGGCCGGTGTTGGTGCTGCACGATAAATTTATTGGCGAGATGCTGGATACGCTCGCACAGTTTCATGACCATTTGCTGGAACATGGTGTAGAGATTACGCAAGAAT
The DNA here is from genome assembly GCA_029212835.1 of Alphaproteobacteria bacterium. Taxonomy (GTDB): domain Bacteria; phylum Pseudomonadota; class Alphaproteobacteria; order UBA8366; family Aestuariispiraceae; genus Pacificispira. Next base: position 685 of record JARGPE010000143.1, on the reverse strand, counting down.
TTGACCCGGCCTGTGTGCCGATTGATCGAGGCGTTTCCCATCCTGGCCTCGTGGAACTCACCAGCAGTTGAGGTTGAGCGTCTAAACCCCGCTTTGGAAGAGCACTCATGTTTCCTCTATGCACTTAGGTCAGAACGTCTGTGACTGACTGAGCCTAGAACGCGGGAAAGCATTCGTGGATATTGCCTTCAGATGGGACGGGTCAGATCAAAGGTCAGTGCGTCGCCAGGGACGCTTTCGAACCGCTTGGCGACGGCTGGGTCGTGCCCAGGGATAAGCTGATCCATGCTGCCAGCAAGCTGTAAAACGCGTTCTTGCGAATCAAGCATCTTGCCAACGTCAGACACAATCGGGAATGGCTGGCCAAGGCGGATGTTGTCGTAAAAATGAGCCGCATCTGAAGCGAGGCACAGACGCCCCTTTTTTGTCTCGACAGTTAATGCCTGGAGCCCATGCGTATGGCCCGGTACATGATAAAGCCTGACGCCCGGCGCAAGGTCCGTATCCCCATAAGAGAAATCAACACGACCGCCATAATTCAGTGCCACCATCAGCTGGACATCCGACAATTCGAAGGGCGCGCGCATTAACCGGTGGCGCATGTTTCGACCCGTAGCAAAGTGGATCTCAGATTCCTGGAGAACAAAGCGCGCGTTGGGCAGCAGGTCCATGTTGCCTGCGTGAT
>JARGPE010000142.1 GCA_029212835.1 Alphaproteobacteria bacterium | reverse complement strand
GACTCACGATAGCGATCACCCGTCGCATCCCCAATGATATCAACGGGATTACCCTTGCTCCAAGTGGTTGGCAGACACTTGTTCAACTTAGCAATGGTTTCAGGTGACAGTTCTGCCAGATGCCCCCCCTGTTCGATCAGGCTGTCGGTGGCCAGCACACCCACTCCGCCCCCATTAGACAGAATCGCCAAACGATCACCAACCGTATAGGGCTCAGAATCTCCAACCGATCCCATCCGGCGCAATTCGCTAGACAGGGTCTGCACGGCATCGAACAATTCCTGCATGTTATAAACACGCAGCATACCGGCACGGCGAAAAGCTGCGTCATATACGGAATCAGACCCGGCCAAAGCGCCTGTGTGGGAGCTTGCGGCCTTTGCGCCTTCCGCCATGCGGCCTGCCTTAATGACAACCACCGGCTTGGTACGGGCGGCGGCACGGGCGGCAGACATAAACTTCGCCGCATCGCCCACGGCCTCAATATACAACATAATCGCGCGAACTTCGGACGCGGTGGCCAGATAATTCAGCATGTCGCCAAAATCGACATCCATTTTATCGCCAACACTGATCATATGGGAAAAGCCAATGCCGCGCCCTGTGGCCCAGTCCAGCACAGAGGTCAGAACCGCCCCTGATTGTGCCACAAAAGCCAAATCTCCCATCTTTGGGGCGATATGGGCAAAACTGGCATTCAGGGCAATGGACGGAACCATCAGACCTAAGACATTGGGCCCCAAAATCCGCATGGAGCCTGCAGCATCCAGAACGGCCTGTCGACGTGAACTGCCCTCTTCGTCATTTCCTTCGCCAAACCCCGCCGTAATGATACATGCAGCCTTACAGCCCTTCTTATGCAAATCCGCAATAACCTGCGGCACAACATCCGCCGGCGTCGCGACGACAGCCAAATCTGGAACCATTGGAAGACTTTCAATATCCTTCCAGGTCATACTGCCACCAATCGCGGAATGCTTGGGATTGACCGGCATGATCGGGCCTTCAAAGCCGCCACTGAACAAGTTCTGCGCCAGGACGGCCCCAACGGAGCCTTGCCGCTTTGACGCGCCTATCAAGGCGATAGAGCGTGGATTAAAGAGAAATTCTAAGTCACGTACGGACATGGGGCACCTTCATTGTTGCGCGATTTCCATCAACCGCCTTACGCCTGCTTCAGCAGTTGTCCCATCCCTGAATTTATATCAGTTCGTCGACACTTTTCGTGCCAGAACTCTATTATACAGGTCGGTCATTTCCGATCCCCAACAACAGAAAACAACATGATCAACCGACGATCCCTGTGCGAGAACATCATACACAGTGGATATTGCAATCTCGACAGCCAGTTCTGGCGGATAGCCATAGGCTCCTGTCGAAATCGCCGGGAAAGCAATGCTGCCAACCCCGTTTTCTGCCGCCAATTGCAAACAGTTGCGATAGCAGGAGGCCAGAAAATCTGCGTCCCCCGACTCACCATCAATCCAAATAGGGCCAACGGTGTGAATGACATGGCGTGCGGCCAACCGAAAACCCGGCGTGATGCGCGCCTCACCGGTCGGGCATCCCCCCAGACCGGCACAATATTCCATCATTTCAGGGCCCGCGGCATGGTGAATAGCACCATCAACGCCACCACCCCCGGCAAGAGGCTCGTTGGCGGCGTTGACGATGGCATCCACGTTCAACTGCGTAATATCGCCATCAATAACGGCGATCCGATTATCGTTTGAAAAACTTTCCGCATCCATCCGTAAAACCGACATGGCTCCTGCTTTCCGCTAAGAGGCCTGCCTACTTCGCCGTCAAACTTTCGTTATGAGCGACAATAGAGGCCTCAATCATCTCTGCGGCCTTCTGCGCATCGGCCCAACCAATGATCTTGGCCCATTTTCCAGGCTCTAAATCTTTGTAATGGGCAAAGAAATGCGCAATTTGGTCAATCAAAATCTTCGGCAAATCTGTGTAATCCTTAACTTCATTATAATAAGGATGAAGTTTGTGATGGGGCACAGCGATGATTTTTTCATCCATGCCGCTTTCATCTTCCATCATCATAACACCAACCGGGCGTGAGCGCACGATACAGCCAGGAACAACAGGATTGCGGCCAACAACCAGCACATCAATCGGGTCACCATCACCGCACAGAGTATGCGGAATAAACCCATAATTTGCTGGATAGTACATCGCCGTATGCAGGAAACGGTCGACATACATCGCACCCGAGGCCTTATCCAGTTCATATTTCACCGGCTCGGATCCCTGAGGAACCTCAATCACCACGTTAATATCCCATGGCGGGGCTTCCCCCGTTGGAAGCAACTCAATGCGCATAAATCATCCTTTTCATTTCTAGCAACCGCGACCGGTCGACACTGGCTGACCTTCTAGATAGTACTTAAATTGCTGCACTGCAACATGGGAGAAGTTGTCGCAATAAAAAAAGCAATTAAGCGGCTGGTTTCGTTGGGCGATAGGCCTTATAGCGCGACAGGATAAAGATCAAGACCAAGCCGGGAACCGCTAAAAACGCGGTCAAAATGAAAAACTCTACCCAGCCAACCTGCTCCACCAGCCACCCGCTGGGCGTAGACAGCAAGGTCCGCCCAAATGCCATAAATGCCGTTAGCAAGGCATATTGAGTCGCTGTAAACTCGCGATTACACAATGCCGAAAGATAGGCGATGAACGCTGCGGACCCTAACCCCCCAGTAAAATTGTCGCCCCAGACAGCAATTGCCAACACGCTGATATCAGTACCTGACACGGCAACCCAAGCATACAGCATATTGGTGGCTGCCTGCAAAATACCGCCAATCACGAGGGAGGGTAACAGACCGATCGCACGAACCAACACGCCACCAGCAAAGACACCGACAAGAGTCGCAATCACTCCAGCAGTTTTGCTGACCAAGGCAATGTCTGTGCCGGAAAATCCCATATCGACATAAAACGGGTTTGCCATCGTGCCCCCGATGGCGTCACCAAATTTGTACAGCAACACAAATGTCAGAATGATAAAGGCCCCGGGGCGCACCAAAAACTCGGAGAAGGGGGAAACCACCCCGACCTTCATAAAAGTACGCATATCCGTGATTCTATCCATAGCAGGATGTTCAGGTTCCTTGGTCATCAGGATGGCGATCATGCCCAGCATCATAAATCCGGATAAAAATAGAAAAACGAATGTCCAAGAGACGTAATCAGACAGAAGCAAGGCTCCGGCACCGCTGATCAAAAGCCCCAGTCGATAACCGCCCTGAGTTGCCGCTGCACCGGCTCCTTGTTCGTCTTGCGTCAACAATTCTATCCGCAGTGCATCGATAACCACATCCTGACTGGCGGATAAAAATCCAATCACAGTAGCGATGATTGCCGTTGGCAGAACGGCAACGGAAGGATCAGTAAATCCCAATGCGGCAATTGCCCCCATAAGGAGCACCTGTATGAACAATGCCCAACTGCGGCGCTGTCCTAATTGCGCAGTAAGAACTGGCAAGGGTACTTTATCAATGACAGGTGCCCACAGGAATTTCAGGCTATAGGGCAGGCCTACCGCCGCGAAAAGCCCAATCGAAGTTAGGTCCAATCCCTGTGTCCGCAACCAGTAGCCGAGTGTACTGAGTGTCAGCAACAGCGGCAAACCACTGGCGATCCCCATCAAAGCAATCAAGAGGACGCGCCTGTCTTTGTAAATCAGCAGTCCCGCCCAAAAGCGTTGCAATGCAGTGGTTTCGGTCACGATGGGTCTAAGTCCTTTTCGGTGAAGGTTTCGCGTGATATCGCGAATGACACGGGGAAGATAGCCCTATTCGGTCGATGAGGCAGCAATGAAGCAAGAACAGGCAGAAACCTTGGCGCTGCAGGCGCTGACATTCCTGGTGAATGACGAAGATCGGCTGGACCGATTCTTGGCCCTATCCGGTCTGGATCAAAATGATTTGCGCAACCGTATTGGTGACCCCGCCTTTCTGGGCGGTGTTCTGGACCATTTTCTGGGACACGAACCAGACTTGTTAGAATTTGCCACAGACGCAGAAATCGACCCGATACAGGTGCTTCGCGCCCGGGCCGCCCTGCCGGGTGTTAATCCTGATTGGTAACCCAGTACTGGGCAGCAATTTGGTCAAAAGACTGATTATAAAAAACCCATAGCCAAAGGCTTGTCGCCATAGGGGCAACCGGACTACTAATCTGAATGATCCAGACTCCAGCCCAGTCCCCAGACACGACAAATTGGAATCGGCGGCTCTTTGCCCTGGCTGGCCCGATTGTGTTGGCCAATTTGTCTGTGCCCCTGCCCGGAATCGTCGATACCGCCGTAATGGGCCACCTGCCCGACCCCAGTGGATTAGCAGCGGTGGGTCTGGGCGCGATGATATTCTCCACCTTATATTTTACCTTCAGTTTTTTGCGTATGAGCACGATTGGCCTGACCGCCCAGGCGGATGGACGTGGGGACGCAGCCGAAGTAAGGATTGTCTTGTATCGAGGCGGCCTGATTGCCGTGGCACTGGCCGTCGTCATGATCCTGTTCCAAGCTCCCATCGGGCGATATGCCTTCCAACTGACCGACGCCACAGACACGGTCCAATCGCTGGGCCTGTCCTATTTTAACGTTCGGATATGGGGCGCACCTGCCGCCTTGCTGAATCTGGTGGTACTAGGCTGGATGTTTGGGTTTGGCAGCATGCGCCTGCCGGTCACCATCCAGATCGTCACCAATCTGATCAATGTGGTCCTGGATTTTGTCTTCGTCTTTGGATTCGACTGGGGAATTGAAGGGGTCGCACTGGCAACCGTCGTCGGCGAATTGGTCGGTGCTGCACTGGGCCTGTATTTCATTGTGCGGCGCTTACGACATCTGGGACAGCGCTTGTTGCCCGATTGGGTCAGTGTGCTGGAGCCAACCGGACTGAAACGCCTGTTTGGCGTCAATCGCGACCTGTTAATCCGTACCTTCTGTCTATTGATCGCCTTTGCCCATTTCAAGATCGCGGGCGCAGAATTGGGCACAGTGACCCTGGCTGCCAATCTGGTGCTGCTGATCTTTCTGGATATCAGCTCCTACGGATTGGATGCCTTTGCCAATGCCGCAGAGATTCTGATTGGCAAGGCCGTGGGCCAAGGCAACCGCGCGACATTTGTGACGGTGACGCGCTTGTCGCTGCTATGGGGCGGGTTTGTCGCGATCATCGCCGTCTTCGTCTTCCTGCTCTATGGCAACGCTATTGTTGGTATAATGACTGACCAGATGCCCGTGCGTGAAGAATCTTCAAACTTCATGCTTTGGGCCGCATTTCTTCCCATTACCGCCGTCTGGGCCTTCGTGCTGGATGGAATTTTTGTCGGGGCAACCCGGTCGGCTGCCCTGCGAAATGGCATGGTTATTTCGATCGCATTATACTTTATCTCGGAATGGCTGCTGACACAGAAATTTGGCAATGACGGATTATGGGCGGCGTTGCATATCTTCCTGATCGCGCGGGGCCTAACGCTGGCGATTCAAGTTCCCGCCTTGATCCGGTCCATCGCAACAGATCCCCCGGCTCACGCCGAAGCGGTGCGATAACGCGCAATTGCTGCCCGAATGGCTTGCGCAACCTCCACACGTTCATAAGGCTGTAAAAAGCGCCCTAATTCCGTAACCTGACCATGACTTTTCAGGATCAACTGGCTTTCATGCTGCGGCGGATCGTCCATCTGAACCGACAGCCAGTTTGGTTCCAAACGTTCCTTCTGGATAACGCCAGAAGGACCAGTTCGAACAATATACAGGCCGGAATCAGTCATCAGCAAATGTTCACACCGCCGCGCATCGCGAAAATTGAGCTTGAAGGCGATATAGACCAGCGCGATTTCCAACCCGCAAAAACCAGCGACAGGCCAGGCCCCGGCCAGAAAAAAGGCAAAACCAATCAAGAAGCCACAGCCTCCAATCGCCATCATGACAATCAGGAATCCCCGTTGATCAAGACTGCGATGGGGACGCAGTGTCGCATCAAGATAGGTCGTTTGTTTAAGAGTATCGCGCATACCCCTAGATTAACGCGAATTGTTTGGCAGTAAAGTGGAACTGTATGAGAGAAATGCTTTCGTGGCCGCGTAGGCTTCTCTACTGTGCCCGCAGTAACAAACCCCAGATGAATTGCCCATCCATGAAAAAAGCTGAAATCCATGAATTCTTCGCACGCCTGCAAGCGGTCAATCCTGAGCCAAAAGGCGAACTGAACTGGACCAATCCCTACACACTATTAGTGGCTGTGGCCCTGTCTGCGCAGGCAACGGATATCGGCGTTAACAAGGCCACGGAGAAGTTGTTCCAAATCGTCTCCACCCCCCAGGACATGCTGGCTTTGGGAGAGGGGCGCTTAAAGGACCACATCAAGACAATTGGGCTCTATAACTCTAAGGCCAAAAATGTAATGCAGGCCGCTGAAATTTTGGTACGGGATTTCGGTGGCGTGGTGCCCAATGATCGCGCGGCTCTGGAAACACTGCCCGGCGTTGGCCGCAAGACAGCCAATGTGGTGCTGAACATCGCCTTTGGCGCGGCAACCATTGCGGTCGATACCCATCTGTTCCGGGTTGGCAATCGCACCGGCATGGCAAAGGGGAAAACGCCGCTGGAGGTCGAATTAAAACTGGAAAAGCGGATTCCCAAGGAATTCCTGCGCCATGCCCATCACTGGCTTATCCTGCACGGTCGCTATATCTGCAAGGCGCGCAAACCAGATTGTGGTGCCTGTATTGTCAACGACCTGTGTGGCTTTAAAGGCAAAACCATCAGCGCCTAATTAAAAAGGAACCGTGCATGCCTAAAATTAATCCAGAAGACCTAGTTGACCGCGCTAAGGGAACCTTGGTGTCCTTATTGGGCATTGAAATCACCGATGCGGGCGATGGTGTCAGCAAGGGGCGCATGAAGATTACGCCAAACCTGCTCGCCCCCAACGGCTTTTTGCATGCAGCCTCCGTCGTTGCCTTGGCCGATACCTGCTGCGGTTATGGGACTTTCGCTGATCTGCCGGAAGGCGCAGAAGGATTCACGACCGCCGAATTGAAATCGAATCATATGGGGACAGCACGCAAAGGCTCCCTGATCTGCCGGGCCCATGCCAAGCATCAGGGACGCACAACCCAAGTATGGGATGCGGAAGTCTTCTCTGATGCCAGGCCGGATCGGCCCATCGCCCTGTTTCGCTGCACCCAGATCGTACTCTGGCCCCGGAATGAGGGATAGAGAACTCGACATTTTTGCATTGCGGCATTACGTAGAAGCCAACCATTTGAAATTGAGGGAGTGATAGCATGACTTTTAAGACCGTTGGCATTATCGGCGCTGGAACCATGGGATCTGGCATTGCGACCACACTAGGTCAGCAAGGTGTTAACGTCACTTTGGTTGATACTAACCAGGCAGCCGTGGACCGGGGCCTTACTGCTGCGAAAAAGTTCTATGATCGTGCTGCCGAGAAAGGCAAAATGAGCACGGATGATGCAGCAAAAGCCTATGGCCATCTGACCGGAGCGACGGACCTTTCCGCCCTGTCTGGCTGTGACTTGATTATTGAAGCGATTTTTGAGGAATTCAGCGTCAAGGAAGACCTGTTTAAACGGCTGAATGCGCATCTGAAGCCCAGCACCGTGGTCGCGACCAATACCTCTGCCCTGCGCGTTTCTGAACTGGCTGAAACCGTTGACGACCCGACCCGCTTCCTGGGCCTGCACTATTTCAACCCGGCAGCGATCAACCCGATTGTGGAAGTCGTAAAAGGCGACAAGACGGATGACGCCTTGTTCCAGAAATGCGTCACCTTCATCAAAGAAACATCCAAAAAACCAATCCCCTGCAAGGACGCCTATGGTTTCGCCATCAACCGTTTCTTCGTCCCCTATGGCAATGAAGCAGTGCGCCTGTTGGATGAAGGCGTCGGCACGACCGCCCAGATTGATCGTGTGGCCCAGGATTGCCTGGGCGTTGCCGCCGGTCCTTTCCAGGTGATGAATCTGGTTAAACCGAAAATCATGTTCCACGCCCAGCGCAATCTGGCCCCCCATGGTGCTTTCTATGGTCTGGCCAAAGGCTTGGCGGATCGCGGGGACACGGATTACGAATTCGAAATCGGCGACGATGCTTCGGGCTCGGCAGAAAGCGATGCGATCATCGCCGACCGCCTGCGTGCAGCAACCTTCCTACCGGTCTTGCAATCCCTGGATGAGAATGTGGCCAGCCCTGCCGATATCGATATGGGCGCTGGCTTGGCCCTGCGTTTTGGCAAGGCCCCCTGCGAATTGATGGATACGCTGGGCAAGGATGAAGTCACCCGCATCGTTTCTATCGTGACGGAAAAATACGGCCATGATCTGCCCGCCAGCCTGGCGAAAGTTGGCAAGCTGCGCAGTTAAATTTTAGCGATCTAAACACCCTCCCCTTATGGGGAGGGATTATCGCTGGGCGGTTTCCCAGGCGGGATTGTGCCAAACATCGCGGTCTTCACGCGGCAATGGCGGGTGGCCCAAAATCGCATCGCTCATCTTCTCAGCGATCATCAAGGTTGGGCAATTGGTGTTGCCATTGACGACCAGCGGCATCAGGGACGCATCCACGACCCGTAGATTGTCCACACCAATCACCCGCCCCTGGGAATCACAGACCGCCATCGGATCCTGAGCAGAACCCATTTTGCAAGTACCCGACAGATGCCACTGGGTATCAACGGCCTTAGTCAGCATCTGATCCAATTGGGCATCGGTGATATACTCGGAGCCAGGGAAAATCTCGTCACCTGCCATTTCCTGAAAGGCCGGCTGTTCAATCAATTCGCGCACCAGACGGATGCCCTTTCGCAAGATGTCCCGGTCCCGGGGATCATCCAGATAATTTACCAAAATGCCGGGCTGCGCCATTGGGTCATTATTCTTTAGGAAAATCCGGCCCCGGCTATGGGCCCGCATTAGGCCGATATGGATCTGGAAGGAGTGGACCTTCATCGGGTCGACGGACCCTTCCTCAACCGCGATGGGGACGATGGTCAGTTGAATATCGGGATAATCAACACCGGCGCTGGATCGAATGCAGGCAACAGTATCAAACTGATTGGACGTCGCCACACCAGTCCGCGACAGGAACCATTGCAGACCGATCTTGATCTTCCCAAGACCCCGCGTATAGGGCAACAGAGAGACAGGCTGACGGCACAGATATTTCATCACAAAGTCTGGATGTTCGTTCAGATTCTCCCCAACGCCCAGTCGGTCTGCGATAACCTTTATGCCATGCTCGTTTAAATGATCCGCAGGACCAATCCCCGAGAGCATCAGAAGATGAGGTGAGGCGACAGCACCAGAGGACAGGATGACCTCTTTGCACGCCTGATAGTCTCGCAGAGTCCCTGATTTATCCTGAACCTCAATTCCCACCGCTTTCTTGTCTTGAAACAGGATTCTACGGGTGCGGGTCTCTGTCAGGATTGTCAGATTTCTGCGCGACCGGATCGGGTCCAGAAAGGCCCGCACCGCACTCCAGCGCTGACCACCATGAACGGTGCTGTCCAGCAGGCCGAACCCCTCTTGCACCCGACCACAGATATCCTCGGTGCGCGGATAGCCAGCCTCTTCCCCCGCGTCTAAAAAAGCTTGGAAAATCGGATTCTGGGCGGTTGGTCGGTTAACCTTCAACGGGCCATCCCTACCGCGATACTCCGAGTCTCCGCCGGTATAGCTCTCAAGCCGTTTAAAATAGGGCAGGACATCGGCATAGCTCCACCCCTCACACCCCATCTGACGCCAGGTGTCATAGTCCCGCGCATGGCCTCGAATGCAGACCATACCATTGATGGACGACGACCCCCCCAACACCTTGCCGCGATCATGCTTCAAGACTCGATGGTTCAACCCCGGCTCTGACTCCCCCCGATAGGCCCAATTATGCTTTGTCCGCCCCAACGCGATGGTCAGTGCAGAAGGCATTTTCAGTGTCCAGTCATTGTCATCCGGCCCGGCTTCAACCAACAGAACGGAATTTGCGGGATCGGCACTCAGCCGGTTGGCCAGCACACAGCCAGCCGACCCGGCCCCAATGATGATGTAATCTGGCGGTGCACCCTCGCCCATCATTCTGCCGCCGCTTTGCGCGGAAAGGTACGGTCGCCGGTCAGGGCATCATAAACAAGCTTGTGAAAATGATGCACCAGATGCTCGCTATTGGGACCCCGCTCTGCGTCAATCATATAGCGACCCTGATCAAAGCCGAAGGAATGGACTCCACGCTGCACCAGCAGATTCAGCCAGATATCTTCAGGCCCTAACTGCGTATTAAACCAATCCATCGCGGCCCGGCTAAGAGAACTCTGTGGGCGGGATTTCGGACAATAGTGTCCAAAGCGCAGTAGTGTCTTTTCCGGTCCCAGCGGAATTGAATTAAAGGTGCCAATCACATCGGCATAGGGAAAAGCATACAGCGTCGTCATAGGCCACAACTGGATATTATAGAACCAGTCAGTCTGATACTTCTCCCCCGCAACAGGATGACCAAAGGCTGTCTTCACCTTCTTCGGTGGGCCTTTAAAGTCCCACCAATGCCCATGTTCCTTCAGATCATACCCCTTGAAATCAATCAGGGAGGCCAGTTCCTTATGGACCGGACCGGACAGTTTGAAGTGATAGCCTTCGATGGCGTTATCGGTAATAATTTTCCAATTCGCATCGACGACATAGTCGACCTCTTCCACAAAGGTCATGTCGTCCAGGTCCGGGAAATACGGGCGCATCGCGTCCAGAGCGCCATCCATTTCTTCGGTAATCGGCGTCGCGTTACGGTCCATATTGATGTACCAGAAGCCAACATAATTCTCCGCGCGAACTTCCTTCAAG
>JARGPE010000141.1 GCA_029212835.1 Alphaproteobacteria bacterium | reverse complement strand
AACAGGATGCCCCTGCGCTGCAGGCCCTTTACACTGTCTTTTTTGAGGAAGAGGGAATTGAGATTAATCCTGCGCGTCAATGGCAGAACCTGATAGCCATGATCCGTTCACCGAACTCTAAAATGCTCGTGGCCATAACACCTGACGATAAGCTTATCGGCCTTGTCACCGCCACCATTACCAGAGGCGTGGAGTTTGGTGCCTGTGCGGAAATTGAAGACCTTTTCGTCCTTAAAGCCTATCGTGGTCAAGGATTGGCAAAGCATCTAATGCGCTCAGTCATTGGCTTTTGTCAGGATCAAGGGGCAGAAATGGTCAGTGTTGTCGTAACCCTCGAAGGATTAGGACAAAATCTCCGAGAGTTCTATACGACATTGAACTTTGTTGAGAGCGATCGAACCGTCTTCTACAAGCCCCTAAAAACAACAGGGCAAGGCTAATCTCATGGGCTTTAAACGCTACGGAATCTATTTTGGCCCAAGACCACATGAGCCTTTGCACGATTTCGGAAAATCCTGGTTCGGGACCGATCCAGAAACCGGCTCAGCTGTGTCCGCTATACCTCTGCCGGGATATTCTGAGGGCGAGCACGCCCATTTGATCAAGGCCCCCAAACACTACGCCCTGCATGGCACAGTAAAGCCGCCTTTTTTCCTGGCCGATGGGATGGATTACGACGGCTTGAAACAAGCAACTGCGGAACTTGCTGCAACATTGCATCCCATCACGCTGTCCCCGCTGACCTTAAAAGATCTGAATGGCTTTCTGGCCCTTTGCCCGGTTGAGGCACCAGCCACGCTGAACGCGCTAGCCAGGCGTTGCGTAACGGAATTGGACTCCTTTCGACGCCCCGCCCTAGAAAGTGAAATTGAACAGAGGCGTGCCGTCGGATTGACGGCGAACCAGGATGCAAACCTGCTGCGTTGGGGATACCCCTATGTGCTAAATGACTTCCGCTTCCACATCACCCTGACCAGCCGATTGTCAGAGGCTGACCGAGTGAAAACGGCGGAAGCCTTGGAGCACAGAATAGCCCCCCTGCTCTCCGCGCCCATCCAGATTCAGGATTTGTGTTTATACGGCGAACCTGAAGACGGAAGCCCCTTCCGCGTTATAGACCGTATTTCCCTATGAACCGGAACTAGTGCTGAAGTGCCACTTCAATTGCGGCTATGAAGGCCGCTTGGGCTTCTGCCAGCATGCCGTTATTCTGAATCGTGATAACGTCGTCACCAATGGGAAAGGTCGCGGACGTCCGGCGCAATCTGGCCTCCACATCTTCCATTGTCTCCCGCCCTCGGGCGCTGAGTCTTTTGGCCAAAATCTCTGGTGACGCTGTGACAACCAAAATTAGAGGATTGGGATAACGGCGGCGGATATCCTCAATCACACTGCGGGATAGATTGGCCAGCACAGAGGTCCCCTGTGCAATGGTGTTCTGAATATCCATTGGAATGCCATAAGACAGACCATGCGCCTGCCAGTGCAGTGCAAATCCTCCTGCCGCAGCCCTGGCGCGAAAGTCAGATTCTGACAAGGGCTCATGAGCCTCCCCCCCAGCATCTTGCGGGCGAGTAATCGTTCGGGTCACAAATCGGACCGGACCGTCCACCCCAAAATGGTCGCGCGCGGCATCAATCAGACTGTCTTTGCCTGCCCCACTTGGCCCGACGACGGCAATGAAACGCCCCGGTGTCATGGATCAGGAAACCCGAACGCCATCACGCCACACACCGCGCAGGATTGGATGATGCCGATGATCATGCACCCGCACCAAATCACCTTTCAGACCAACCGCGATTTCACCCCGGTCGGTCAAATTGGCCGCCCGGGCTGGGTTACGGGTAACTGTGGCGATAGCGGTAGGAAGATCCATGCTATCGATTTGATCTGCCAGAATAAAAGCAGAATGGATCAAGCTGGCTGGCACGTAGTCGCTGGAAACAATGTCCAAAAACCCAAGACGGGCCAATTCAATTGCCGCCACATTCCCGGAATGCGACCCGCCACGCACAAGATTGGGGGCCCCCATCAACACAGCCAAACCAGCATTGTGGGATGCTTCTGCTGCAGCAATCGTTGTCGGGAATTCCGCAATGGTCATGCGGTCGGATATCGCCTCTTCGACATGCGCGATCGTCGCGTCATCATGGCTGGCCAGCGCATGGCCATGCTGATGCGCCAGATCAACGGCATAGCGGCGATTCTTTTCACCATACAGCCCCTGTTCCACCCGTCGGGCATCCATATAAGTCTTCATCTGCTCGTCGTTGAAGCCCTTTTTATGTTTGTAATATTGGACGTATTTGCTCTCATCGACAAATTGGCGCTGGCCTGGCGTATGGTCCATAATCGATACCAACCCTGTCAAAGGTCGAATAATCAATGGAGCTAAGAGCTTTTCGAGGTTGGGGAAGCAAATTTCACACCGCAAATGCACCAGATGATGTGCCTTGAACAAACCATCCTGTTCCCCTGTCTCAAGCGCATCACAGATTTCTTGTAGTGCCTTCAGGCGCAAATCACCCTCCTCAAAGGCCCCGACAGAGACACTGTCATAAACAGTCGTGATCCCCGCAGAGATAATTTGCGTGTCATGTGCGATAGAAGCTGCCAGAGATGGCCACATCGCGCCTGGCCTGGGCAAGATATGCTTTTCGATATTATCGGTGTGCAGTTCGATCATGCCCGGCATCAGATAATCACCGGCACAATCAATGACCTGCGCCCCAGGCATAGAGGGGACAGCGTCACCATCCTCAATGTCGGTGATCACACCATTCGTGACGATGACGCGTCCGGATTCCAGTACATGATCGGCCAGAATGACCCGCGCATTCGCAAAAACCGTTACACCGATCAAATCCTGCAATTCGACGTTTTTTGAGGCGTTATGAATGTCGTTCATGTCCCATTCCATACCCAATGTTTCGGTAATCATGCATCTAGGCAGATACTTTGAATTCCTCGATGGAGAATTCCCTGTCGCAGACGGCTGAGCGTGTATCGGCATCGTGAAAAATCCCAACCAAAGCCCGTCCAGCCGCCTTTGAGGCGCGGATCAGGTCCAGCACTGCCTCCCGGTTGACCTTGTCCAGCGAAGCCGTTGGCTCATCCAGCAGCATGATTGGATAATCCGCCACAAATCCGCGGGCGATATTGACCCGCTGTTGCTCACCGCCTGAAAATGTCGCCGGAGCCAGATGCCAAAGCGACTGGGGCAGGTTCACCTTGGTCAGCATCTCCGCAGCTTGATCCCGTGCCGTTGCCCCATCAACGCCGCGCGCAATCAAGGGCTCGGCGACGACATTCAGGGTTGAAACCCGCGGCACAACCCGCAAAAACTGGCTGATATACCCCAAAGTCCAACGCCGAACCTGCAGAATGTCACGGGCATTGGCCTTAGCAATATCTATCCAATGGCCATCATGCAGCACCTCAACCTTGCCCCCCTGGCACAGGTAATTGCCGTAAATCATGCGCATCAGCGTGGATTTACCCATGCCGGACGGCCCCGCTAAGGCAACACATTCCCCAGCATGAGCCTGCATGTTTAATCCCTTAAAAACCGGCAGGGTGATCCCGTCCTGATTATGCAGGGTGAAGGATTTTTCAACATCGGTCAGGCGCAGTAACTCGGTCATAATAGCTCCCTCCCCGTCATGGATGCAGGACGGAGGATACGAGAAGTTGTGTATAAGCATCTTGTGGATCATCCAGAACCTGATCGGTCAGGCCTGTTTCCACCACCTGTCCACGCCGCATTACCATCAGGCGATGCGACAACAGGCGGGCAACGGCCAAGTCATGGGTGACGATGATGGCGCTAAGGCCCATTTCCGCGACCAGCCCCCGCAATAGATCCAACAGACGGGCCTGAACCGACACATCTAAACCACCAGTTGGCTCATCCATGAAAACCAACCGTGGGCCGGTCACCAAATTGCGAGCGATCTGAAGCCGCTGTTGCATTCCCCCGGAAAAAGTATCCGGGCGATCATCGATGCGGCTGGTATCCACTTCCGTCTTTTCCAACCAATCCAGCGCCTGTTCCCGGATATTACCATAGTGCCGGGCACCGCCTGCCATCAGGCGTTCCCCAACATTACCGCCAGCGCTGACGGTCATGCGCAACCCATCCCTGGCATGTTGGTGCACAAAGGCCCAGTCGGTGCGCATCAGCATGCGGCGCTGGGGTTCCGACACTGTATGTACATTCAAGGCGGAGCCGAGACGATCCGTATAGAAAATAGCTCCTGTATCCGGCGTCAAACGACCAGCCAGACAATTCAACAGCGTCGTCTTTCCTGAACCGGATTCGCCGACAATGCCGATCACTTCCCCCGGATACAAATCGAAGCTGATATCGGAACAGCCCAGATGCGGTCCATAGGTTTTGGTTACGGATTGGGCAGATAACAGTGGCGTTTGAAGATTTTCTTGTTCGGTCATTCTGCGGCCTCCTGCCCCGGTCCCTGATAACCCTGTGCCTGACGGCTCGCGCAATGATCCGTATCTGAACACACGAACATCCGGGTCCCCTGATCATCCATAATCACTTCATCCAGGAAGCTGGTGCTGTCCCCACAGATAGAACACGGCTGGTCCCAGCCCTGAATTTCAAACGGGTGATCTTCGAAATCCAGACTGACCACATCGGTATAAGGCGGCACGGCATAAATCCGCTTTTCCCGTCCCGCGCCGAACAGTTGCAAGGCCGCACAGCGGTTCATTTTTGGATTATCAAATTTCGGCGTCGGCGATGGGTCCATGATGTATCGATCATTCACCTTCACTGGATAGGCATAAGTGGTGGCGATATGACCATGGCGGGCGATATCCTCATACAGCTTCACATGCATCAGGCCGTATTCTTCCAGCGCATGCATTTTTCGTGTTTCCGTTTCCCGCGGCTCCAGGAAGCGCAGTGGTTCCGGGATAGGCACCTGATAGACAAGGATCTGTCCCTCACTCAAGGGCGTCTCTGGAATGCGGTGACGGGTTTGAATCAGGGTTGCCTCTTCCGTCTTTTCCGTCGTTGCAATGCCCGCAACGCGCTGAAAGAATTTCCGGATAGAAACGGCATTGGTCGTATCATCGGCCCCCTGGTCGATAACCTTCAGAACGTCTTCTGATTCCAAAATTGATGCCGTGACCTGAATACCGCCAGTCCCCCAGCCATAGGGCATGGGCATTTCACGTCCCGCAAAGGGAACCTGATAGCCCGGCACAGCGACTGCCTTTAACAAGGCGCGCCGGATCATCCGCTTGGTCTGTTCATCCAGATAGGCGAAGTTATATTCCAGTCCTTCGTCTTGGGTTTCGGTGGTCATTCTGCTGCCTCCTTCGCTGCGGAAGTCATGCAGCCATCCACTTGTTTGCGCATTTTCCGCACCAGATTGAGCTCTGACTGAAAGTCCACGTAATGGGGCAATTTCAAATGCTCCACGAAACCCGTTGCCTGCACATTGTCGCAATGGGAGAGGACGAATTCCTCGTCTTGCGCCGGGGCCGTGCGCTCTTCCCCTAATTCACCGGCGCGCAGAGATCGATCCACCAGCGCCATCGCCATGGCCTTACGCTCCCCATGTCCCAAGGCAACGCCATAGCCCCGCGTGAATTGCGGTGGCGCCGTTTTGGAGCCCTTGAACTGATTGATCATATTGCATTCGGTCATTTCCATCTCCCCGATCTGGATCGGGAAGCCCAGTTCCTCTGGCTGGAATTCCACAGCCACGCGACCAACGCGAATTTCACCGGCGAAGGGATGGTTTTTGGCATAGCCGCGCTGGGTCGAATATCCAAGGGCAAGCAGGAATCCTTCATCCCCTCGCGCCAGGCTTTGCAGGCGGGTTTGCCGATCCATCGGATATTCAACCGGGGTGCGGGTGATATCTCCAGGCGCCTCATCATTGATAGACGCCTCTGGCATTTCCACCAGTCCTTCTCCTGCCAGCAGATCCAGCACATGCAGGGCGTGGGGGGCGGCTTCCTCGGACGATATGGCCTCTTCTGGCAATTCACCGTCAGCTGCCAATTTGAAATCGATCAGGCGGTGTGTGTAATCAAATGTCGGGCCTAAGATCTGCCCCCCCGGCACATCCTTGAACGCCGCAGAGATCCGACGATCAATCTTCATCGCGCCAGTTTTGACCGGAAGACTATTTCCGAACCGAGCCAAGGTGGTGCGATAGGCCCGAACCAGAAAGATCGCCTCGATCATATCGCCACGCGCCTGCTTCAGCGCCAGCGCCGCAAGGTCTGGATCGTAGACAGAGCCTTCGGTCATCACCCGACCCACGGCCAGTTTCATTTGCTCGCGAATCTGCGCGACGCTGATATCTGGAACAGATGGGTCACCGCGCCGATCTTCCGCCAGCAGACGATGGGCGTTGTCAATGGCGCGCTCTCCACCTTTTACAGCAACATACATGGTCTATGCCTCCAGTTCTGTCAGGCGTGTACTGCGGGGGATGGCGGCAAGGCTCTCTGGCCCTGCAAAGAGTATGTCGACACCCAGCGGAAACAGGATCGAATTACGCTCCAGCGCCTTCCATCCAGCCGGCGTCACTCCGACGGGCGATAAGTCATTAGCTGTTTCAATACCGGGACCGGTCAAACGCACCCCACCCGTCGCACCAAAACCAGCCACCAAGGCCACGGCGGTGGCAGATCGATCCGGATACTCATCCGTGCCAATCGAAAGATCCTGCATCACCGTTGCGAGGTCCTCCACCGGGAAGAACGCAAACTGTGCTTTTTTATAGTCCGGCTCAAAGGGTGCGCCTGTGTGAAAGCTGAGATGCCCAATGATGCGATCATTGCGAAGATCTGGCGCCAACCAATAGGGGGTATCTGAGTCCAACAGGCTCAAAGCGACACAAACCGCCGCAGCATTTAACGGTGCCGGAACCGGGGCAACAACCGGAAGACTCTTGACCTCCCCCGGCCGCGCCATGGCATCCAAGATAATCCGGAAACTGACCGCCGCATCCCGCACAGGATCGGAAAACCCCGGTGTTAAATCGGTAATCGCCATTGCCTAATTCTCCCCCCGCACCAAGGTAAAAAACTCAACCTTTGTCGCCGCAATCTTCTTGGACCGCGCGGCATCCAGCGCGGCTTTTTCAGCCTTCAGTGGCTCAATAACCGTTCCCATGATTTCCGCGTGTCGTTCAGGCTGCTGTAACATCGCGTCCAGAATTGCGGAACAGCGCGCCTTTTTCTTATCGCGGCCTGCCTGATAGGCATGACCGATGGTGCCGTCGGTTAGCTGCACACTACAGCGCGTGACGGTCATCTCCCCCATGTTAAAGGCACCACCAGTCCCGCCAATACGGCCCTGCGTCATAATCAAGCCGCTTTCCGGTTTACGTAAAAATGCAAACTCTGGCGTATCCGACACGGCATCGAACAACTCTATAAGACGCGCAGTCGGTGACGTGGATAATACTGAAATCCAGTCCTGCCTTGCGCGCTGGTCATCTGACAGGGCCGCCTGCTGTAATGCTGCCTCTCGATTGGAATTCTCATTCCTCACAAACTTTTCTCCCGATAGGAAATTGATGCGTTAACACCCGACAAACCTGCCAAAGGTCTAGACAGCTCCTTCATTTTGGTATAGACGTCTAGACAAATATAAAATGCCTAAGCCTGGCTAAAATTGCAACAAGCAAGCTGAGCCTTATTCATGAAATTCTTGTGACCACCGACACGACCAAAGGGGCAAGACGTGTATTTATCAGATGGGGAACCGATTTGGCGCCAAATTGCGGGCTCCTTGGAAACCGAAATCGACCAGGGTGTGTACGAACCGGGCGACCGCCTTCCTACCGAGGCGGACCTGGCCCGTCGTTTTGCCGTCAATCGCCATACGGTACGCCGCTCCATGAGCTTTCTGCAAGAAATGGGAAAGGTCCGTATTGAACAAGGGCGTGGCACTTTTGTCCAAAGTGACCTGATTGAATATCCAATTGGCGAGCGCACCCGGTTTACCCAAAACATCACCAGCGGCAATCGCATGCCCAGCAAGACCTTGCTGAGGACAGAACAGGTTCGCGCTGACGCGATCATCGCGCGGAATCTGGACCTGCGAAAAGGGGCACCCGTTGTGCTTTTAGAGGCTGTCAGTGAAGTTGATAGCCGCCCAATCAGTGTCGCCACCCATTATTTCCCCGCCAAACGCTTTGCCGGTATGATCGCAGCCTTTCGTGACACATTATCAATCACGGCGGCCCTGGATGCCTGTGGCGTGCATGATTACAAAAGGTTTTCGACCCGCATCACTGCCACCATGCCTACGCGCCAATTGGCGGCACACCTGCAACAACCGCCAACACGCCCGGTCCTACAGACTGAAAGTATCAATGTAGATCTGGATGGCCGGGCCATTGAATATGGCATTTCATACTATGCCAGTGACCGCACACAGTTAATTGTGGAAAGCGAGCCCTTGCGAGAACATGCTGTCATAAAGCGTCCAAATTAACGCCCCCTCAAAACCGGCACGAAACTTGCTTGAACTTTCTCAATGCAAACCGATTGAGGATATGGGTTATGCTTGAAGCCGCCGCGTTTAGTCTTTTCAGTGCCGGAGCATCCCTGTTAACAGGGACGTCAAAGCGTCCAGAAAAAGAGGACGTTGCCGACGCAAACGCTAATTCCTTTATCGCCAATCTCTTTAATTCCAATGATAAAGAGGTTAAATCTACCAGCTTATCCTTCGCTGACATCTCAAAAATGTTTGATGTCACTGGCATTTCCCCAACAGAAGTGGACCAACTGGCCGGGGCCTTGAAATCCAGTGGTGCCGCCAGCGACCAGGATATTGCCCAACTACAGACAATGGGGGCAGATTTTCTGTCAGGTCTGCCGGGCAATAATTACTCCGATGATGCCCTGAACCAAAAAACCGACCTGCTGAGCGCCATGCAATCTGCCTTGTCACAGGCGCAGGCTGCCGGGGACCCAACGGAAACATTAACATCGCAGGTTTCGCTGTTATCCAGTTTGGCTGCGGCAAATTCTGCCGGAGCCGCGCAAATCAATTCTGGTTTCTCCTCAAATCTGTCTTCTAGAACATTGCGGACTTTAATCGCCCTTCAAGGCTAGAGTCTTGATTGCGCAACGGGGGCACACTAGGGTCACTGCCCATCAGTAACCCTTGCCTTCAGGACGATCCTCAATGCGCTTTACCAGTACTTCCAGTTATGTCGCCTCCGAAGATCTAGCCGTTGCCGTAAATGCTGCGGTCACGCTGCAACGTCCCTTGCTGGTCAAGGGAGAGCCCGGCACGGGAAAGACCCAATTGGCGCGAGAAATTGCAACAGCCCTGAACCGTCCTTTCATTGAATGGCATGTGAAATCAACCACCAAGGCGCAACAGGGCCTGTATGAATATGATGCGGTCAGCCGACTGCGCGACAGCCAACTAGGCGATGATCGGGTTAACGACATTCGCAATTACATAATCAAGGGAAAGCTGTGGGAGGCGTTTACCACTGACCCTGCCCCCGTCCTGCTGATCGATGAGGTCGACAAGGCAGATATCGAATTTCCAAATGATTTGTTACTGGAACTCGACCGCATGGAGTTTCATGTCTATGAGACGAAGGAAGTGATCCGCGCGGAAAATCGTCCTATTGTGATCATCACGTCAAACAATGAAAAAGAACTGCCCGACGCGTTCCTGCGTCGCTGTTTCTTCCATTTCATTCGCTTCCCCGATCCAGAGACAATGGAGCAAATTGTTCAGGTACATTTTCCTTACATCAAGAAGCGCTTGTTGAGCGAGGCTCTGGCCCTGTTCTTCCAAGTGCGTGAAGTACAAGGCCTGAAAAAACGCCCCTCAACCTCTGAATTGCTGGATTGGATTAAGCTGTTGATGGTGGAGGATATCTCCCCCGAGACACTGCGCGAGACGGACCCCAGCAAGGCCATTCCTCCGCTTCATGGGGCTTTGTTGAAGAATGAGCAAGACGTGCATCTGTTTGAGCGTCTGGCCTTTCTGTCGCGTCGGGAAGGCTCAAGAGGCTAGGGATTGGAACTGGTCGTCAGGGTGGGTTTGATCAGACCAAAAAATGTTTCCGGTCCACTGAATTCCCATCCTATATGAGTTCCACATTCAATACACAGCGCAACGCGCCAAGCGAGTCCGGGAAACCAGGAGAACTCTGTGCTGGGCTTGCCCAACATTCCAGCCCCTGGTGCATGGATGAAACAGAGCAGCGTAAAGACATGCCCTGCCGGATTGAAGACGGTGTGCTGATGCGCCTCACGACGATGAATAGCAAAACATTGCCGTGTCAATGTTGCATGGCATTTCGCGCAAAAAAGACGATCATCGCCCTGCCTTTTCTGCACTTCATTCTTGTCGCTTTGTTCCGTGTCCAGCATGGTGCGCAAACAGTGTGAGTCCCTACCCTATGAGGCAAGCAAAAATGAACAGATTTGACGGACAACGCGCCATTGTAACTGCCGCTGGCGGTGGTATCGCACGGACCATCGCAGAGCAATTACATCGCGAAGGTGCGACAGTTTTCGCGGGCGATGTTGATATCAAGGGCCTTTCCAGTTTACCGACTGGAATCTCTCATCAGCGCTGTGACGTAGCCAACCGCGCAGAGGTTGATGCGTGTTTTGACGCGGCCCTGGCGACACTGGGGGGCGTGGATATCCTGATCAATGCCGCTGGGATCAAGGGCCCAACCGGGGCCATCGAAGATACCGACCCTGATGCCTGGGCTGCCTGTATCGATGTCAATCTGACCGGTGCCTATCATTGCCTCAGGCGCGTATTGGGACCGATGAAGGCCCAGGGCTCCGGCTCGATCATCAATTTCTCCTCGACAGGCGGCCTGTATGGTTATCCGGAACGCAGCCCCTATTGTGCGGCGAA
>JARGPE010000140.1 GCA_029212835.1 Alphaproteobacteria bacterium | reverse complement strand
GCAAACCTGGCTATGGATTTCGCCTCTATCATGTCCGCAGAATATGCGGATCAGATGCTGAAGGCGGGCACGCCAGATATGGTTGACCAATCACCGGTCGGCACCGGTCCCTTCCAATTGGTAGCCTATCAAAAAGATGCGGTGATCCGCTACAAGGCTCACCCAGATTATTGGGCTGGCAAGGCAAAGATTGATGATCTGATTTTCGCCATTACACCTGATGCCTCTGTCCGGTATGAAAAACTGAAAGCGGGCGAATGCCACGTCATGC
This sequence comes from Alphaproteobacteria bacterium, assembly GCA_029212835.1. Classification (GTDB taxonomy): domain Bacteria; phylum Pseudomonadota; class Alphaproteobacteria; order UBA8366; family Aestuariispiraceae; genus Pacificispira. Next base: position 10,660 of record JARGPE010000140.1, on the reverse strand, counting down.
CCTATCCAAATCCGGCAGACATCGACTCGATGAAGGCCAATGCGGATCTGGTTGTGATGGAACAGGAAGGCTTGAATGTCGGCTATCTGGCCTACAACACCCAAGTCGCCCCGTTTGACAAAGTTGAGGTCCGCAAGGCCCTGAACATGGCGATCAACAAACAGGCGATCATCGATGGCGTGTTCCAGGGTGCTGGTAAAATCGCCAAGAACCCGATCCCACCGACCATCTGGTCCTATAACGAAGCCACCGTCGACGACCCTTATGACCCAGAAACCGCCAAGAAGATGTTGGTAGATGCTGGCGTGACGGATCTGAAGATGGAAATCTGGGCGATGCCGGTGCAACGTCCCTACAATCCGAATGCCCGTCGCATGGCTGAACTGATGCAGGCGGATCTGGCAAAAATCGGTGTTGATGTGGAAATCGTCACCTATGAATGGGGCGAATACCTAAAACGCTCCAAGGAACTGGACCGCAAGGGGGCTGTTCTGCTGGGTTGGACCGGGGACAATGGTGACCCGGATAACTTCCTGGCCGTACTGTTGGGCTGTGATGCCGTGGGCGGCGCAAACCGTGCACAATGGTGCTACGAGCCTTTCGAAGACTTGATCCAGAAAGCTAAGGTCGTTTCCGATCCAGCCGAGCGGACCAAGCTGTACGAACAAGCACAGATCGTCTTCAAAGATCAGGCGCCTTGGGACACGATCGCCCATTCCGTCGTGTTCAAGCCGATCCGTAAAGAAGTCAAAAACTTCAAGATTGATCCCTTCGGCGGTCACATCTTCTATGGTGTGGATATCGAAGAGTAAGGGTTAACCCTAGGGTATGAAAACCGGTCCAGCCTTATTTGGTTGGACCGGTTGCTCTGGCCCATGCGACGCATTGTGCCGTCCAAAAGGATCAATTCCCTTATGTTTCAGTATTTTCTAAATAAACTGTCGACAACAATCCCAACCTTTTTAGGGATTACCCTTATTGCCTTTGCCTTCATTCGTGTCCTGCCTGGCGACCCGATCATGTTGCTGGGGGGGGAGCGTGGCGTAACACCAGAACGCTACCAGGAATTGGCAACGCAATTTGGCTTCGACCGCCCCATCTACATTCAATACAAAGACTTCCTTTTAAACATTTTAAGTGGTGATTTCGGCCAATCATTTGTCACGAAACAGCCCGTGATTGATGAATTTCTGGCCCGCTTTCCGGCCACTGTGGAACTGTCCTTCGCAGCGATGTTCCTGGCCATTCTCCTGGGTCTGCCCGCAGGGATCGTTGCAGCTGTAAAGCGCGGTTCTTGGTTTGACCACACTCTGATGGGATTATCTCTGACCGGTTATTCAATGCCGGTTTTTTGGCTAGGTCTGCTGTTGATCATCCTGTTTTCCAGCATTCTGGGCTGGACCCCGGTATCGGGCCGCATTTCCTTGATGTACTACTTTGATATTCATACCGGCTTTATGACAATTGATGCCTTGATTTCAGGACAAAAGGGCGCGTTTCGCTCTGCCCTCAGCCATTTGATCCTGCCCGCAATCACCCTGGGCACGATCCCGATGGCCGTCATCGCCCGGCAGACTCGCTCTGCCATGTTAGAGGTTTTGAGCGAAGATTATGTCCGCACCGCGCGAGCCAAAGGGCTCAGCACTTTTCGCATCATTGGTTTGCATGCTTTTCGAAATGCGTTGATTACGGTCATCACCGTGATTGGCTTACAGGTTGGTGTGCTGTTGGCAGGGGCCATTCTGACTGAGACGATCTTTGCTTGGCCGGGCATCGGAAAATGGATGCTCGATTCAATCTTCCGCCGTGATTATCAGGTTGTACAAGGTGGGCTGATCCTGATTTCAAGTATTGTGATCGTCGTGAACCTTACCATCGATTTGCTCTATGGCTTGATCAACCCACGCATCCGACAGACGAGGGGATAAAGATGAGCGCGACGACAGAAACGCCAACCACCGCCTCCGCCAGCGCCTCTAAACGCGCCTTTGATGAATTCTGGCATTACTTCACGGAAAGCCGTGGGGCAGTTGCAGGTATGATCTTTATGATCTTTATCATCCTGATCGCCCTATTCGCCCCCTATATCGCCCCGCATAGTCCGATTGAGACCAACAGCGATTTCTTTCGCACACCACCCGCATGGCAGGAAGGTGGCACCAGCCAATTCCTTTTGGGTACCGATGCTGTCGGACGCGATATCCTATCACGATTGATCTATGGATCGCGCTATTCCCTTCTGGTTGGCTGTATTGTGATTTGCCTGTCGCTGACATTTGGCATTTTTCTGGGAGTCACAGCAGGCTATTTTCGAGGGGTCTACGAAACCATTCTGATGCGGGTGATGGATGTCATCCTGTCCGTCCCCAGCCTATTGATGGCTTTGGTCCTAGTCGCCATTCTGGGACCGGGGCTGGAAAATGCCATGATCGCCATTGCAGTGACCTATACCCCGCATTTCGTACGCCTGTCGCGCGCGCAAGTGATCTCAGAAGCGAAGCGGGATTATGTTATGGCCAGCCGCATTGCCGGGGCTGGGCGCATTCGCCTGATGGCCATCACTATTCTACCCAATTGCATGGCCCCGCTGATTGTTCAGGCAACATTGAGCTTCTCCACAGCCATCCTGGATGCTGCGGCGCTGGGCTTTCTGGGCATGGGTGCACAGCCTCCCACCCCAGAATGGGGAACAATGCTGGCGGAGGCGCGGGAATTCATCACCAGTGCCTGGTGGATGGTTACCTTCCCAGGCCTCGCCGTTCTAGTCACAGTGCTGGCAATCAATCTGATGGGGGATGGGTTACGTGATGCCCTGGACCCCAAAATGAAGCGGTCTTGAAAACCATGGCGCTGTTGGAAATCAAAAATCTCACTGTCGAATTCTCCACCGCCCATGGCCCCTTTCGGGCCGTGGACAACATCGATTTAACGGTCGATGCGGGGGAGCTTGTCGCCATCGTTGGGGAGTCTGGTTCCGGTAAGTCCGTTTCCATGCTGGCCCTGATGGGTCTACTGCCCTGGACCGCGAAGGTCACCGCCGACCGAATGGCGCTGGACGGCAAAGAACTGACCGACATGCCCCAGAATCAGCGTCGTCGTGTTGCGGGAAAAGACATGGCAATGATCTTCCAGGAACCGATGACCAGCCTGAATCCCTGCTTCACCATCGGGTTTCAGATGAATGAGATCATGGCACGCCATCTGTCCCTGACCCGGCACGAGCGCGACAAGCGGGCGGTTGAGCTGTTATCCATGGTTGGCATTCCTTCCCCCGAATCCAGGCTCAGGGCTTTTCCCCATCAACTGTCTGGTGGCATGAGCCAGCGGGTCATGATCGCCATGATGATCTCTTGCAATCCACGCCTGTTGATCGCTGACGAGCCGACCACCGCGCTGGATGTCACGATCCAGGCACAAATCCTGGAGCTTCTGGCATCATTGCAGCAGGACACTGGCATGGCCCTGGTGCTGATCACCCATGATATGGGCGTTGTGGCAGAGGTCGCCCAGCGTGTCGTCGTCCAATATGCCGGACAGCAGGTTGAGGCACGCGAGGTAATCGACCTGTTCGATACCCCCAAGCATCCCTATACCCAGGCACTGCTGGCCGCTCTGCCGGAACGGGCGAAGACACAGCAACTCCCCTCCATCCCCGGTGTCGTTCCCGGCCAGTTGGATCGACCGGATGGGTGTCTGTTCAATCCGCGCTGCCAATATACGGTTGAAGCCTGTAAGCGTATTCCCCCGGGCATTCAGAATGGCGTACGCTGTCACACGCCGCTGGATGCAAAAGGCAATCCCACAGACCCGAATGGCCTGCGCCAGGATATGAAGGTATCGTCATGAGCGGATCTCCCGTTTTGCAAGCCAGAGACCTGCAACGGCACTATGAAGTCGGTGGCGGGGCCTTTATCAAGCCATCAGCTTTGCGGGCACTGGCGGGGGCCAGCTTCAACCTCTATCCCGGCAAGACCTTGGCCGTTGTGGGTGAATCCGGCTGTGGCAAGTCAACCATGGGCCGCTTGGTGACGATGATGGAGCCACCGACAGCTGGCACTCTGGAAATTGATGGACTGGATGCCGTCCACGGCAAGAAAAGTTCTGATGTTGCACGCAAATTGCGCCAGACCGTGCAGATGGTATTCCAGGACCCCTATGGTTCCCTCAATCCCCGCCAGCGGATTGGCGCGATGCTGGAAGAGCCGTTGAAGATCAACCGTCCGACCCTGTCTGCGAAAGAGCGGGAGGAGGCTGGCCGATCCATGATGCAACGGGTCGGGTTGCGGTCTGAACATTACGACCGCTATCCTCATATGTTTTCAGGAGGCCAGCGCCAGCGCATCGCAATCGCCAGGGCGCTGATGCTGAACCCAAAAATCGTGGTTCTGGATGAACCTGTTTCAGCTTTGGATGTTTCTATTCAGGCGCAGGTTCTGAACCTGTTGAACGATCTGCAGGAAGAATTCCAACTGGCTTACCTCTTCATCTCCCACGATCTTTCCGTCGTGAAGCATGTCGCAGACGATGTCATGGTGATGTATTTGGGCCATCCAGTCGAATCCGGACCATGCAAAGAGGTCTTTGAGACTCCGCGCCATCCCTATACCCGCGCCCTGCTCTCCGCGACGCCGGTTGCCGATCCACGGCGCACCCGTCAACGGATCAAGCTGACGGGCGAAATCCCCTCACCCCTCAATCCTCCTTCCGGATGTACGTTTCACCCGCGCTGCCCATTGGCAAATGAACGCTGTAAGTCAGAAGAGCCAAAGACCCTGTCTCAGGGCGGCGTCACCGTCGCCTGCCATGCCGTTGAAGAAGGCCGCCACGAGGCAGAGACCGCGGCATAGTGAATAAAGGGACCGGCCAATCTTACCCAAACATCAAGATTTAAAAGTCTAGATGTCCAGCTTGGCCTTCAGCAATTGGTTCACCATGCCAGGATTTGCCTGACCTTGGGTTTGTTTCATCACCTGACCAACAAACCAGCCGATCAGCTTCACATTGCCGCCGCGATAGCCTTCGACCTGGCTGGGGTTCTCCGCAATCAGCGTATCGATAATCGATTCCAATGCGCCGGTATCAGAGATTTGCTTGAGGCCTTTGGACTCAACGATTTCCGCCGCATCACCGCCGGTTTCAAACATTTCATCGAAAACATCTTTGGCAATCTTGCCGGAAATGGAACCGTCCTTTATCAGCTTCAACAGGCCCCCCAGAGCTTCTGCAGATACCTTGCTGTCGGCAAGACCAAGGCCTGACTTGTTCAGGCGACCGAAGAGTTCGACGGTAACCCAGTTGGCCGCCAGTTTCGCATCACCACAGGCTTCAGCGGCGGTCTCAAAATACTCGGCCATATGCCGTTCCGCCGATAGCACACCCGCATCATAGGGGCTTAAGCCCAGCTCTTCGACAAAGCGGCGCTTTTTAACATCTGGCAATTCCGGCAGGGTTGCCTGGCACTCCGCAACAAAATCCTCTCCAAAAACAACGGGCAGCAGGTCGGGGTCCGGAAAATAGCGATAATCGTGCGCATCTTCCTTGGTTCGCATGGAGCGGGTTTCGCCCTTATCGGGGTCAAATAAGCGGGTTTCCTGCACCATCGTACCGCCACTTTCCAACAGGCGGATTTGGCGTTTAACCTCAACATCCACCGCTTGGCGAATAAAGCGCAGGGAATTCACATTCTTAACCTCCGCCCGGATGCCCAGCTCATCACCCGGCTTGCGCACGGAGATGTTGATATCCGCGCGCATGGAGCCTTCTTGCATATTGCCATCGCAGGACCCGATATAACGCAGGATGGAGCGCACCTTGCCAACATAGGCCGACGCCTCATCCCCAGAGCGGATATCTGGCTTGGACACAATTTCCATCAGGGCAACGCCCGCGCGATTCAGATCGATCAGGCTCTTTTCCGGCACCTGGTCATGGATTGATTTTCCAGCGTCCTGTTCCAGATGCAGGCGCTCAACCCCGATCGCACGGGTGGTGCCGTCTTCCAGATCAATCTCAATCTCGCCCTCCCCGACAATCGGCTGTTCATATTGGCTGATCTGATAACCCTGGGGCAGATCAGGATAGAAGTAGTTTTTGCGGGCGAAGACAGAATGGCGATTGATCTTGGAATTCAGCGCCAAGCCAGTGCGCACAGCCTGACGCACGGCCTCTGCATTGATCACAGGCAGCATGCCGGGCATCGCCGCATCCACCATGGAGACCTGCGAATTCGCCTCCGCCCCAAAGGTGGTGGGCGCGCCCGAAAACAGCTTCGCCTGTGTTGTAACCTGGGCGTGGATCTCGATCCCGATCACCACTTCCCAATCGCCCGTCTTGCCTTGTACCAAATTGCTCATCATCGCGCCTGTTTCCAATGCTCAAAACCTCGTCTCCGAGATAGCCCTAAGCACAAGGAGAGGCAAGCCCGATGGCCTAATTATGATACACGACGGAGGTTCGGAACGTAGGGTTTGGAGGCGAAATGTTCCTGAGCGCCATCAGAGAAGCGAACCCCAGCCTTGCGAACAGCATCATCTGACACCCGATCCAGTGGGACATAGGATCGATCATCATTTTTAACGAAGGCGTCATTGGTTATCGCGTTATAGCAGATCAACAAGGTCCAGCGGCGCTGGTCCGATGTGTTTCGGTCAGATCGGTGCAATGTGTTGCAATGAAAGAAAAACCCATCGCCTGGCTCCAGCAGGACATCGACAACCTCATGACGCGCCAGAATTTCAGTCATTCGCGCAGGATCGGCTTCATTCTGTTTATCCGTCAGGGGTACATGGTCGATGCGGCCCATCTTGTGACTGCCGCGCACGACCTTCAGACAGCCATTTTCCGGCGTGGTACGGTCCAGGGCGATCATGCAACTCAGCATATCCGGGCGCAGGCACCCATTGTAATACCAGTACCCATAGTCCTGATGCCATTCCCAGGCGCCGCCTTCGCGCGGTTCCTTGGCGGTCAGCTTTGACTGATAGTGATAGACAGGCTCCCCAATCAACCGCTCTGACGCATCAATCATGCGGGGAAGTCGCGCGGCAAGGCCATAGACACTGTCCCCGGCGCGGTTCCACAGCGCAATTTTGGTGCCGAAGCCCTCTTGATCGGCGCGGATCAACATATGATCGCGGATCGCTGGGTCCTGTTCCATAGCGCGGTTCAGGGCAGTGACCTCTTCCGAATCAAAAAGACCCTTAATCGTAACGAAACCATCCTTGTGATAAGCGGCTTCTTGCTCTGCACTTAGCTGAAAACTCATGGCGTTTCTCCCGAATATTTTCAGGTATTATACGTCAAAAATTTAAAATCGTAAGGAAAACAGAAAACGGCGCCGCCCGTCTCCAGGCAGCGCCGCTTACATTCGTCACTTGTACCTAAAACTTATGCAGCCGCCAGATTGGCGTTGGCAAAGTCCCAGGTTACCAGGTGTTCCAGGAAGGCACCCATATAGTCAGGGCGACGATTCTGGAAGTCCAGGTAATAGGCATGTTCCCAGACATCCATGGTCAGGATCGGGGTTTTGCCATCAACCAGCGGAGTGCCAGCATTCGGGGTCTTCTCAACCTTCAGCTTGCCACCGTCCAGCACCAGCCAAGCCCAGCCGGAGCCGAACTGGGTTGCGCCAGCGTTTTTAAACTGGGTCGCAAATTCTTCGTAAGAGCCGAAGTCTGCGTTGATCTTGTCAGCGATTGCACCGGTTGGCTTGCCGCCGCCCTTAGGGCTCATCGAGTTCCAATAGAAGGTGTGGTTCCAAACCTGAGCAGCCTGATTGAACAGACCCTGGTCGCCCTTCTTATGGGCAGCCATGGTGATTTCAGTGACCGTGGCATTAGCCAGATCGGTCCCGGCAGTCAGCTCATTACATTTAGTCACATAGGCATTGTGGTGCTTGCCATGGTGAAAGCTGAGTGTGTTTGCAGAAATGTGGGGTTCCAAAGCGTCTTGCGCATAAGGAAGAGCGGGCAATTCAATAGCCATAGTGTCCTCGTATCCTTCGTTATTGTGTTAAGATTCGGTGAAATCTTCACGTATTTGTCGTATTTCGGGGCCGAAATCACAGTTTTAGCCATGATTTGGTCTCACAGCAGAACATAAGGCTTTCAGGCATATGTTCAACCGGTTTCCACAGTGCCCCTCTCTGCCTTCTTCTCCCAACCGCGATCTGTTTGCTGCCAATAAGTCAGATGATGGCCCTCTGTCTCTTCCCGCTTCCAGCAAACCCGAGCGGTCGCTACGGCCTCGTCATCGGCCCCATCAAACAGGCGGCAAACCAGGTCATAGCGGCCGATTGATTCTGAACTGGCCCCGTGAGTCAGAAACAAAACAGACGCCTCATTCGGGTTCTCATCCTCATGGGTCAGCCAGATCGGTTGTTGGGCAGCATGCCCATCTCTGGCCTCGCCATGAGGCAGGAAACTGGAAGGGTCATAGGTCCATAGGGCCTCGCTGAGCGCGATGACCTGGTCCGATTTCTCCGCCAACACCAAGGCCCGCCACTGTCGTGACAGGCACATTTCCAGCATTTTAGGCAAGGCGGCTGCCAGCTTGGTGCGTTGCAAATGATAGAAGCGGATTTCCGTCATGAATTTTTAGCGTCAGCTTTCATAAACATCCGTGACAAACCGATCCAACAGACGCACGCCATAGCCCGTCGCCCCTTTCGGCACGATGGCGGAATCCTTAGAAGACCATGCCATGCCCGCGATATCCAAATGCGCCCAGGGCGTATCCTTCACGAATCGCTGCAGGAATTGCGCTGCGGTGATCGACCCCGCCCCACGCCCACCGATATTCTTCATATCGGCACAATCAGAATTCAGCAGCTTGTCATAGGCATCCCCCAAGGGCAGTCGCCACAGGGGCTCCCCCGTTGCCAAGCCCGCGGCAGTCAGTTGTTCTGATAATTTATCGTCATTGCTGAACAGACCGGCATTTTCATTACCCAAAGCGATGATAATCGCCCCGGTCAGAGTCGCCAGATCAATCATTGCCTGTGGCTTGAACTGCTGTTGCGTGTACCACAAGGCATCGGCCAGGACCAAACGCCCCTCCGCATCCGTATTATGGATTTCAATAGTCTGACCAGACATGGAAGTCACGACATCGCCCGGTCGCTGTGCATTGCCATCGGGCATATTCTCAACAAGGCCTACGACGCCAACGACATTCACCTTTGCCTTGCGACCGGCCAGCGCCTTCATCAGGCCCAGCACTGTTCCAGAGCCACCCATGTCCCATTTCATCTCTTCCATACCAGGGCCCGGCTTCAAAGAAATGCCGCCCGTATCAAAGGTCACGCCTTTGCCAACAAAGGCAACGGGTGCCTTGTTCTTTGGCCCGCCATCCCAGCGCATCGTCACCAGGAAACTTTCGCGGATTGATCCCTGACCAACCCCCAACAGCGCGCCCATGCCCAGCTTCGCCATTTTCTTTTCATTTAGAATCTCGACCGTCACGCCCAGTTCTTCCAATTCCTTACAGCGGGCAGCCAGGGTTTCCGGATACAAGATATTAGGCGGCTCTGTAACCACATCGCGGGTCAGATAAACACCATCAACGACCGCATCGCGCGGCTTGAACGCCTTTCGCGCGGCGGCGGCCTCTGTGACATGGATGGATATCGATTTCACACTGGGCTTCTCTTCAGACTTCTTTTTGGTGAAGTATTTATCGAAATGATAGGCCCCTAAACGCGCACCCTCTGCGACACTCGCCGCAGCAGAGACCAGATCATCTGCGCCGCTATCGATCAAAATACTGATCTCTTTATCGCCCACGCTATTGGCGGCCTTAACCAGAGACCCGCCCAGCTTCAACCAATCCGCCTCTGCCAGTTCTTTCCCGACACCGAACAACACGATGCGGGCGACATCCAAACCAGCAGGCGCGACCAAGGTCAGGCTTTCGCTCTTCTTGCCATTAAAACGATTGCCTGACAGTGCCCGAGAAATCGCTCCCCCCGAGGCTTCATCTACGGAACGCGCCGCCGGCGGCAAGTGCCCGCCCTCTTCAATACCAACAGCCAACATGCCCGCCTTCGGCAGGTCCATTTTTTCGGAGAAACTAATTTTCATGAACGGCAATCCTCTTGCGTGAGAAAATACGGCTAAGACCAAGATTAGGTCGCATTGCTTTTTTTTACCATAAGACACGCTGCCCGCGACGAAAAGACCGACATCGTCTCCCGGTCCTTGACAAGTTCGACGCCAATCCCGAAAAGAAGGTGGTTAAAGTCTTTCCAGAGACGGAAAAATGGGCGAGCGACAGATATTATTAAGTATCGCCAAGTATTTTTAAGACTTAACAGCGAGAAAAATCGTGCAGAATCAATTGGTTTCTGATATTTATTACATCCGAGACTCAAGCGATTCGCATAACGCTATATCTGGTAACGATGAAACAAATTAACCTCTATATAATGCGCCAATTGGTCAGCGTGACAGTGTTCGCGACCATTGTTCTGTGCGTGGCGGTTATGCTGGTACAGTCTGTCCGCTTGGTAGATCTGATCGTAAATCGGGGCCTGCCCCTGCCGGAATTTGGCTATATGGCCTCCCTAATGATCCCCCGCTTTGTTGCCCTTGTGATGCCAATTGCGCTCTTTGGGGCCATGCTTTTTACCTATAACAGAATGATCAATGACAGCGAATTAATC
>JARGPE010000139.1 GCA_029212835.1 Alphaproteobacteria bacterium | reverse complement strand
GAACAGCTGGCAAATGAAACGGCCAACGTGCTATCTGGCGGGCAAAAGAAGCTGCTGGAGCTTGCCCGTGCCTTGATGCTGAACCCACGAACTGTGCTGCTGGATGAACCCGCTGCTGGCGTCGCGCCTCCCATGGTCCAGGTCTTGATAGAGGTTATCAGAGCCCTGCAGCAAAAGGGGGTTAGCTTCATCCTCGTCGAGCACAATATGGACATGGTCGCAGCACTCAGTGATCACGTCGTCGTTATGGCGGAAGGGAAGAAACTGGTCGAAGGAACCTTCAAAGAAGTGACCAGCGATCGACGGGTTGCCGATGCCTATCTGGGGGGTGTGCTATGACCGCGCCGCTGCTAACTGCATCAGATTTGCGTGCTGGCTATGGTGGCGATGACATCGTCAACGGTGTCAGCCTGTCGGTGGTTCCCGGAGAGATTTTTACGATCATTGGTCCAAATGGCTCTGGCAAATCCACCTTGATCAAGGTGCTGGCTGGGATCGTTCCCGTTCGGAAGGGCACGATTGCACTGTTTGGAAAAGACGTGACGGAGTTCAAAGCACCCCAACGGATCGGCGAGGGCATGGCCTATGTCCCGCAGGAATTCAACGTGTTCCGAAACATGACAATTGCTGAAAACTTGAAACTCTCAACGGAGTTTCTGGGGCTCAGAGGCCGTGCCGGCTATCTGGAACGCCAGCGGGTTCTGGACCTCTTTCCCGACATTGCCAGCCGTCAAAATCTTCTGGCTGGAAATCTCAGCGGTGGCCAACGCCAGATGTTGGCATTCGCCTGTGCTCTTATTTCCTCCCCGGACATCCTGCTGTTGGACGAACCGTCTGCAGGCCTCTCCCCCAAATTGGTCATAGAAATTTTCGATAAAGTTAAAGCCGTCAACGCGCTGGGAACAACAGTGATTATGGTCGAGCAGAATGTCGCCATGGCCCTGCCCTATTCGGATCGCGCGCTCATCTTGGTCAATGGGTCGGTTCGGTATCAATCCGATGCCACCGCCCTGCGCGAACGCGGTGATTTGCATGAACTATTTCTCCGGGAGTCTTAAGCCGTGGGTCAATTAATTATCAATGGATTGGGGACGGGATTGATCATTGCATTACCTGCAATGGCCCTGTCGTTGACCTTTGGAATATTGCGATTTCCGAATTTTGCGATTGGCGCGATGCTGACCATGGCCGCCTATATGGCCTGGAGCTTCAACACAATTCTAGGCATGTCGCTTATCCTGGCAGCCGCCCTGACAATCCTGCTGTTCCCACTGGTTGCGCTGATCTGTGACCGGACCGTATTCAAACCATTGCGGACACGGGGTCCGGTCACGCTGTTGGTGGCAAGCATGGGCCTGTCTTTCGTGCTGGAAAATATCTGCAGGCTTTTCTATGGCAATGACGCGCGCAGTTTCGACATCCCCCTGGCGCGCCCCTATCGCGTTATGGGGCTGCGCATAAATTATGAGCTGCTGGTGACCGCCGGGGTCAGCATCAGTGCCATGGCAATGGTCTATGTCATCCTTCAGCACACCTCGCTGGGGCGTGCGATGCGGGCCGTGGCCGACAATCCAAACCTGGCCGCCGCGCGCGGTATTGATGCCGGTTGGGTGATCGGTGCCACATGGTGCCTGTCTGGCATGCTGATCGCGGCGTCTGGTGTGTTGATCGGTATGGACCGGGCCATCGACCCACAACTGGGGTGGAATTACATCATCGTGTGTTTTGCCGCGGCCATTCTGGGCGGGTTGGGCAGTCCCGTCGGGGCCGTTATCGGCGCATTAACCTTGGGTATTGTCGGGGAGTTGGCGACCCTGATTGTCGATCCGAATTATCGCAGCGCCATTGCCTTTCTGGTCGTGGCCCTGGTTCTGCTGGTGCGCCCGACAGGCCTGTTGGGGCGCCGGGAGATCGTCAAATGATCGGCTATCTAACCACAATCATGACCTTAGTATCCATCGCGGTTCTGATCGCCATGGCTTTGAATGTCCAATGGGGCATGTGCGGGATGGTCAATTTTGGATTGTCCGGCTTTGTCGCGCTTGGCGCCTATACAACGGCAATTCTGATGTTGAATGGCACCGGAGTCTTCATGGCCGTCGCCGCCGCGATTGTGATCTGTTCCGTTATGGGGGCGCTGTTATCCCTGATATCCCTACGATTGTCAGATGATTATCTGGCCATTGTCACCCTGGGCTTTGGGGAAGTCATCCGACTTATCACCTTGAATGAAGATTGGCTGACAGGGGGAGCCCTGGGATTGCCAGGCATTCCACGCCCCTTGGTAGATTACATCGGCACCGATCATTACGAGAAATTCTATCTGGCGGTCTGTGTTCTGGTCGTCCTGCTGATATTTATCGGACTTGAACTTGCCACCCGCGCGCCGTTTGGGCGCGCCCTGCGCGCCATCCGCGATGACGAGGTTGTCGCCGCAAGCCTTGGCAAAAATGTTCTGCTGATGCGCGTGAAGGCCTTCGCAATCGGGGGCGGCATTACCGGTATCGCCGGATCATTGCAGGCATTTCAATTCAGCTACATCGATCCCAGCCAGTTCAGCGCCATCATGACCGTCTATGCCTTCATGGCCGTGATCGCCGGTGGGCGCGGGTCGCATTCGGGCCTTATTCTGGGGGCCTGCTCCATCATGGTGCTGCTGGAGGCGACTCGCTTCCTGAAAGATGTCGTCAACATTCTGGACAACAGCCAAATCGCCGCGATCCGGCTGATCCTGATCGGCGGCGGTCTGATCTTACTGTTGATCTATCGCCCACAGGGCTTGATCCGCGAATACCGCGCCACCGCCCCTGCTGCCCCCAAAAACGTGCCACATGATAGGAAGGAATAACCATGACCCGTATCAGTCCCGTTCCCTATGAGACCCTGCCCCCGGATGCGGGTGCCATTTTGAAAAAATACGGCACGGAATATGGCCCGTTCAATAATCAAGCCCAGGTTCTGGCCCATGTTCCGCCCACACAACATTTGGCGGCCATGTTGATGGAACTGAAACAACGCCAAGGCATCACCTGGCGCTATATCGAACTTGCCGTCGTCTGCGTGTCAAAACTGAACGCCTGCGATTATTGCGTGGCGCATCACGCACCACATTTGCGTGTTGATGGGATTTCTGAAGCCGGAATTGACACGTTGCTGGACTATCAGGATCACCCAGAACTTAGTCCTGTCGACAAGCTTGTCGTCGAATACACAATCGCTGTTACCAACACGCCCGGTCGCATTCGGGATGCGATGTTTGACCGGCTTCGGGCGGAATTCACCGAGGCTGAAATCGTCGAACTGACGCTGCGCATCGCCCTGTGTGGATTCTTCAACCGTTTTAACGACGCCTTGATGCTGGAAATTGAACCAGAACTTAGCCAACCGTCGGCCTGAAAGATCCTTACCTCAAAACTTTTGACCCTCACACAAAGGAGTAGCTGACATGAAAACCACAGATCTGTTCTTGTCCACCCTCAACCGCCGCCGCCTTCTTAAGGCAGGTGTCGCTGCAGCAGGTGTTGCGGCCTTCCCCGCCCCCTTTATCCGCCCATCCTGGGCAGCCGAAGGGCCGATTAAAATTGGGATGGTAATCCCATTTACTGGGTCGACCGGTGCCTATGGCCCAGAGATGGAAAAAGCCGCAAAGCTTGCCGTCGATACCATTAATAAGAGTGGCGGCCTTTTGGGTGGGCGCATGATTGAGCTCTATATCGAAGATTCAGAATCCAACCCGACCGCCGGTGCCGCAGCAACCAAGAAGCTGTTGGAAGTAAATGATGTGAATTGCATCATTGGCTATTGGGGTAGCCCGATTGCCATGGCCTCCAAGCAGCTTTTGATCGATGCGAAAAAGGTAATGATGATCAGCTGTGCCGCCAATGCGGTGACAGAGCAGGATCATGGCGGATTGATCTGGCGCTTCCAGGCTAAATCCACCCAATGGGGCCCGGTGGGCGGCAAGATCTCGCTGCAGCGCGGCCATAAGAAAATTTCGGTTCTGGCCCAGCAAAACCCTTTCATTGGCAGCATGATTGACCCCTTTGTGGCAGAGGTTGAAAAGGGCGGCGGGGTGATTGTCGACAATCTGTCCTACCTGCCGGAACAGCCCTCCTATCGTGCCGAAGTCGAAAAGATTTTTGGGGCAGAGCCAGACGCTGTTTTCATTCCAGCCCTGTTGACTGATTTCGTTTCGATCATGAAGGAGGTCTATCGGGGGGGCTTTACCAGCAAGGTTTGCTCACTGTCGATCGCAGCGGATGCAAATGGCCGCTTCCTGGAAAGTGTTGGGCCTGAAGTTGCGGAAGGCATCGACCATTATCAACCGGCCCCTCCGCTGAAAAGCCCGGTTTATAAGAAATTCGTCAAGGATATGGGAGAGCCGGAAGACACGGTCTTCCTGTTCGCTGGAAATGCCTTCGACCAAGTGTGGACGGCAGCTCTTGCCATTGAAAAGGCAGGGACCGACGAAAGTGCCGTCTGGACCAAATCCGTCCCGGAAATTGCCAATCCTCCAGGGGCATTGGTCAGCGATGGGGTCGAAGCGTTGAAAATGCTGCGGGCCGGCGAGAAGATCGCCTATGTGGGAGCAGGCGCCGATTGTGATTTCGACAGCCAGGGCGACCAGTTGAACCGGCACTTCCTCCACCGCGTCATCAAAGATGGAAAAAACGAGTTCGTTCAAACGCTTTCGTAAGCGTAAGTTTAAATAAAGGCCGGTGCCATGCAGTATGGCATTGGCCTTTATTGACTATCCCAAGGCAAAAGCCCCACAGGCAAGAGCCAGGCTAATTACATGGAATTATTGGTTACGAGATAAGGGTTTGTTAATGCGTTCCAAGATACACGATATCAACGAAAGCTAGAGGGATAGTATCCCGTTAAGAACTCTTTCCGATGTCATAGGAATACGGGTTAGTCGCGCGCCTGTTGCGTTAAAGACCGCATTGGCAATGGCGGGTGCTACACCGACAATGGGTGCCTCTCCAATGCCTTTCGCGCCAAATGGGCCCGTAGCTTCAGGCGCTTCTTCGATCAGCATTACCGTAATTTCTGATGGCGCATCCATCCCGTCTGGAATCTTATAATCCATGAAAGAGGGATTGGTCAGACGGCCATTCTCCCAAACCAGTTCCTCCAGCAATGCATATCCCACCCCCTGAACAACGGCCCCCTGGACCTGTCCTTCGACGCTTTGGGGATTGATGGCGCGCCCAATATCGTGGGCAGACCAGACTTTCTGCACGATTGTTTTTCCCGTTACCGTATCCACATCCACGACAACGCCCACGGCGCCAAAGACATAAACGCCCAGGTTATCAAAGGCAAAATTCGACATGGCTGCGCGCTTTGGATCGAATCTGGGGCCATCAAAGGCGAAGGCATGCTGGCCCACAATTGGCCCGCCCACCCGGTTGAAGGCACGGGCAGCAATCTCCCGAAAGCTCACTTTGCGATCCGCCCCGACAACCCTGACAGTGCCCCCTATATCCAGTTCCAGATCATCCTTGCTGCATTCCAGCATATCGGCGGCGTCGCGCAATATCCGCTCTCGCATTTCCACTGTGGCCTGCATCACCGCCCGACCTGCCGTATACGTGATACGACTGGCGGCGGTCTTCCAGTTATAGGGGGAACTGTCTGTATCCTGGGCCGCATAGGCGATGGATTCCAGGGGCAGACGCAATGTCTCGGCACAGATCTGCGGCAGAACCGTATCAGATCCCTGTCCGATATCGACGACGCCAGTCTGCAAAGCAACTGTGCCATCGGCGCGCAAATTGACAAAGGCGCTGGTCCCCATCAGTCCAGAGATGTGAGACAGACCGGACACGCCGACACCGCGCTGCCAACCTTCTTCTGCTGGGGGCAATGCCGAAACTTCTTCTTTCAATCGCTCATCCAGGGCATCCAGACATTGCGTCATGGCACAGGAGTCGACTGTTTGCCCCCCCAACCAGTGATCCCCCGCCTTCATCGCATTTTTACGGCGCAACTCTATCGGATCCATGTTGAGTTTTACCGCAAGCGCATCCAGCTGACTTTCACTGGCAAAGGTGGCCTGGGGATTACCAAACCCGCGGAACGACCCGGCCTTCAACTTGTTGGTATAGACGGCATGCCCCTTCACACTGATATTTGGGCAATTATAGGGTCCGCGGGAACACAACATGCCAAAGCTCAAAACAGCCGGGCTCTCATCAGTATAGGCACCTGCATCGAACCACAGCTCCGCTTCTCGTGCGACCAAAGTGCCATCCTTCTTTGCCCCCGTCCGCATGCGGATGCGTGTCGGATGTCGAGAGCGCAGCATCTCCATATCCTGTGACCGGCTGAGCGTGATTTTCACCGGCCGTCCCGAGGCGCGTGCCAGGGCAACGGCGATTGGCTGAACGCTGACGCCATTCTTGCCCCCAAAACCACCGCCGATTTTTGGCGCAACACATCGGATATTGGACATTGGAATGTCCAACTCGTCACTGATGCGCCCCTGTATGTAAAAGATTGACTGGGCTGTTGAACGCACCGTGATACGTCCCGCCAAATCCGGTTCAGCCAAGGCACTGCAGGGTTCCATATAGGCATGGTATTGCCCTGGCGTTTCATAGGTATCCTCAACAATGACATCACAGGAGTCCCATACTGCATCCGGATTCCCCTCCAGAATGCTGGCAGACCAAAAGATATTGCCATTTGTCGGCGTTTCACTGGTCCGGACATAATCATCCTGACCCGGATGCACCAAGGGGGCATCTTCGGCCAAAGCCTCATCCAGAGAACAGACACTTGGCAAATCTTCGAAATCAACAATGATCAACTGCGCCGCAAGATCGGCGGCTTCCTTGGTCTCCGCAGCAACGGCAGCAACGGGTTCGCCAACGAAACGGACATAGCCACGCGCCAATGTCACCTCATCCTTAATAAAGGATCCAACCCGCCGATCCGGCAAATCATCCGCTGTTAGAATTGAAACGACGCCCGGCACAGTCTTGGCCTCTGTCAGATCAATACTCTTGATACGACCGCTGGCAATCGGGCTTCCCAAAATCGCGCCATACAGCATACCAGGAACACTGTAATCATCCGCAAACTTTGCGGCACCACCAGCTTTCTCAGATGAATCCCGACGGGCCGATGACAGGCCAACGGCGCTGAATTCCTGTGTCATGATCCAGCCTTTTCTGCTGCGGCCTCTGCAGCATCAACGATTTTTATATATCCACTGCAGCGGCACAGATGGCCTGACAGGGCCTCTCTGATTTTCGTGCGGTCTGGCTTTGGGTCTTCTCGCAACAGGGACGTCAGGGCGATTGCGACACCGGGCGTGCAGAAACCACACTGAACGCCGCCACTATCGACCAGCGCCTGCTGCATCGTGGACAGCTTTCCATTTTCCAGCAAACCCTCAACCGTCACGACGTCGCGGCCATTACAGGTGGCGGCAATGGTCAGACAGGACCGCATCGGTTTGCCATCGATCAACACGGTACACGCACCACAGAGGCCCTGATTGCATCCGCGCTTTGATCCGGTCAGTCCAAACCCGTCCCGAAGCAGGGAGAGTAAAGTTTCCGTTGGCTTACAGAACACGCTCTTCAGGCTTTTATTAAGGGTCAGGCGAATGGGAATATCATTGGATTCGGTCATGCCGTCTCTCCAGAATCGGATACCAGTTGATCTGCCTGTGCGCGTTTCAATGCGCGGCTGATCAGTCGCGGCATCAGTTTTAATCGATAATCCGCACTGCCACGCATGTCATCAATGGGATTGCACAGCGCTTCCAGGGCGGCGCTGAATTCCACAATATCCGAATCCTTTAAGGGCCGACCAATAAAGACCGCTTCATCTTCCGGACTGCGCACGGGCTTTTCCGCGACGCCCCCAACGACGACCCGGAAAGTTTGAACAACCCCGTCAGACATTCCAAGACAGGCGGCAACGGACACCGTTGCAAAATCACCATCGGCCCGAGTGAACTTCTCATAGTGAACAGAGGCATTGCTGGGATCAGGCGGGATTGTCACTGAAACGGCTATTTCCCCTTGCTCCAAGGTCGTCTCCAACCAATCAACAAAGAAGTCCCTAGCCGCAACCTGCCGCGCGCCCTCAGAACCTAGAATGCTGACAACCGCATCTGCTGCGGTAATCGCAGTTGGATAGTCAGCGGACGGATCTGCATGACAGATTGATCCGCCAATCGTTCCCATATTGCGGATGGCGGGGTGACCGATGCGACAGGCCGCTGCAGAAATGATCCGTTGCGCACCAAGGAAGCCACTGAAGGCCGCGACGTCATTGTGGCGGGCCATGGCACCAATTTTGACAGAGCCATCCGGCATTGACGTGATTGCCCCCAGGTCGGGAATTTTTCTCAGGCTGATCAGCTGCGTCGGTGCCAACAGTCCCGCATTCATCATCGCGACCAGACTGGCGCCCCCGGCCAAACACCGCGCCTCAGGGTCTTTGGAGAGCAGAGAGCAAACCTCGTCCAAAGTTTCAGGTTCCGAAAACGTCATCCCAGGCCCCATTTCAACCGGTCGATAGATATTTTAGACATAAAATATTTTCATATAGACTTTTTGTGGTCAATCGATAATACCGATTGGTAATCGTTTTCTGTGAAATAAACCAAAGCAGCGTTACTGAAGCGAGGCACACCATGTTTGAATATTTCGGCGAGAACTACTCCTGGGATCTGGCGGTCCTGATGGCAATGCAATTGGGAGGACATCCGTCCGAGATTGACGAGGCTTGCCGCCCTCTGCGGGCCTTGGCCGCTGCACCAGATGCAAAGACCAACACGTCCATTCAACTGGCCTGGTTGGAGGCATGGCTGACCCTGGCTAGAAAGCTGGAGACCAAAGCCGATCAGGATCTCGCAGAGGGGCACCGTCTGAGTGCGGCCGGAAAGTATCGTCGCGCCTGTGTTTATTACCAACAGGCTGACCGGATGGCCCCGCATGATGATCCGCGAAAAGTACAGGCCTATGACGCGATGCGCGATACCTTTTCAAAGGCCATCGAGTATGCGGGCATTCCAATGGAATGGATCGAAATTCCCTATGAAGGAACATCCCTGCCCGCCCTGTTTCTGCCGGGCGAGGGAGATGGCCAGCACCCGTGCATGACCGGGTTTGACGGATTTGATGTTACAAAGGAATGGACCTATCTGTCCGGTCTGGCTGATGCCTTTCGGGTACGCGGCGTATCAACTCTGTTGGTTGATCATCCCGGTGTCGGCCTGGCGCTGCGGGACCGCGGTCTGTCTGCCGTTGTTGAGACAGAACGCCCTGCTTCCGCCTGCATCGATTATCTGTCCGGGCGCGAAGACACCAATGAGGAAATCGGTATTGTCGCCATGAGCCTGGGGGGGTACTACGCACCACGTGCGGCAGCCTTTGAGAAACGGTTGAAAGCCTGTGTTGCCTGGGGCGCGCGGTGGGACAATACGGAATCTCATGGCCGAATTTTACGTGATCCCAACGCGGCGCGGTCCATTCCGGGTTGGATTGATCATGCCTTGAAAGTCTATGGCCAGCCGGACATTGAAAGCTGTGCTGCCATGATCGCGAAAATGACTCTGGCTGGTGTTGCAGAGCATATTTTATGCCCGCTTCTTGTCGTGCATGGGGAAAATGACCGCCAGGTGCCCTTTGATCAGGCACAGAAAACAATCGATGGGGCGATCCATGCCAAACGCCGGGACTTGCGAGTCTTCACCAAGGAAGAAGGTGGATGTGAGCATGTTAATGGCGACAATTTCAGCCTGGCAATCGATGTCATCGCCGACTGGTCATCTGACGTGCTTTTGGGGCGGCCCTAACCGCTGGTCAGTGTCACCAACCCGGTTGCCAATCCCGGCAGGAAGATAATGCACAACAGCAGCAACAGGCCCAGCCCAACAAAGGGTGCGGCAGCCAGATAGACTTGCTTCATCGTGATATCAGGGGGCGCGACCCCTTTCATGACAAACAGTAATAATCCAAAAGGCGGGGTAGTCAGGCTGATTTCCATCACCAACAGCAATATGACACCAAACCAGACGGGCTCATATCCTGCCGCCGTCGCCATGGGTATGAAAAATGGCAGCGTGATCAGCAACATGCTGAGCTGATCCATAAACGCCCCTAAAAACAACAGAATCCCAATCATCGCAAAAAGCTGAATCATGGGATCCAGGCCCATCGCATTCACCATGCTGAGCAATCCCGACGTTGCCCCCGAAAATGCCAAAATCTGGGAAAAAGTCAGGGACCCGGCAATGATCAGCAGAATGGTGACGGTGATTTTGGTCGTCTCCATCAACGCCATCTTCAAGGAGTCCCAGCTTAATTGCCGGTACAACAGCGCCGCGATCATCGAGCCAATCGCCCCCAGAGCAGCCGATTCACTGGGGGTGGCGACACCGGTCAAAATCCCGCCAACCACCAGAACAAACAGCCCAAACAAGGGGACCACATGTTTCAGGAAGGGGCTGATCCGTTCCCGAAACGGCATTTCGGCAACATCCTGACTGGGCGCAAGATTGGGATTGAGATAACAGCGAATGACAACATAACCAACGCACAGACAGGCCATCAACAAGCCGGGCACGATGCCTGCGATCAGCAACTTTCCGATGGATATCCCCGCCAAACTGCCCAGCAGCACAGCCAGGGCCGAGGGGGGGATCAGCATCGCAATCCCACCTGTTGCCATGATCGGTCCCATGGCGATCGTGGAATGATAGCCGCGCTTGCGCATGTCAGGCAGCAACGTGCTGCCCAGCAGGGCGGTATTGGCCATCGTTGATCCAGATAGGGTGGAAAACACGGTGCCGCCACAGATCGCGACCAGAGACAACCGCCCAGGCACACGCAGAATCAGGAGATCAACCGCATCAATCGCGCGATGGGCCAGGCGTGTTTGAAACAGGATCTCCCCCATCAGCACAAACATCGCGATTGGGGCCAGAGAGAAGGACGAAACCGCG
>JARGPE010000138.1 GCA_029212835.1 Alphaproteobacteria bacterium | reverse complement strand
GCCCTGATCATTGTCCGTCCGCTGATTACCAAATTGTTCGACATGCCAAACCAGGCTGCAGCAGGCCGCTCTGGGGAGTCTCCCACGATGCTGACCGACCAAAGCGGCAATGCTGTCGCCATGGCTGGCGGCCAGGGTATGATGGCTCCGGAAGACTCGGAAGAGTTTGAGCATATGATCGATATCGCCAACATTGAAGGCAGGGTTAAAGCATCCTCCCTGAAGAAAATTGGCGAGATTATTGAGAAACACCCAGAAGAAGCTGTATCGATCCTGCGCACTTGGATGTATCAAGGATCAGATTAAAACGGTCCAAACTTGCGCTTGGCCTTAGAGGCGCTTGGACTTCTGTAAGCTTGACTGGCAATGACATGTGGCTTTCTCATGTTGGAATATACGGACTCGCCTTATAAAGGGGACGACTAATATACGGGAAAGCGCTATGGCCGGACGCGGCAATGGTGATTCCCGAGGCGCAACACAGAACTTGGTACGACCGGCACCATGAGAATACGCGACGATTATAGGGCCCTGACGGGGCCGGACAAAGCCGCGATGATGATCCTCGCCATTGGTGAAGAAAACGCGGTGAAGCTCTTTACCTATATGGATGATGAGGAAATCAAAGAGATTTCCTCATCCATGGCAAACCTTGGTACGATCAGCTCAAATCTGGTGGAGCGTCTATTCTCAGAATTTGCAGAACAAATTTCATCCACAGGATCTCTGGTTGGGTCCTATGAATCCACCGAGCGCTTACTGAGCAAAGCGCTGGACCCCGACAAAGTCTCCCAGATCATGGAAGAAATCCGGGGACCTGCAGGTCGGACAATGTGGGACAAGCTGGCAAATGTGAACGAAGTTGTGCTGGCCAACTATCTGAAGAACGAATACCCGCAGACCGTTGCGGTTGTGTTGTCCAAGATTAAATCGGACCATGCCAGTCGGGTGCTGGCCGCCCTGCCGGAAAGCTTCGCGATGGAAGTCATCATGCGGATGCTGCGGATGGAGGCCGTGCAGAAGGAAGTTTTGGACGATGTGGAGCGCACGTTACGCAATGAATTCATGACCAATCTGGCGCGCACGGCCCGTCGCGACAGTCATGAAATGATGGCGGAAATTTTCAACGCGCTTGATCGCAACACCGAAAACCGGTTCATGACCCTTTTGGAAGAACGCAATCGGGACAGCGCAGAGAAGATCAAGTCCCTGATGTTCACCTTTGAGGATTTGCAGAAGCTAGATCCAGGGGGTGTGCAGACGCTGTTGCGCAATGTCGACAAGGACAAACTGGGCACCGCCCTGAAAGGCTCGTCGGAGCAGATCAAAGAACTGTTCTTCTCAAATATGTCCGAACGTGCCGCAAAGATCCTGCGAGAAGACATGAATGCTTTGGGACCTGTGCGGTTGAAGGATGTCGATGAAGCTCAGATGGAAATGGTCAATCTGGCGAAAGACCTTGCCGCCAAGGGTGAGATTGTTATCTCTGAAGGTGGTGCTGAAGACGAGTTGATCTATTGATGTTTGTTCAGGGTGAGGCCCATTCGTAATGGTGAAAGCGGCGAAGACAGAAGAGATGAAACCGTTCATGTTTGAGCGGTCCTTCGATGAATTCGACCCAGACAAAAAGAAAGCCGCTGCAAATGCAGAGCCGGAACCGGAAGACGTGCCGGAACCGGAGCCGGAGATCACCTTTAGCGAAGACGAAATGAATACCCAGAAGCAGCAATCCTATATGGACGGCCATGCAGATGGATTTCGCGAAGGTCATGCCGAAGCAATGGATACGCTGGAACGGCAATTGAATGACTTATTGGAACGCCTGGCCCCGATGGTCTCCGCGCTGGGCGAAGAACAACGGAAAGCGAATGAACGCGCGCAAGCCAATATGGTGCGCATGGTGCAAGAATTGATGAACAAGTTAATGCCGATATATGTCAAAAATCATGGTGCAGAAGAAGCGATGGCCGTCGTCACCGAATGTTTGGCGGAATTGCAAGATCCAGGTCGGTTGTCGGTTCATCTGTCGGAAGAAACCGCAGACCTGTTGGGCGACCGCCTAACGAAAGCGGCGGAACGCGCTGGATTTGAAGGCGTGATCCGCCTGCGCCCTGAAGAAGATATGGGCCCTTCAGATGTGCGTGTTGATTGGGGGGCTGGCGGCGCGGAACGTCGCTATGACACCATTAAGGACGACGTGGATGCTGCGATTGATCGTGCCGTGGCCCGCGCATTGGAAACGATAGAGGCAGACACCCCGCCTCAGAAACAGCCCGAAGCGGAATCAGAAACACCTGACGCGCTGGAGGACACCGACCAGATTCATGCTGAAGCACCGGACTCTGGCGATGATGCACCCGATAAGGAGTAACACCAATGGCCGATGATACAGACGACACGCCTGAAACAGATGCACAGGACAAGAAATCCGACACAATGGCGGATTTCAACCTCCAGGAATTGGGGGATGGGTCCGGTGAAGATGACTATCTGGATGCCCGTGCGGCTGAATTGATGGCCCCAACAGGTGCCCGTGATTTGGAAGCGGTCTATGAAATCCCCGTCCAAGTGGCAGCCGTTTTGGGTAAGGCATCCATGCAGGTCAGCCAGTTATTGAAGCTGGGTCGCGGCGCTGTGGTGGAATTGGATCGTAAAGTGGGCGAGGCGATTGATATCTACGTCAACAATCGTCTTGTGGCGCGGGGCGAAGTGGTGCTTGTGGATGATAAACTTGGTGTGACCATGACGGAAATCATCAAGTCCGATAAATCACCAAACTGATTGGATAGACGGCGGTAATGGCAACCGATACCCAACCGGGATCAGGCGGAGACCGCCCCCTCACCCAGCCTTCGACGCGGGGCTCTGTCGATATTGCAACGATTTTTGGGATCATCGGTGCGGCGATCCTGATTGGCATGGCGATTGTCTTGGGCGGCAGCCCAGGGTCCTTTCTCGACTGGCCATCCGTTTTGATTGTCATTGGCGGTACTTTTGGGGTCGTCACGGCCTGTTTTTCAGTTCCCGATATGATGGCCCTCTTCCCGACACTGGGGCGCACGGTATTCCGCAGTGGCCTGAATGCGGGGGAAGCCGCCATGCAATTACTGCAACTGGCCCAAATCGCGCGTTATCGGGGTGTTCTGGCGATCCAGAATTACATGCCCGCTGTTGAAGACCGTGAAATGCTCCGTGCCGGTCTGGCCATGGTAATTGATGGCACGCCAGGAGAAGATGTTGAGCGAATTATGCGCCGTGAAGTTCAAGCCATAGCTCAGCGCCAAACACGGTCCGTATCTATCCTGAAGAAGGCCGCAGAAATCGCACCTGCTATGGGATTGATCGGGACTCTGGTTGGTCTGGTACAAATGTTGGCCAATCTGGACGATCCGAACTCCATTGGGCCGTCCATGGCCGTTGCCTTACTGACAACTTTTTATGGGGCATTGTTGGCCAATGTCGTGTTCACACCACTCGCTTCCAAAATGGAGCGCAATGCAACAGAAGATATGCTGCTCAATCAGCTCTATGTAATGGCGGCATCCTCAATCGGACGTCAGGAAAACCCACGTCGCCTGGAAATGCTATTCAACACCGTACTGCCCCCGTCCGAACGGGTGGATTATTTCGGATAAGAGGCCATGAAACTACTGATCATAGGGACCCTTGAAGGGCACATGACTGGCGCTAGCCAGATTGCAATACAGCGCGGTGCCAAAGTGGCGGCGGTTGATGCGATTGATCAAGGTCTGGAGCATCTGCGCAATGGCAAGGGTGCCGATGTCGTGCTGATTGATGTGCGCTTAAACATCGAACGCCTGTGCAAGGCACTATTGGCAGAACGTATCAATGTGCCGGTTGTCGCCTGTGGAATGGATGGTACCGATGCCCAGACCGCCGCAGCCGCCATTCGTGCCGGGGCCAAGGAATATATCCCCCTGCCCCCGGATCCGGAACTGATCGCGGCTGTACTGGAAGCAGTTGCAGAAGAAAGCACCAGCATAATCCACAGTGATCCTGCGACGAAGCGGGTGATCAAACTGGCAGATCAAATTGCCCCGTCCGATGCCTCCGTCCTGATCACAGGTCAATCTGGAACGGGTAAAGAAGTTATGGCGCGCTATATCCATGCCAAATCCAGGCGCGCCACCGGAACCTTTGTCGCCGTCAACTGCGCCGCCATTCCAGAAAACTTGCTGGAAAGCGAGTTGTTCGGGCATGAAAAAGGCGCGTTCTCTGGTGCCATCGCACGCCGCGTCGGGAAGTTTGAAGAAGCCAATGGCGGCACACTGTTGCTGGACGAAGTCAGCGAGATGGACCCACGTCTGCAGGCAAAGCTTCTGCGCGCCCTGCAGGAACGCGAAATTGATCGCGTTGGTGGCAGCAAACCGGTCAAGATTGATGTGCGCATTCTTGCAACCTCGAACCGGAACCTTCAAGACTCTGTCAAGTCTGGCGAATTCCGGGAGGATCTGTATTACCGCTTGAATGTGGTCAATTTGGATCTTCCGTCCTTAGCAGAACGTCCAATGGATATCCCCTTACTGGCGAGCTACTTCGTGAAAAAGTATACCGAAGCGAACGGTACGCCGGCGCGTACCTTATCAGCAGAGGCAAGTGCCATGCTGCAGGCTTATCATTGGCCAGGCAATGTGCGTGAATTGGAAAACACCATGCATCGCGCGGTCCTGCTAGCCTCTGGAGAGGAAATCGACCCAGATGCGATCCTGCTGACAGAAAAGCCCCGCGCGCCTGCGACGAATGTTGCACCAGTCCTGTCGCCTGCCCCGTCTTCCGTGCCCCATGCGCCGTCGGCACCGATGCAAGCAATGCCCGACGCTGGCGGTCAAGGTGATGCCCCTGCAGGAGGGGCGCTGGTTGGGCGTACTGTTGCGGATGTGGAACGCGACCTGATCATCGATACATTGGGTCATTATCTGGGAAACCGGACCCATGCAGCCAACATTCTGGGTATTTCGATACGAACCCTGAGAAACAAGTTGAAGCAATATTCTGAAGAAGGATACGCGGTCCCCGCGCCCGGCGAATCGTGACAGATGTGGTGCAATCGTGGCGATATTCGCTCACGGTCGTGACGTCGTAAGGAGTGGCCTAAAGCCATGGCGCAGACTGAAGGCACAGAAAAAACTCCCGGAACAACGGGACTGAACAGCGTCACCGGGCGCCGCGTTCGTGCGGGCATGACCAGCCCAGAATTGTTGCTGCCAATTGGCATCATGGCCATTCTGGTGCTGTTGCTGATCCCATTGCCAACCTGGCTGCTGGACTTATCGCTGACCATTTCCATCACACTGGCGGTCGTCATTCTGATGACTGTCGTGTTTATCCAAAGCCCGCTGGAATTAACCAGCTTTCCAACAATTCTGCTGATTTCCACGATGTTGAGGTTGGGGCTGAACGTTGCCTCTACCCGATTGATCCTGTCCGAAGGACATACAGGAACCGACGCAGCCGGTCAGGTTATTGAAGCCTTTGGCGGCTTTGTCGCCGGTGGGAATTATGTCATTGGGGTGATCGTTTTCTCTATTCTGGTGTTGATCAACTTTATTGTAATCACCAAGGGTGCCGGTCGTATCGCTGAAGTCGCGGCCCGTTTCACCTTGGACGCCATGCCCGGTAAGCAGATGGCAATTGATGCGGATCTATCCGCTGGGCTGGTCAATGAAGACCAAGCCCGGGCACGACGGAAAGACCTGGAAAGCGAAAGCTCGTTCTTCGGGGCAATGGATGGTGCGTCGAAATTTGTGCGTGGCGATGCCATTGCCGGTATCCTGATCACATTCATCAATATAATCGGCGGTATCATCATTGGCGTGGTCCAACGCGACATGTCCATGGCCGATGCCGCACAAAACTACACATTGCTGACTGTCGGGGATGGTCTGGTCAGCCAGATCCCAGCACTGATTGTATCCGTTGCCGCCGGTATGCTGGTGACGAAGGCAGGCGTAACAGGTGCGACTGATAAGGCCCTGTTCGGGCAATTGTCTGGATATCCCAGTGCCCTTGGGATTGCAGCAGGCCTGTTGACATTAATGGCGCTGATCCCCGGCATTCCTGCTTGGCCTTTTATGACAATGGCGATCCTCGCTGGTACGGCTGCCTTCACGGTCTCGCAAACGAACGCGAAGAAAAAGCTGGATGAAGAAACCCGCCTTATGGATGAGGAAGCAGCATCCGAAGCCGTACCAAGAGACGAGCCAATCTCATCTGCCTTGCAAATCGACTTGATACGCCTGGAATTGGGATATGGATTGCTGCCCCTGATCAATGCCTCGCAAGAACACAAACTGACCGACCAGATCAAGGCCTTACGCCGTCAGTTGGCCTCGGATCTGGGCTTTGTTATGCCTGCTGTACGAATTCAGGATAACCTGCAATTGCCCGCCAACACCTACATCATTCGGGTTAAGGAAATTGAGGCTGGACGCGGTGACCTGCGCCCGGCAATGCAACTCTGTATGGATCCGCGGGGCGAAAAAATCTCGCTTCCTGGGGAAGCAACCGTAGAGCCGACCTTTGGCCTACCTGCGGTCTGGATCCAGGACAATCAACGCGAAGAAGCCATGTTCCGGGGCTATACGGTTGTCGATAGCGCCACAGTTATCACGACCCATCTGACGGAAATCATCAAGGACCACATGTCCGAGTTGTTGTCCTATGCCGAGACACAAAAGCTGTTGGACGAGTTGCCACAAGGTCAGCAAAAACTGGTATCGGACCTCATCCCAACCGCCATCAGCATGGGCGCTGTACAGCGTGTGCTGCAAAATCTGCTGACAGAACGTGTATCGATCCGCGATTTGCCCACGATTTTGGAGGGGGTCGCAGAAGCTGTGGGCTATACGCGCAATCTAACCCAGATCACTGAGCATGTACGCTCACGCCTGGCACGCCAAATATCCGACAGCAATACAAATAGTTCTGGCTTTGTCGCCCTGGTCACGCTGTCCCCCGCATGGGAGCAAAGCTTTCAAGAAAGCATCGTTGGACAGGGCGAAGAGCGCCAATTGGCCATGGCCCCGTCGAAACTGCAGGAGTTCATCAACCAAGTCCGCACTGTCTTTGAACGTCAAGCCATGCAGGGCGAAACCCCGGCCCTGTTGGTTAGCCCGCCTATTCGTCCCTTTGTCCGTTCAGTAATCGAACGGTTCCGCCCCATTACCGTGGTGATCAGCCAGAATGAAATACACCCCAAGGCCAAGATCAAGACGGTAGACCAGATTTAAGTAAAACAGTATGTGTAGTCTATGAGACTTAAAACCTTTCACGCTGAGACACTCGCTGGCGCCTTGGAACTTGTGCGCCAGACGTTGGGTTCCCATGCCATCATTGTTGCCACCCACGAAGATGACGCCAATCGCGGTGCACGGGTAACAGCAGCCATTGATCCCGATGAACAAAGCTTTGATTTTTTCAGCGATGGTGCATCGACAGAAACCTTAGAATATCTGACCAGCGCATTGGAACAGCATGGAGTGCCCAACAGCCTGATTGACCGCTTGATTGATGCAGCAACGGATGGCACGGACGATGGGCCGACGGAGGTTCTTGCCGGTGCATTGGCGCGCATCTTCACCTTCACCGCACTGCCACAACGCCCCGGCGGCGCCCCCATCATGCTGATTGGCCCGCCCGGTGTCGGCAAGACTGTAAGCTGTGCTAAGATTGCCGCCCGCGCAGCCCTTGCGGAAGATTTCGACATCAATCTTGTTGCTGCTGATCCCGTGCGTGTTACAGCAATTGACCAATTGCGAGCCTATGCAGATCGTCTGGATGCCACCTTTTACGAAGCCGCCAATGCAGAGGCTTTGGCGTCCATTCTGACCCGCATCAAGCGCAAAGAAATGGTCGTTATCGACACGCCGGGAACCAACCCCTACAATATGAAAGATTTAGCGCATTTGGTAGAATTAGCCGAGGCTGGCAAGCCGTTTACCGTGCTGGTGCTAACTGCTGGTCGCGATGCACAGGAAGCCGCTGATCTGGCTGAAGCCTTCCGCCCTGTAGGACCGGTCACATTGCTTACAACCGGTCTGGATATGGCAAAGAAACTCGGATCGGTGTTATCGGCCGCTGATGCTGCGGGCATAAGCCTGACAGATGTATCGATGGCACCAGAGATTGGTGCCGGGCTGACGCCTCTGAACCCGACCATGTTGGCCCGCCTTTTATTGCCTAACGAGGCAAAGGAGAATACCGATGTCCGCGACAAGGGAGTGCGCACATCATGATGCCTGAGGGCCCAACCAATAACATCATCGCCATCGCCTCTGGCAAAGGTGGTGTCGGAAAAACATGGTTTGCCATTACCCTGGCCCATGCGCTGGCACGCGCTGGCCGCAAGGTCTTGCTGTTTGATGGTGATCTTGGATTGGCCAATATCGACATCCAACTGGGACTGATGCCGAAAAATGATCTGGGTCAGGCGATAGCGGGGAAGGCCCGGATGAGCCAATGTGTCGAACGGTTCCCGGACGGCAATTTTGATATCCTTGCCGGGCGCAGCGGCAGCGGCAGCCTTGCAAGCCTGCCACCACCTCGCATTGAACGCATTGGCCGGGAACTAACGGCGCTGGCTGGTAGCTACCAGCATGTCTTAATCGATCTGGGCGCGGGTGTCGACAAAACAGTCCAGATGCTTGCCGCCAAGGCATCCCGTGTCATGCTGCTGGTTAATGACGAGCCGACTTCTTTAACGGATGGCTATGCCTTCATCAAACTGGGCTGGGCCAGCCATCCGGACATGGACATCTGCGTCGTAGTCAATACCGCAGAAAGTGCCACTCGAGGCCGCAAGACCTATGATACATTGGCGAAATCCTGTCAGGGCTTTCTAAAACGCTCTCCGAGTCTGGCTGGGATCGTGCGCAGGGACCCGCGTGTTCGTGAAGCGATCCGTGCGCAACAACCCTTGATAAATCGCTCTCCAACCTCTGAAGCGGCATCGGATGTAGAGGCAATCGCCCGCACCCTGTTCTGATCATCCCTTGCCTTGCCAGCGCCAAGATATCTGACTGGCCTGAATATTGCTTGGTTTTAACCATCAGGCGATGGGGATTGGTTCAGAACGGACGCAACCCCCAGCAGTGTGATACACTCAGACATCAGAAGGGCGATCGGAGAACCGATCGAGCGAAAGATGCAGACACCTACAGCCCCTCCTGCGGGCTCCGTCCCGGTCAGTACAGCTGGCGCCGCCTCCGCGACGCCTCTTCCCACCGGCACGGCTACGATCCCAAGCCTGCCCCCGGCCTTGTTACAAAGCCTGCAAAGTGGCGACAGCATCAGCGCTCAGGTCACGGCAAAACCAAATGCCGGACAATTGACCCTGACAACTCAGTCCGGGCAAACCTTAACGGTTCAGACGAATTTAGCCCTTCCAACTGGCACCAGTCTGGCCCTGACACTACAGTCATTAGGCACTCCCACGACACTGACCCTGCAACCACAAAGTGGAAATGCAATGTCGACGGGCAGTCAGCAGGCTGCCACATCACAAACCGGTGTTCCCACAACATCTGCAGCGCCACAATCTGCCGTCGTGACTAGCCAGACCCAAGGGCTGCAGTTGACGGGAACGATTATCTCAGCCCCAACGGCCCAATCCACGGCTCAGTCAGCCCCCCAATCCCTCCCCCAATCCACGACTCAGCCCTCGACAACATCGGCAACACCAGCCTCAACTGGTGCGACCTCTCCGGCCTCAACGGTTCTGCCTAATGGAACTCTTGTTCAACTGCGTGTTTTGGGCATTGCGCCGCAAGGCCAGACAATGCCTGGAACCGCAACAGCCACCAGCTTTACAGGGACAGTGACGGGACAAAGCGCTGGTGGGGCCACATTGGTCCAGAGCCCATCTGGCACAATTTCCATCCCCCTGCCCAATGCGCCACCGGCCGGAACACAGCTATTGTTGGATATGGTCGGCGCACCGCGCCTGCCACCACCTGGTCTGACCAGCGCAGATCAAGGCAGCGCTCGATTCCAGGCTTTGCAGGACGCCATCACGCTGTTGAGAGGAACAGATCCGTCTGCTGCGCAACGTTTGACCCAATCCCTCATTCCGCAACCAAACGGACAATTGGGGCTAGCGGTTGCCTTTCTGGCAGGAAGCCTGCGTCAGGGCGGAGTAGATCGATGGCTGGGCAGTGATATTTCCAGAAGTCTGAAAGCCGCGGATGACGCCAAATCTGGCACGCTGTCTCGGCTGGATCGCGATATGACACAAAGTCAAGGGCGCGCCAGTGACTCCGCCGGACAGGATTGGCGTGTCAGTACCCTGCCCTTCATGAGCAATGGTCAGGTTGAACAAATTCGACTGTATATTCGCGATAAACCGGATCAAGACAGCGCAGAGGGCGACGATGGTGACGAGAAACAGCCAAAGCGTTTCGTGATCGAGGCTGACTTCAGCCGTTTAGGACCGATCCAATTAGATGGATTGGCACGAAAAGGACAAGTGGATGTTATGGTGCGAACGCAACGCGCCCTGCCCCCCGAAGCACGGGATGATATTCGAAACCTATTCGCCGATACCATAACGGCATTAGGGCTGACGGGTCGGGTAGACTTTATGGTAGTTTCAAAATTTGATTTAGTACCTGACCGTAATAGTCATGGACCTGGACCGGGAGGGCTGACCGTATGACGGAAAACCAAAAAGACATTTCACAAGCAGCAGCGGATGCTCTGGCCCAGGATGCTGCTATCGTGAAGGCCCGGATGGAGCGTCAAGCAAGCATAGAGACCACCCGCAACCCACTGCCGCGCGTTGACTACCTGTGCAAGGTGATGGGAAAAAGCGGCGATGATTCAGCGACAGTCACACTGCGTTACGTCCCAGATAAGCTGCTGATACAGGAAGATGCCTTTGGGATTTATCTCTCCGCGCTGCCAGAAACGGAAACGCTGGAATCACTGTCTGCTATGGTGCTGGATGACTTGAACAACGAATTGGTGCCACGGTTTCTGCAGATCCGCGTAACGGCGTCGCGGGATGGTCTGGATGCAGGCCACGCGGTCTTGATTGAGGACCGGCGGCCCCGCTGGGA
>JARGPE010000137.1 GCA_029212835.1 Alphaproteobacteria bacterium | reverse complement strand
ATTGACGGATCATCGCTTGAGCTCTGTCGACGATAAGAACTTCGATCCATGCTTTCTTAAGCTCGGACAATCTCAAGAGAAACAAAGTCATTGGGATGCAGAAGGCCAAGACTGGGAGGCATTGGGACATCGTATCGACAACTACTGGAAACTGGAAACTTGGCCCTGGTTGGAACACCGTCTTACCCTGGAAACAGCGTGTGGTCCCTTGCCGAAAGAAGAGTGGCGGGCGAACGGCTTTCGGGGCTCCTGGGGTGATATATTAGGGTGGTGGGTTTGCGGTCATAAAGACTATGTCATCAGGGAACTGGAAACGATCGAGCAAGATGCGAGAC
The DNA here is from genome assembly GCA_029212835.1 of Alphaproteobacteria bacterium. Taxonomy (GTDB): domain Bacteria; phylum Pseudomonadota; class Alphaproteobacteria; order UBA8366; family Aestuariispiraceae; genus Pacificispira. Next base: position 10,881 of record JARGPE010000137.1, on the reverse strand, counting down.
TCAGTGATGATGAAATCCGCCCCCTGATACGCGAACGCCTTCGGAGAAACAGTATACTGCCATTTGACCTGGTTCTTCGGCGCGTAAGACAAAGTGAGATCGATGAATGGCGAGATTTTAAAACACTTAGAGCAAGAAACGCAAAACATGTCAGAGCGATTCTGGGCCTGATGTAGGCCAACCCTACGCACGAAATTCTTGTGTTTCTGCACCAGGATGGAAGCCAAAATCTCCAATGATTGCCCCGATCTTGTGCGCTCGCATGGACACAAACATTGTTCTCTCGCCACTTGCTTTTTCAACAGATACGCCGTGACACATGTGTCCGCTTGCACAGGCATTTCTCTAAGAAATCATTGGAGACAATTGTTCGGCTTATTCAGGCTGAGCAGAGACTATTGCCGCCCTTATCATCGCCGAAAGCGCAAGTAAGGGAACTGGATTGGACTTGCTACTCTGAGCTCGATAAGCCATCGCTCTATGTAAAATTGTATCGGCTGCCTCCTTCGATAACTTCCCTTTTTTGACAACATCACCAAGGCGTTTGGACAAAGAGCCTTCCAAATGCTTAGGATCAATTTGATCCAACCTGACACGCAGGTATCTAACATTCTGAACCGAGAACTTTGATTTTTCCTTGCTTCCGATAATAGCACTTTCTTTGATTGTCCCTATATCATTCAACTTTTGGGATGGTCCCAACCGTGCCTTCCCAGATTTCACTTCTATTGCAGTGCCTAGTTTCCTCTCATCGGGGCGCCAAAAAATGCCCAACAAATTATCGACACCTTCAGGCGTTGCTGCGTCATAAATTCTAGCACTATCAGCAAGGTCATGCTTTTTCCCCACAGCAAGGTATTTTCGTTCATCGACCACATCAAAACCTGCATCCTTCATTGCTTGCACCACCTCCTTCTCCGTCACATCGCCCATAGACATGTTCAACAGAAGTTGGACCGATCTCTGATCGGCCTCAGGTATCCCCTGAATCAAGTCCTTTGTGTTGAAGGTTTTGAACTTTTCTGGGAACTGACGTTCAAACTTTGCAAGGCGCACGCCCGCGACCACTCTTCGCCCGGCAGCGGTTGTGCGGAGGCCGCGGACGAGGGTGGTTCGGGCCAGTTTGGCGACCTTGCCGAAGCCTGGCACGGCACCGGCCACCGCCAGGACTCCAAACAGGCCGCTCTGGCTCGCCAGCTTCCAATCGCCCGCCTCAATCGCCTTGGTCATCGCGGTGAAATCGGTCACAGCATCCTGGGCAGAGCGGATCTCCCCAACAATGGGCAGCATGTCCAACAGCAGGTCCCGCGCCAGCGCCAGATCCTCTTCACGATCTGGGGCATAGGCGTTAACCAGCGTTTCTGCCAATTCTGCCTCACTTGCCCCTGACGCCCGTCCTTCCACGACATCCATCAGGGCAAGTTCCCGATCAATGGCACCCTGATTGCGGCTTCGGCGGCGCGCGCCAACCGAGGTCTGATCGAAAGCCCCCAACTCAGCCAGACGGTTTTCGATATCTTCGGCGGTCAGATCACCGGAGAGGGCACTGCGAATATCCTCTGCCACCGAGGGATCTTCTGCGATGGCTTCGGCCAGACGTTTGGTACCGGCTGTGTCCAGACCGTCCAGGCGCACCCCGTCGCCAAAATCCATGACCGGGTCCTGGTCGGGGGCGCGGGTGATGGTGACGCCGGCGTTTTCCTGCGCGGCGGCATAGAGGTCCGCCCCCTCAGCAAAGCGACGCTTTTCGGCGGCTTCCTGATCTTGGGCGATGGCCCCGGCGATGCGGGCCTGGGCGGTGGGGAAATCCTCATCCTTCCGCTTCTGATAGCGTTCAGGATTGTATTCTCCCGGATTGCCCAAATCGATCTTTGCGGGCGTATAGGCCTCAGTTGTGTTTGGCCCGGCTTCCGACTGACGCTCCGCGGCTTGCGCCCGATAGGCGGCAATCTCTCGATTGATGCCCGCATCAAACTGTTGGGCTGCCTGTGGATCGCTTTTTCCAACAGCCAAGCTGTGCAGACGGACAATTTCCCGCAATTCCGGAACCGCCGCCTCACCCCCATCCGCTAGGGCACGGCGGGCGTGATCATAGTAATCGTCATAACGGGAGACCTTAGCCACCGCATCAGCCTCCCGCTGCAGGGCCGCCTGATCCTCTGCGGAATGCCCAAAAGACGGCGTTTGAGCTTTCGGACCGGCTCCATCCTGTCGGAGGACCTTTTGTGCCGGCGATTGGGGCTTAACGGGCCGAGAGGCAGAATCCCCGTTCGGTAGAACATTGCTGGAGGGTTTGGTGCGTCCTGGTTCCGCAGGACCCGCGCTGTCGCCATAGGGATTCTGCAAGGGTTCCTTCGGCGTCGCTGCCGCCTTTGGACTTTCCAAACGGGTACGAGGCGCCGTCCAGCGTTTGGGCGTCACATTTGGTTCTGCGCCGCTCTCCCTGACTGGAATGGGATGCGGCATCGCTGGAACGACGGGCTCCAGACCTTTCCGAATCCCGGGCAAGTCGGTCCCTTTATAAACGGTGGAGATTTGCTGCGGTGTGTATCTCTGATAACCTGTCGCGGGATTGAGCCCGCTGCTTCCAGCCCCCCCAACAGACGGTTGACTAGCAGCAGGTAATTGAACCGGGGCGACTTGCCTCCCAGACATAGTGGGAGAAGGGGTCGATGTGGCGGTGGGGGCATTCCACCCCATGCCAAAACTCGGCCCTGCCCCAGCGGCATTGCTGTCAATAGCTTTGGGCGCAGGGGCCCCTTCCGATGATCCCATTTTAACTCTCCTTGGATTTGTTTAAGGACTGAAAAAGATTTTGCAAAAGCCCTGTGTTTTGATTGGTTGGCAGGCCACCCTGAGCCTCCAGCACGCGCTGTTTCTCGCCAGAGCGACGATAGACATAGATACCCAGCACGGAGAGACCCACGGTCCAGATCGTTCCTAGCGAGGCCACGGCGGCAATGACCGGAGCGGCCTGTTGTGGGTCCGCGACGACTGTATAAGCGATTGCCCCCATCTGAGCCGCCCAGGTGAAGGCCATGATATAGCCAAAGGTCGGGCGCATCCGACGGACATAGGCGTCTTCACTGGTGGATTCGGCCCGGATGGTCTGGTTGACCTCTTGCAGCCAAGTCTGGTCGGTGGTTGCCTCCAGCGTTGCGATCGCCTCCAGGTGGCGATTGGCTTCCTTCAACTGATCGCCATCCAAACGCCCGGCGGAAATTTCGGTATCAACTTGGCCCAGGGCCTCCCCCGCCGCTTTGGCAACAGAGTTGGAAGAATTGGACAGGGCCCCCCCGACAGCCTTCACCAGCAAGGGCAGGCCAATCTGGGCGAGTAACATTGGCAACATGATGACACTCCTTTCACGACAGTATTTGATAGAATCTGTAAGACCCAATGCGGGCCTTTGGCCTGCGTCGCTCGGCCCACAGGGGCTGCTCCTTCAGGCGTCGGTAATGCGTTGCGCCAAAGGTCGGGTCGACCAAGGCCCCGCGCACAGCCCGGGCCGCAATGCGTCGACAAATCGCGAAATCAGGATCGGTATCCGGCACCTGCATCAATTGCGTGCGAAAGCTGGGCGACAGACGCCAACAGGGGAACTGCCCACTGGCCAGGCAGGCCTCCACCACCGTGGTGCCCCACCAATCCTTGCCAAACCGTTCTTTCGCCAGACGAACGCGGTTCAAGACAACCGCCGCGATGGCTTCTTTGACCCGAACCGACGCAGATCGGGCTTCGCCCCACAGGGTGCGGGCCAGGATATCAATGGCGGCTTCTTCCGCCTCCATATCCAAAGGGATATCGAGCAGGTTCATGACTCTCTCCTTGTCGTATTTCGTGTGAGTGTTTTTTGGGAATCCAGCTTGGCTTCGATACGCAGCAGGTGATCGGTCAGTCGCCCCTCCAGATCTTTCAGTTGGGAGGTTGAGGCATAACTTTTTGCGACTTCCAATTTGTAGGCGGAAAGCGCTTCCCGAAGCTGAGTGACTGCTGTATCCAACCGCTGGCGGTGACGCTCCAAGGCGACATCCTGATCACGCCGCGTTCGCCACATCAGCCACCACAGCCCGGTCAGCGCCGGAATTTCGACAACAGTGATCCACCAGATCACGTCGATGGACGTGCCCGTCATTTGAGTTTCTCCTTATTTTACAAATTTTGTGTTTTAGGCTTGATCAGACACTGAAATCAGCATCGGCGATGACACTACCGCCGCCCCCTTGCCAGGATTGACGCCCATAATGGGTGCTGGATCTGGGCAGGCGAACCGGCTCCATTGACAGGCACCCTGCCACCGCATCCAGCCCGTCATCGTGCCCTTTGCTGAGACCGCCCGCCTGCCATTCACGCATTTCCATCGGAAAAGGCGTGTCCCAAACGCTACGGTGACAGGCGATCTGACCTGCGGCCAGCACGACGTCAAATGCTTCCAGAATGCGGGTATCCTTGGCTCTGGTGGAATGACGTTCCTGCACCGCGCAGGCGGCATGCAAAACGGCCATTTCCCGTCGCAACAGGCTGGGCAAAAACTTGCCAATACCATTGGTCTCAATCGTAACCGAGGGCAGGAAATTTCGTCTGGCAAACCGCGCCACAGCGCGACATTGCTGGCGTGCCTCATCCAATTGCAGGCTGGGATCAACAGTCAGATACTGAATGCGGTGCAGTCGATAGACTCCGTCTTCACCGGTAAAGACACAAGCAACGACAGAGGAGTCCCCTGTCCCTGATCCACCATAGGCCGGGTCCCACCAGGCAGAGGCGGAGATCATCCGCACCCCGTCCAGCATTAACATCGCCTCCCCATTCCGCTCGACCATGTCCAATCTGGCATCATAGAGCTTCATGCGATCAGGTTCCAAACGACTGCCAGCCAAGTTCATTGGCTTAAGCATCATCTGGCTTTGGAATTTTGCCTCCCCTTGTCTAAGGCGGAGGGTCTGAATCTCTTCTCGGCTATAGCGATCCGGCCAGGCCGACGTGCCATCCGCTTTCAGGATCGGCACTTCTAATCGCTTATATCCGGCTAAGAACGGTTGGGCCTCCCCAATCTCTGACCGCGGTTCAACGGCATAGATTGTGTAGTAACTGTGCGGTGTTCCGACATAGAGCTGCATGCCCCCCGGCACCAATATGTAATCCGCCTCACTGAGCCGGGCCCGCAGGTCCGCGCGCTTGGGGGCACTGTCACAGGTATTGGGCACCTCCACATCATCACAAATAATCAGATCAGCCCGACTGCCGGTCAGGTTTGCCCCGATCCCTCGTGCCAGCATGGAAGGATCGCGCAATTCCATAGAACGGTGCACAGTGAACCGGTCTGACGCCCATTGATCCAGTTGATCAGGCCTCAGTCCCTTCGTTAGCGGATGACGTTCGATTAGACGCTTTACATTGCGCACCATCCGGCTGGCCAAATCCTGTTCTGCCGCAAGGACGAGGATGCGTAGATTTGGATCGCAATAGAGCCGCCATGCACAGAATAACCCAACAATCGTTGACTTCCCCGCAGCACGAAAGGCCAACAAAATCAGGTGGCGGTCACTCCTGTTAGACGCCATGACGCGGGCGTTCAGCCAACGACAGATGCGTCGGTGCAAAGTGGGAGTTTTCTGTCCCTGCACCTCATTCCAAATCCACAGAAATTCCAGGAAGGTACAGGCTGTCATGCCGTATCCTCCGACCTCAATGTAGATGCAACACCCTGATCTGCTTCTTGCTCTTCCTCATCTTGTTCCAAAGCAGATCGAGCGGCAGTAATCAGTGTTGAAAATCCCTCTGCATCATTTTGGTGAGCTTCATCTTGAGCAGCGGCGGCCTCCGCAAGTTTGATAATCTGTTCAATATGGGCCAGGGCGGCCTTGGCCCCGGTATGGGCTGCAGCAAAAGATTTTGGATCTTCTGACGGGCCATTCAAAGCAATCTGCTGATACGCGGCGATCGCCGCATCCAACATGTCCGGCAGCTTTTTCATCAATCGTTGACGCATTGTATTGGACTGTGGGCGACGAGTTTTCGGATTGCGGGGGCGGCGGGCAGTGGATTTCTTAGCGACCATTTTCGAAACTTTCTTTCGGTGAGAGCAGAAACGCGAAAGCCCCGCCACAGTGGCGGGGCCTTCGCAAGTGGACAAGCTGAGCAAGCAACTGATTACAAAGCGACAATTTCCTGTCCTGGCCAATATGAATCATCTGCTGAATTGGCAGGCGGATTCGATTGCAGTAACGCTGATGCCGCCAAACACGCAGACCGATAGCGACGCATTGCATCAAAAATCGACCGCACCTGTGTTTCGCTTTTAAGCGTCATCATAACCCCAGCCGCCGTAGAAAAGCGCACACCGTCTTCCGCAACCAGACCCTCACCAAAGGCTTGAACGATCTCTCCCACACGTTGCATAGAAACATCGTCACAGCGAAAGGGGCTGCCATTAACGAGAATACCCATTGCAATCCGACGTTCTGCTTCAAACCGAATTTCACGAACCGGGCTAATCACCTTGATGGTGTTTAAAATAGTAGGCATTTCAGTTTCCTTTCACATTAAGAGAGCGACAATGCCTGATCGCATTGAAGACCCCAGCGATGCACAATAACATCAGCACCATTTTGGGTTTCCAGCTTCATCCGAATGTCGGTACCTGGTGATTGCGCAGACAGGTTAACCGTACCTGTTAACAGCAAACGACTGGACTCGCTCAAAGTCTGAATTTCTGAAAGCACGATTGCGGTCCAACTGGTACCATCGTCCCGGCTGATAGACAGAACGATATCCGTGTTGAGTAAGGAGGTACTCCACATAGTGAGATCCAATAACATCCGCCCTTCCATAGGATCAGCAGCTGCATGAATCACCTTTGAAACAAGTGTCATATCTGTAATAACGGCGTCCAGAATCTGAATTTCTGTTAGCACAGGATTGTACGGATTAAAGTTTCCTGTTAACGATCCATCCACAGAGACCAATCGAACGTATCTTGCAGTACCAATCAGATCAATGTTCTGCCACCCAGCAGAATCGACGAAGGTTCCCTCTCCCAGAATGACTTCCTCTCCGATAAAGGAACCGGTTTCGGAGCCGACAATATTAACTGTACCAAACATCGTATTCCCTGCGAGTATGAAGGCTCGGAATTGGGAAACAGACATAACAGAACCAAGATCAAACTGAAGATAGGTCCCCGCTGGTAAAGACGTATACCCACCTTGCCAGTATATTGATGTGTTTCCATCAACAATTAGCGCTGGCGAGCCTGAATAATTGCCAATGGGAGTACTGACCGGGACACCCATGGCAACATTCGTTCCAACTGATCGACAATTAAATGCATCATTCAAGGAGTCATAGTTGTACCCCTCTCCTGCCAAGTCACCGTCTTCAATGCCACTATCGTTCGTGAAGTCATCTATATACGTGTTGATGAGGAGATAGACGTCTATTCCGTGATGGACCGCTGATGCCCATAAAAGACGAAACTGGGTTTCTTCCAAATCATCTAACCGGTCATGGATTTTCGGTAAACTTGTTGAAATCAAGCTGTCTAAGGCGGCACCATCCACAGAAATGTAGCGACCATCAACCATATTTGGATCAATGATATTATTGCCAGACATGTTCAGATCACCAACCATGGCCGACGTTCCGTCTACAGACAGAAATTCTTCATCAGTAATATAGGCAGCCGTCCAGCCAGATTCAGTGTAGACCTGCATCGCTTGCAAATCCGTATCAAAGAACAGGTCACCCTGCCGCAACGGCGTTTGGTTTACACGTTGCGTAGGGGTCTGTTCCGTGGTGTAAGCACCGAGATAAACTAAGGCAAACTGTGCTGTATCCCCGATAGAATCAGGTACCTTGGTCACAGGTCGACCCTCAGTGTCAAAGCTTAGGAACATTCCCGCCCGATCCTGTGCGAGAGGCAGAACCAAATCTGTATCCACATCATAGGGAAGACGGTGGATTGAATCCCCCACCAATGCTTCGGCCTGTTGCAACAGTAAGGCTGTTCGGTCCAGTTCATCGTTCAGAACTGCTGCCCGCAGGTCTGCACCGGGCGAAAAGTCTGTTGTTCGCTGGAATGGCATATCCCGCCAAATTGACACACGAGCACCGGAATGGGGCGCTGAGACAAAAATAATTGTCCCCCCCTGTGCATGGCCCGTGCCCGTGACGGTATAAGCACCCGTATCGACACTCTCTCCGTCCACGGCCACCCGCAAATCAGCATTGCTGAGAATTGGGAATGGATAGTCAAAGACGCTCGTTGCGAGCTCACCCTCCCCCTGCACATATTGCACGCGCGGGCGGAGATCATTGATAAGAATATCAGTCATTGAGTCAGTTAACCTTTCTCTTTTACATGTTGTGGATTCTCTTACTCTAGGATACCGGCCACTTGCTTACCCAAGCCAAGAACGCCTTGTGCAAGGGCTAAACCCTGCGCAGCGCCACCACCGCCTCCGTCACCAGGGTCGTTTAACAGGTTTAAACCACTGACAGTCATGTCATACCCCTTACGGCTATCAGCCAGCGTCTCGTTATAATTCTTGTTCAAACCACTGATTACAGCGGCGCCAGACCCCCCCGCACCCAATCGTGCCCTAGAGCTAGCAACCGCCGACCGACGCTCTCGTTCGATTTGCTTTTCCTTCAAGCGTTGTTCCAACGTTTTTTGATTGATTTCCTGCTGCCTAGCTAGAGCAGCCTGATTGGCCTGGGTTTTTGCGGCTTTCCGTTGCTGATTCATCTGGACTTGAGTTTGAGCAACACTAACTGCTGACATCACCAAACCGATTATGGGTGCGGCTTGCATGATACTTCTCCTTTCATTTGACTTGATTAACCGTTCGACGAAATCTCGTTGAGAACCGACAGAACGGTGCAGGGCAGCGGATCGGATTGTTCGATCCGCCATAGCGGAACTGGCTCTCCCCGGGTCCAGCCCAGGGCGCGCACAGTTTTGTCTCCAGTGATTGGCGTGATGGGGGCATCCAACGCACCTGGTCCAAAGGTCTTGAAGGGCAGTGGCCTCAATCCCTGGCCGGTATCCACCGTCAGAGCCGCCGTTTCCAATAATCTGAACGTGACTTTGACCAGCCGTATTGCACTGCCTTGAGTAACGCCGGTGCCCGAAGGTTGATAGGCAGGCAACGGTTCGATGATATGGGTATAGGGCAGACCGATCTGGACCTGCCGGGCGGGCTGGGCCAGTGTAATTTCTCCATCCATAACATTGATCCGATCCCGAACGATCCCGTCAGCAATGACATCAACAGTCATGCCATTGAGATGATCCAAGCCTGTCCAGACCGTTTCCCCATCACTATCAATGGCGACCGATTTAGTGACAGCTGCATCCGTCAAAACCACATCATCAAATCGTTCGATGCGATAGGTTCCGTCCCGTTCCACCATCAAATAGACATTTGCCCCTACCACCGCGACGGCATGGAAGAGTCCTGTTGTTTCCATCAAAGACCAAGCTGTCACCTTCTCCTGCCGAAAGACAGTTACGCAGGCCAACGTGCCATCGCCGTTGACCAGATACAAAATGCGATCTGCCTTATTGAAGTCCTGATCCACAGGATCTCGCATCATCTTGTCAGACAGTACGGCTAAATCATTGGACTGATAGGCTTGCTCAACATCCGCAAATAAAAATTCCCGCAATTCGGTTCCACTGCGTGATACAAATAAGGTCGCCCCATCGACATCACGGGGCAGGATTGTTCGGTCCGCCAATGAACCAATGCGAGTTTGCCGCTTTAGCTGGATCGCCGAAGGTGTCAGTGGATCCCCTGTAACCATCCATTCCGCACCAGATGTAAAAACTTGCAAATGACGCCCGGAAAAAACGGCCCGAATAGCGTTCACCTGATCTGATAGAATGGCGAATTCAATCGACTCGTCATCCTCTGCCTCCCCCAAATCAAAATTAAACAGGTCGGCGGATTTCGACAGCCACAATCGATTGGTCAAATCACGGCTACCACCGATCACCAGACGGTCCTGATGAAAGCAGACCGAAACCGGATAGCCCCTAACCGCTGAGAAAGACGCTTCCTCCCAATCCTTAACAGCATCAGTCCCATCCAGATCTTCCTTCACTGTAGCCGTCGCAACAGTGGCAGAAGTGATTTCCGTGATCTCCACCTCCTTATCCGATATTCGGAATCGCACACCGACATGCCCGTCCTCAAAGACATCTTCAGACGCAGTCAGAGTAATCGAACCTGTCGTCCCATTGGGGGTCAGAGTAACGTCCTCATCCACAAACTTGTAATGAGGCTGGAATAGTCGATTATCTTTTTCAAAAAACTTCCAATCCGTGATTGACCAATCCTCTGCCCCTTTTCTGGTCAACCGCTTTGGTGGTACATCTGGATGAACCAATAACAATGTATCTGCGCTTTGAGTCCAAGCGAGACGACTCAATTGATTTTCTGTCCAAGGTGACTCCAACTCGATAATCAGCACATCATTGGCATAGATCCGGACTTGAAGATCCGTGAACACCAACAAATACACTTGCTCTGTATTGAATTCGAAAGGAACCAAGCGACCGAGCCCCTCTGCCATTGTGATGTGACGAAGACCCCGGCGGCGGGCCACTCCACCCGTTGGTGCAATACGTACATTACGCAACGTTGCAGCACCGTTATTATAGGCGGTCAGGTCTCCCCGTCCGACAAGGCCAATAGAAATTTCACCCGCTGTGAAATTCGTTTGAATGGTTTTGATCCGAGCCATTATCCGCGAACTCCCACTAATGTGTAGTCTTCAAAACGAGGGGGGGCATCCTGCTGGTAATCGATATATCGGGATTGGAGAAATCTATCATCCGACAACAGATGCAATGCCTCGGACAGTGTTGTGCTT
>JARGPE010000136.1 GCA_029212835.1 Alphaproteobacteria bacterium | reverse complement strand
GATAGGCAGGCCCCGTGATCATGGTCACAATCGGCGCGTTGATACCTTGCTCTTCCATTTGCTTGCGAACCAGAACCAGATCGCCGGTATACCCCGTCACATAGATCCAGTCCGGCTTAACCGCACGCATGCCAACCGTGGCTGCGGAATGATCCAATGTGCCGACGGGATACAGTTCCTCATAGACCACCTCAATGCCACGGGCCGTCGCAGCTTTTGACATCAGGCTGGCCATAATTTTCGGAAATACGTCATCGCGGCCATAGATCGCGATTTTCTTCAAGTCAGGCTTTTTGGCCGTAAAGACATCCAACATTCCGTCAATCAGGCCACCCGACGGCGCCAATGTCCCGAAAAGATTCTTATATCCCTGATTATGCACCGGCTCCGAGGACGCCACAGCGATAATGGGAACGCCATATCGTTCCGCAACACCTGCGGTAATCTTGGTATGTCCCGACCCAAAGGGGGCCGTCAGGAAATCAACTTTATCATCAATGATCAGTTTTTCTGCCAACTGACCAGCCCGCTTCCCATCGGTCTGGTAGTCATAGGTGATCAGCTCAACCGGCATCATCACGCCACCGACATTAATGCCCCCCAGCGCATTAATCCGTTCCAGCCAAAGATCATAGGCCAGTTTTTGTTTGGCCCCTTCCGATGCCAGACCACCCGAAAGTGCCAAAGGTGCACCAATTTTGATGACCCCTTCTTCGGCCACAGCATGCCCCATCATGCCAAGGGTCATTACGCTAAGAGCAATGGCACTCCGTTGGAGTCGCCGCACAAAACTTTGTCCCATATCTACCCCATCCTTCCTGTTCAATAAGTATGAGAAGCCACCCCATTGAAGCCTCCCAAGAACAAAACGACGCAAGAGATATGCCAAAGTCGTAATTATAACTATTGTAACTACTTATTTCCAATTCACTGGATGAATTATGAAAGAATTGTATAATTTATGCGCAAAAAGCATTGGCTCCGCTCAGAAAACAGACAGAACATTACATTCTGGAACCAGCATTTTCTGAGCTATTCATCGCATATCTTGGCTACAGGCACCTATCTTAGCCCCGTCCCGACACCGAATACGATAGGCATCAGGAGACAGTGCTTGCTGACAGGGAATAGGTGCTTTGATCTGGGAAGCAGTTTGACGAAAACAGTTCAGGACCGGGGCGCATCCATAATTGCGACATTCAATGGCTAGTCCTGATAAGCACCCAAATCGCACGATAGATCACAGGCACCTTATATGCAGTTGAACGGCTCTATCACCATTTCTCATGGCAATAGAGCCGCAAAACTTATGCTCTGATTGATGCAAGAAAGCTCTTTACTTCTTGCTCCATGAAACGCGTTTTCTGTGACATTTCAGATGATACTTTTAACAGCTCGGATGCAGCGGTCCCAGAGTCAAAGGCAGCTGAACTAACCTCATTGATGTTCGTTGTCACATCATGTGTCCCTTCGGACGCATTCTGCACGCTTCTTGAAATCTCACCGGTTGCCGCATTTTGCTCTTCTACAGCGGCAGAAACGCTTGTAGTCGCTTGAGCAACGGTATCAATGACAGTGGCAATGCGCTTCACAGAAGTTGCTGTTTCAGCCGTCTGCATTTGGACTTCTTTGATGATGTCCGTAATTTCCTTGGTCGCATTCGCCGTTTGGGTGGCAAGTGTTTTCACTTCATTTGCAACAACGGCAAAGCCTTTCCCCGCTTCACCAGCGCGCGCAGCCTCAATCGTTGCATTCAGTGCCAACAGGTTCGTCTGTTCGGCAATACCGGCGATAACTGTCGCAACAGACCCCACTTTTTCAACGGTTGCAGTAAGTCGGCCCATTGTATCTTCAGTTTCAGAAACAGATACAGCCGCTTGTTTTGTGCTCTGGTCTGTTTGCTGCATTTGCTGCGAAATTTCACTGATAGAGGCCGTTAACTCTTCGGTTGCAGAAGCCACCGATTGGACATTTTCTGACGCAAGCTGGGCCGCCGTAGACACTCTCGCAGCCTTTGAACTCGTTTGTTCGGCCAGAGATGTCATAGATTCCGATGTACCCTCAAGCTGTGCCGATGCACCAAGGACAGCCGCTATCGCATCACCAACTTGATTTTCAAATCTATCGGCCATATCCAACATGGATTGCCGACGATCTTTTTCTGCTTGAACCTTCTGAAGTTCCTGCTCTTTCTCAAGCAAACGGGCATTCTTCAAGCGCTCATTCAGATATTCAAGCCCTCGGGCCATATCCCCGACTTCATCTTTTCGGCCCAAACCATCCACAGAGATCACTTTATCCTCGGCAAGTTCTTTTACATTTTCTGTGATTTTACTCAGTGGCTTCACAATACCGCGAATGACGACAAGCGCGATCCCACCCATCAACAGGAATGCAACAGCGATGAAGGAACCGCTTTTGATCACATTTTCCAAGAATATTGCATTGACATCATCAATGTAGATTCCAGAGCCAATAACCCAACCCCATTCCGGCACACCTTTAACGAAAGACAGTTTTGCTCTTTGTGACTTCCCATCTGGGCTTGTCCAAAAATAGTCAACAAATCCACTACCTTCTTTACTGACGACCTCAATCATACGAGCAAAGTGACTAGGCGATCCGTCTTTATATTTGCTAATATCAGTGCCAATCATTTTTGGTTTGAGTGGATGCATCAGCATGACGGGTCGCATGTCATTTATCCAAAAATAATTCCCACCATTATCGTATCTTAAGACCTTTACGGCATCTAACGCTTCTTGTTGTGCTTGTTCACGGGTCAATTCCCCTGATTTTTCACGTTCAACGGAACGCATCACCAAGCTATGCGCAACTTCGATTAAGTTTTCGGTTTTTTCCTTCCGGTCATCTAATAGAGTAGTTCTATTTTTATTAATAAAATAAGCACTCGCCGCAAACAGGAAGACGAATGACATAATAACCAAAGCACCAATTTTTACAGATAGTTTGAGATTTTGAAATCGCATCAGATTTTCCCATTCATAGACAACAGAAAAACTAGGCCGGAACCTAGTTTTGTGGACTTTCTTCTGTAAACTCAAACAGAAATAAATTATTTCTGTTTCCATATCGACGAATACACGCCTTATGGTTTGTTACAGCTTCCTCTGATTGTGATTAAAACATTAAAAACTTAATTATATGTTAATATCCTTAAGTGCTTTCATTCTTGTTCGCCCAATAAATAGCAACTAAGAACCCAGTGAACATCGAGTGTTTTCATCGATTTCCAGCCGTTATGATCCTGATCGCAAATGCAGTCTATTCACCGCAACCAACAACACCCTTGTCGATCAAGGCCTGAATGTCGCCATCTGTGAAATTCCATGCGCGTAGCGCGTTCGGGTCACTGTTGCTGGCCGCTGCCGGGCTGATGGAAATCGCGCCTGGCGTCTGATCAAACCGCGGGGCGGGCGCAGGTTGCACGACATCATCCACCGTGCAGAACACTTGGCGCGTCGCATTATGCGCATTCCCTGGGGCTTCATCCAGCGTGAGGACGGGCGTTACACAGCCGTCGGTTCCATCGAACAGGTTGATCCAATAATCTCTGGGCTGACTGGCAAATCGGGCCGTAAGGGTGGCTGTGCGATAAGCCTCATCCTCTGCAGCGCCGGACAGGAATCTCGGATCCTGCTGCAGGTCCAGTCGTTCCAGCAACAGCCTTCGAAAGGCTGGCTCGATCGCCCCCACAGCAATCGGTGCACCATCGCTGCAGGAATAGGTTCGATAATAATGCCGACCCCCATCCAGAACATTTCCGCCAGCCTGTGCATCATGCAGCCCCATCGCCGTCAGGGCCGACATCAATGTATAAAGATTGGCTGATCCATCGACGATATTGGCATCAACCACCTGACCTTGCCCCGTGCTGCGGGCATGTAGAACGGCTGACAGACAACCAATCACAGCAAACAGCGCGCCGCCGGCCATATCCCCGATCAAGGGCGGAATGCCCTGCGCTGGTTTGCCATCACGCGCAAACAGCGACAGAGCCCCCGATACGCCGATATAATTCAAATCATGGCCCGCCATTTGCGCCATTGGTCCAGACTGGCCCCAGCCGGTCACGCGGATATATGCCAATGCTGAATTCTTGGTATGACAGGGTTCAGGCCCCAGCCCAAGGCGTTCCATGGTGCCCGGGCGATAGCCTTCGATCACCGCATCCGCCTTGCCAATCAGATCCAAGACCAAATCTTTGCCACCCTGTTTTTTTAGATCCACTCGAACTAAGGGGCGGGATCGAAAAAAGATTGAGGCACGGTCCATCGCGGCGAAATCCAGGGATGGATCAATCGCGGGATATCCACCCGGTCGATCGATCCGGATAATCTCCGCGCCTAAATCCGCCATGATCATGGCCGCATAGGGAACGGGGCCAATGCCGGTCAATTCGACAATTTTAACGCCACTTAAAGGCCCCTTCATTGGCGATGCCTGACCCAGTCCACTGACTGCCTTGGAAAAGCACTTCCGGTGAAGTGCCTTTGGCTTGGTTCATTACGACGCATCTGACATCCTGACTTTTAAGAATCCTAAAAAATACGGAAGAACGATAAGGCAGCGAGTCAAGGGTGTCACGTCCCAGAAAATATCGGAATGTCCAAAACAGGCACAAATTTTGTCCATTACAGGTATAACGAAGTCACCCGATACTGCAGGAGGCTCTGCGCGATAATCAGAGGGTCAAAACCCTTCTCCCGAAGCTTGAATTGACCTCGCTCACAACCCACAACCACGGAGACTTTCCTTGGACGCCAAACAGGATCCGCTGCTGCAACCCTTTCAACTGAAGCAGCTTGTTTTCCGCAATCGCATCATGAGCACCAGTCACGCGATTGGTTATGGAAAGGATGGAATGCCCGGCGATGCCTATCAGGCCTATCATGAGGAAAAGGCTCGGGGTGGCATTGGCCTGACTATGTTTGGTGGGTCATCCAACGTATCACCGGATTCTGGATCGGTCTTTAACCAGCTCAATCTGGGCACGGATGCAGTTATCCCCTTCCTGGAAGGAATGGCGCGACGCGTCCACAAGCATGGTGCCGCGGTAATGTGCCAGCTAACGCATCTGGGGGGTCGCAGCCATTGGCGGGCCGACCGCTGGCTGCCGACAATTGCCCCATCCCGCTTTCGTGAACCGTCTCACCGTGGCTTTACGCGGGCCATGGACCACGCGGATATAGAGCGCGTCATCCACGATTTCGGCCAAGCCGCAAGGCGCTGCAAAGAAGGCGGATTGGATGGCCTGGAATTGCATGTCCACAACCATCTGATCGGCCAATTCTGGTCACCAGAGATTAACAAGCGGGAAGATGAATTCGGCGGGTCGCTGGAAAATCGCTGTCGGTTCGGCATCATGGCACTGGAAGAAGTGCGCCGACAGGTTGGCGATGACTATCCCATTGGCTTGCGAATGGCCGTTGGCGAAGGACGGGAGGAAGGCATGACCTCTGCCGATTATGCCGAAATCGCCCAGTTATATGATCGTTCTGGCTTAGTGGATTTCTTTAATCTGACATTCGGGCGGATCGACACGCATTTGGGACTGGCGAATTATATGCCGGGCATGCATGTCGGCCTGGCACCGCAATTACGCCATGTCGCCGCTATGAAGGGCATGCTGTCCAAACCGATCTTCCATGCCGCCCGCATCAACGATATGGCCACCGCCCGCTATGCCATTACCGACGGTTTGTTAGACATGGTCGGCATGACCCGCGCCCATATTGCAGACCCCCAGATTGGCAAAAAACTGGCGGCAGGAGAAGAAGATCGAATCCGACCCTGTGTCGGCGCAACCTATTGTTCCTGGCACCGTCGCTGCATCCACAATCCCTCCATTGGCAATGAAACGATCATGCCCATCGACTTGACGCCATCGGAAACGCCGCGCCGGGTGACTGTTATTGGGGCTGGTCCAGGCGGCCTAGAGGCTGCGCGTGTCGCGGCAGCACGGGGTCACACTGTGACCGTGTTTGAAGCGGGCGCGAAGGCCGGGGGACAATTGCTGCTTGCTACACGGGCACCGCGGCGCCGTGACCTGATCGGTATTATCGACTGGCGGGTCTCTGAGTTGCAGAAGCTGGGTGTAACCATTCACTACAACACCTACGCCGAAGCAGATGATATCCGCGCGACAAACCCTGATGTGGTGATTGTGGCAACAGGTGGTATTCCAGACGCCATGGAAGACGCGATCAAGGCGGAAGTGCCACCAGAGACTGTTTGGGAATTACTGGAAGACACGCGCGAAGGATCGGGTGACATCCTACTCTATGACGCCCTGGGCACGATCACGGGCGCCAGTGTCGCAGAGATGTTGGCAGAGGCGGGCCAACGCCTGACAGTCGTGACACCCGATGAGCAATTCGGTAAAGAGATGAGCTATCTTGAACGACCCCATGTTATGAAGAGCCTGTATAAAGCCGGGGTTACCATCATTCCAGATCAACGCCTGATCGCCACAGAAAAGCGGGGCAACCGCATTGCCGCTATCTTCCTGAATGAGCTAACGGAAGAAGAAAGTATCGTGGAATGTGACCGCTTGATTCTGGACCATGGCACAATCCCAGTCGATTCTATATTCCAGAACTTACGGGACGAATCCCGAAATTCCGGTATCCATGATCCAGAAGATTTGGCGTCGATTCGTTTGCCAGAGCCGAAAAAAGAAGCTGGCTTTGACCTTTTCCGAATTGGGGATGCCGTATCGTCGCGGGATATTTATGCCGCAATCCTAGAAGCCAACCGGATCAGCCGGGCCATTTAATGCCACAGGGCAAATCGAGACAGGTAGAAAAATGAAACTTACAAAAGCGCGTATCTGGCAGTTCAACAGTGGTGGACTGAGCCCAACCCTGCTGGAATTGACTACTGATTCAGGCATTACCGGACTGGGGGAGGCTGGTGTTGCCTATGGCGTTGGAAGCTCCGCCGCAGCGCCAATGATCGCCGAGATCGTGACTAAGTTTCTTTCAGGTGGCGTTGATCCCATGCCAATTGAGCGTATCTGGACCGATGTCTATGACGCCAGTTTCTGGGCGAAAGGTGGCGGCCCGTTTTTCTTTGCAGGCCTTAGTGCGATTGAGCAAGCCCTTGTCGATATCAAAGCCCGCGCCCTGAATGTCCCTGTCTATGAACTGCTGGGCGGTCGTGTCCGGGACTCCCTGCGTTGTTATGCGAATGGCTGGTATTTCGGTGCAAAAAGCGATGCAGAACTGGGCCGCAAGGCCGAAGTTGCCGTGAAAGATGGTTATGACGCGATCAAATTCTATCCCTTTGTCACAATTCTGCCTACAGGTCGGCTAAAGCACCCTGTCAGACGGGGAACTGACGCACCGGAAATCGTGCCCCGCGCCATCAAGAATCTGGCCGCCGTCCGGGATGCCGTTGGCGACGATGTAGAGATTATGGTTGATCTGGCCTCTGCCTTGACCCCAGACGATACGATCCGGTTTTGCCTGGAAGCTGATAAATACAACCTGACCTTTGTCGAAGAACCCTGTGAACCAGGCGACATCGAAACCCTGAGGAAAATTGCTGATGCCATTCCTCAACGGCTCGCAGTGGGGGAACGGCTGTATTCCCGATTTGGCTTCAGGAACCTGCTGGAAAGTCGCACAGTTGATATCCTGCAGCCTGACATAGCGAATACGGGGGGTATCATGGAAGCCCGCAAAATCGCCGCGATGGGCGAAGCTTATAGCCTGAAGGTCCAACCACATATCTGCGCCAGCCCGCTGTCCACAGCGGTGGGGATGCATTTCAGTGCGTCCATCCCCAATTTCTATATTCAGGAGCATTTCCCCTATTGGGATCGTATCGACGGTTATCGCCAAGTACTGAAGAATCCATTGGAGGCAACTGTGACAAATGGCATGATGCCCATCAGTGATGCGCCGGGATATGGTGTAGAACTGGATCATGCGGCATTAACAGATTGCCTGTTCACAGAGATTGAATTGTAGGGGAGACCCCCTTTGTACAAGATTGCCTTTTTGCTATTTCCCGAATTCCAACTTTTGGGATTCACGAATGCAATTGAGGCATTGCGGGTCGCCAATTCCCTTTTCTCTGAACCGAAATTTGATGTGCGTATCGTTCATGATGATACGGACATCATAAAATCTTCCGGGGGCATGCCTGTAACAGCGACACATGGTCATGTCTCCACGCAGCACGACGCCGACAGTCTCGTCGTCTCTTGCAGTTTTCACCACGATCAGTATCTGCGGGACAGTACCCAACATCTGATCCGGCGGTTTGATCGCCACGGAATGCGCTTGGGATCCATTGAGAGCGGGGTGTATCACCTGGCCCGCGCGGGAGTATTGAATGGCCATTCTGCCACGGCGCATTTCAATAACTTCCCGTTATTTGCGCAATTATTTCCAGAGGTCAAATTTGTCCGTCAGGTCTTTACCTTCAGCCCGACCCGCATGACTTCTGCCGGAGGGACAGCCAGTCTGGACATGATGCTGGCCCTTATCAGAGAGCAATTGGGATCTGATGTTGAAGCCCGTGTGGCCAATATGTTGATCCATCCCTACCGCCGGGAAAGTTCAACCTTCCTGGATGATATGTTCACCTCCAGCCACAGTGGCCTGCCGCTGGTTGTGCGGGATTGCTGCAAGATGATGGAGCAACATTTGGACCCTCCCCTGCTGGTGGAGGAAATTGCAACAAAACTATCCGTCTCACGCCGACAACTGGACCGGATCTTTCTGCAAACGATGCGGTGCACGGCGGCAGAACACTACCGGCTGATCCGTCTGGCGCGGGCTCGCAAGCTGATCAAGGCAACGAAGATTGACTTGGCAACGATCTCAAACCGATGCGGCTTTGGGTCTTATTCCCATTTTCTGCGCCGATACCGTGAAACCTTTGGCTCGTCCCCCAGTCATGACCGAACCACCGCCGATACGAAAGGATTTGGGTCGTCCTTTTCGCCGTTACAGGATCTTCACCCACATCAGCAACAAATGGACCCAATCCGCCTGATCTGAAGACAAACCTGCCAGATGGATCAGGAATATCGGGCCATCACGGCCCGTGCTGTAAAAAGATCCAGATGGGCCGCCCCGGCATTTTTAAACAGGGTGACCTGACCTGAACTGGCCGATCCCGATTTAGACAATTCAAATAGATCCCCCAAAAAGTCGCTTTCTGTAATCAATCCACGCTCCAGCGCGTCATAAAACTCGCCATTCCTCGCCGCCATCGGGCGATAGTCCAGATACAGATCGGCACGCGTTAGTAGTGCATCATCCCCTTCACGCATTACCGGCGTAAAGGCTCCGATCAGATTGACATGCGCGCCCTCTCGCATCGTATTTCCAGTGACAATGGGCGTTTCCGACATGGTTGCCGAAACGATGATATCTGCCCATTTCAGAGCCGCCTCCCGATCTTGCACGGCTGTCATGGTGCAGTCTGAATCGCCTAGGCGCTGTGCAAGCTGTTCGGCCTTTTCAAAGGTTCGATTCCAAATGCGCACTTCTTCCAGTCCAGGTCGTACAGCACGCATCGCTTCAATGACATAGGGGGCCAATGCGCCTGCGCCCAGCATCACCATGCGTTTGGCATCCCGCGACGCCAACAGGTCTGCGCCCAATGCGGAGGTCGCGGCCGTTTTCCGAAAGATCAATGCCTCCCCATCCAGAATCGCCCGTGGGCGCCCGGTCTGTGGATCAAAAATTGTGTAGATTGAATTAACCGTCGGAATCCCATGGCGCGCGATATTATCCGGGAAGGATGTGATCAGTTTACAGCCCAAGTCCTGACCCGGAATCCAAGCTGGCGCAATAATCAACATATCAGACTGACGATCTGGATAAGGGCTTTCCAGGGCCAATCGACCGATGATCGGCGGGACCTCACAATGCGCCTGGCGCATGGAGGTCACCAGATATGACCAGTCCAACAGGGAGTGAATGATATCTGCATCAATGAAATCTAGCTTCATGGTCCAACTGTTTTCTTTAACAATGCTATAGGGTGACACCCCTGCGGAGATCGTTATTTAGTGGAAGTCCGGGGTTCGAAATTGTCCTGACACAGGGCTCGATAGGCCTCGCATTCTTGCTTTTGGCGCGCGGGGCTCCAATCCAGAACGGTCGCCGCAATGGCGCAAATTCGTTCCGCTTGGTCAAATCCCATATCGGGTTGCCAGCCGGTCTGCAATCGGCGCTGCATCAAATCAGCCAGTGTCACAACATGCTCGGTGCGCGCGGCATACAAAATCTCAGCCTCTGAAACACCAGTTTCTGTTCGAATATCCTGGGGCGCAAGTTTCGCCGAATAGCTGAGTGGTTGTGGACTGCCCGACGGGGTAAGCCGTTTACGAACTAATTTTGCAACTTCGCGCCCAGCCTGACGATGCACCATGATTGGTGTCCCGGTTACCGCCAGCATATTAGGTAAGCCATCTTCGGCCAGATCATGAACTGTCAATGCCTTAGCACCGGATTTACTGGCAGAATTTGTGCGTGGCCGAACGCCCGCCCAGCGATAAACAACGTCCTTTTCTGTCAGATTCAGATTGGGGAATAATTTGTTCGCCTCCCCCAAAAGATATGTCACCTCATCCGCTTCGACGCGAACTGTATCAGGATCACCTTCAAAAAGCGTGTCGGTCGGGCCAAAATAATGGTGATCCCCCCAGGGGAACATATAGAAGGGATGCTTGAGGGAACTGATCGTCTCCAGGCCATGCCCTCTGAAAACATCAGGCAGGCGCACCAGCAGATTGACCCCCTTAATCCCCGTCTGGCGCCGCCGCGCCTGATTGCTGACCCGCCCGATCAAACGATCGATCCAGGGGCCGGTGGCATTGATCACCATCTGGCCGTGGACCCGCGCTGTGCCCTTCTCCCCCGGCGCGACTTCTTCCAAATCCAGGGTCCAGCCCCCTTCGCTGTCATGGCGCAGGTCGGTGACGGCGCAATAGGTCCGCAGCGTCGTGCCCAACCGTTCTGCATCCAGGGCGGTGTCGGCCAGAATACGTTCAGGCCAAAAATAGGAATATTCACGAAACACCGCTGTTGAGGTCAGCCTTTTGCGATCCATATGATTGATCAACGGAAATTCTGCCGCCGCCTGATCGGCAGACAAGCGACGATAGGCCAACGGGGCATCTCGATTGCCAAAGAGCCCAAGCGCGCGATAACACAGGTCAACTTTCCATCCTGGGAATTCCCCCCCTTTGAAGACT
>JARGPE010000135.1:6681-11280 GCA_029212835.1 Alphaproteobacteria bacterium | reverse complement strand
ATACGTGTGCAAAGGGGATGCGACGGTCAGTTTGATATCAATAGCCTCGTTATCACCGTCCAGACCTGTGATAAGGACCTTACCACCTGTCAGTTTTGCATCCCGAAGTGTCCCGGCCAGAATATCAATATCAAATGATTTTTCATCGAATTCCGCTAATCCAGCAACATTGGTTGCCGGGGGCAGTGGGCGCAGATAGTGAACCTCCGCCTTATCAAATTCGATCCCACCACTGAGGCTTTTGATTGCTAATTTATTGGGGTCCATATCTGGTATGGATAAGGAGACGGCGATACCTGCCTGATGCACGTCTGCCTGTGGAATATTCTCCGTCACCCATTCGCGAGGCTGCGGTGCCAGGGGTTCTGGCCAGAATGTGGTCAGCCGGTTCATTTGCATGTCCAGCAAAAGTCCGTTCAGGTCAATGTCCAGACCATCATTGGCTGGCCGTGCTGTGCCCGTCAGCGACAGGCTGGGCCCAGTCAAATTTTGTGCAGGATTGCTGAAATCCAGTGTCAGATTTTCCAATGTGATGGATGCATCATCTGGCGAAAGGCGCGCGGCTAAACGTCCCCACAACAGGTCCGGCACGGTTTCCATCACACCAGGAATGCCGGGCAAACGCCCTGATCCAAAATTGATGTCTATGCGTCCGGATACCGGTTTCATTGCCGCATCCAGGGCAAAATCTGCGCTGCCATCGACGCGCACTGTTACTCCATCCAAAAGGCCTAGTTTTGGCGCTGTTTGAGAGATCGTATCGGCATCCAGCCCGGTAAACAGGGCCGATCCCGTTAAGCCACCTGTTTCCGTATTTTCCTGTGCGGATAGGGAAATATCACCAATGCTTGATATCAGCTCTGCAGTGATATCGGTTGGCAACCCCTGTTCATTCAACTGAGCTGTGGCAGTGCCGGAAATTGGAACCCGAGGCATGTAGGCAACGACATTTTCCACATCATACAGTCCCCCAAGCCATACAGCGGCGTCAAAGGAATCAAACGTCGCATTCAGAGTGGCTGCTGGCAGGGGGCCATTCGGAATAGCATCCACTTCAATTGAGCCAGCCGCACTGTGCAGATTGGCGATTGCATGCACAGCCTGGCCCTGGAAATTGAAATCCACCCCAACCTCGCCACTGATGGTCAGGTCCGGCAGGTAAAATATCAGGTTCGGCAGATATCGAATGGGCAGATTGGTGTCCAGGGGCTCAAAGTTCAATTTCGCTTCAATGCGTTCTGTATCCCTGAATACAGCAACCGATCCCGAAATATCTGTCGTTTCGGTTGGGGTTTCCAGAGTGCCAAATAAGGTGGCCAGGAGCCCGGCAGAGGTTCGTGATACCCCCAGATTGGCACCATGTAACACTAAGGATTGGGAGATTGCATGATCTCGGATTTGGATTTCGGCCTCGACAATGCTGAACGATTGCAGGCCACCCAGGATCGTCTTTGGCTGTGTCTGGGCCGTCAGGGCCTGCAAAATGGAGTCAGGAATCAGCGCATCATCGGTCGCCTGGGGCAGGGTGATTTGGGTGCCGGAGATAGGTTCCTCATCAATACTGCTCTGATCCAATCCCTCCATCGACAGCAGAATTTGTCCGTCCGCTTGCCGATCTAGGCTAAGGGAAGGGCGTAATATTTCCAATTTTTTAAGGCGAATGTCGCCAGATAATAGCGCTGAAAAGGACAGGCCAACTGAAACTTGAGGCAATACAGCCAACGGTGCCTTATCTGCTTCAACTACGGTGACATTGGTTGCGACAAAATCCAGCGCCCGGTCCCAGCCACTCCAGATGATTTCTGTATTCTCGACCTTGACCCTATAGGGCGAACCTTCGACATTGAGCGCATCTTCAAGGATGGGGGTCAGCGCAGATATTGAGAGAGGGCCGCGCGATAGGATATAGATCCCTGTGGCACATAGGAGGACCGAGCCCAAAGCAAGGCCAATCAAGGCCTCTAACACTATACGCTTGGTTCGCTTGCTCATGTCGTCCTTAGGTGATGCACAGTTCGGCACTTATGGGTGACGTCGAAAGTTAATATTAATTGGTTCGCGCGGTATTTAAACGCCGCTTTAAGGATTAGTCAGAAATGGGGACATTGTCCTTCCTTAATCACATAAATCTGGATCTTTTGCCGATCCCGGATGACGCAAGGCCTGCCGATAAGCCTGTTTTGGCAGCAGATCACCCGGATCATCAAATTCTGGATGATTTTTTTGAAGATCCGCGCGGGCGCCATTTCCTAAATTTCATTGCTGCCCACAGCGATTTTCTAAATGCCCTTATCCGGCGGGATGCTGATGTATTTTCTGATATCGTGCGTCACGGTCCAGAGCAAGCGGTTGCCAGCCGGATGGCCGCACTGCCGGACCTGGACGATACGGCGACCACAGACAAGGCGATGATGGTGGAGCTGCGCAGGGCAAAACGTGCCGTTGCCTTGGGCGTCGCCATTGCGGATTTGCTGGGTCTGTGGCCTCTGGAACAAGTGACGAAAACACTGGCGGATCTGGCAGATAGTGCCTTGGAACGGGCCAGTCGATTTGCCCTGCGAACCTGGCGGGGCACGAAAGATACCGGGCCTCAAAACAGCACCGATGGCTTTGTCATTTTGGGGATGGGAAAGCTGGGATCGCGGGAACTGAATTATTCATCAGATATTGATCTAATTGTTTTATACGATACTCAACGACTGGCCCCGGACGATCCAGATCAATTGCGTCAGGATATGGTGCGTGTGACGCGCCAGATTATCCGGCTGATGGAAGAACGCACGGGCGAGGGGTATGTGTTCCGCACTGATTTGCGACTGCGCCCAGATCCCAGCGTTACCCCTCTGGCAATGTCGATCCGAGCGGCGGAAACATATTATGAAAGTGTGGGCCAAAACTGGGAACGCGCGGCCATGATTAAGGCTCGCCCGGTTGCCGGGGACCAGGCTTTGGGGGAAGAATTTCTGACCCATATCCGTCCTTTCGTCTGGCGAAAATTCCTGGATTTCGCCGCGATCCAGGACATTCACTCCATCAAGCGTCAGATCAATGCTCATCGCGGTGGCGGTGAGATCGCGGTTGATGGTCACAACATTAAGATCGGTCGCGGCGGCATTCGAGAGATTGAGTTCTTCGTTCAGACTCAACAGCTCATCTGGGGCGGGCGCCAGATTGAACTGCGCGAAAAGCCCACTTGCCTGATGTTGGATCGCCTGGCGGATTTTGGTCATATTCTGCCCACAACGGCTGAAGACATGAAGCGAGCCTATGTGTTTTTGCGCAATCTGGAACACCGGCTTCAGATGGTAAATGATCAGCAGACGCAAACCATGCCCAAGACCGCCGAAGGGATGGTCTCGATCGCGCAGTTTATGGGCTATGCTGATCTGGATGAATTCCGCGCCAAGGTTCGAGAGACCTTGATTAAGGTTGCGGGGCACTATGCACGCCTGTTTGAGGAATCGCCCGATCTGGGTGGCGATGGGTCCTTGGTCTTCACCGGCAGTGAAGATGACCCTGACACATTGGAAACTTTGTCACGGATGGGGTTTGTTGATCCATCTCATGTGGCAGAACGGATTCGGGTTTGGCATCGTGGGCGGTATCGGGCGACCCGCAGCGAGCGCAGCCGCCAGATATTAACCGAATTGATGCCCCGTATTCTGAAGGCGTTTGGGGAAACCGGCAGCCCGGATGAGGCCCTGCAGCGGTTTGATAATTTTCTGTCTGGTTTGCCTTCGGGCGTGCAGCTTTTCTCTCTGTTTCAGGCGCATCCAGCCTTATTGGATATTGTTTCTGAAATATTGGGGGAGGCGCCGCGGCTGGCAGACTGGCTGTCGCGCAAGCCAATCTTGCTGGATTCTGTCCTCAGTGAGGATTTCTTTAAGCCAATAGAGTCTGGCACGCCCTTTGATGTATCAGCGGATGATGATTTATCCGCTGCATTGGCAATGTGCCGCGATTTTCAGGATGTTTTGGATGCAGTAAGACGCTGGGCGAATGACCAGAAATTCCGGATAGGTGTTCAATTGCTGCGTGGTGTAGCTGACGGTGATCGTATCGGTCCTGCCTATAGCGCAATTGCGTTACGCGCGCTGAATGCAATTTTGCCCGCTGCGGCTGACGAATTTGCTGAAGCACATGGGCATATTGATGGCATGGGCATGGCGGTGATCGCCTTTGGTAAATTGGGCGGGGGTGAATTGCTGCCCATGTCTGATTTGGATCTGGTCTTCGTTTATGATTTTGCGCAGGGCGTAACCAATTCAGATGGGGTTAAGCCTTTGGGACCGCAGGTGTATTATCTGCGACTGTGTCAACGTCTGGTCACCGCCATCACGACAGAGACGGGAGAGGGGCATTTATATGAAGTTGATACCCGCCTGCGCCCGTCGGGCAAGGCAGGGGCCTTGGCAACGCAACTGGCCGGGTTCGCCAATTATTATAAATTGCCCGATGGGGAGGCCTGGACCTGGGAACATATGGCCCTGACACGGGCGCGGCCCGTTTATGGCTGTCCTGATTTGCAGGCCAGGCTGTCGGAAACGATCCGTGCGGCCCTGATTCAGCCGCGCGATCCTGCGAAACTGTTTACCGATG
>JARGPE010000135.1:2685-6671 GCA_029212835.1 Alphaproteobacteria bacterium | reverse complement strand
ATACGATGCGCAACCGCATTGCCAAAGAGTTTGCGCCAAAATCCGAATGGGATGTGAAATACCGTCGGGGCGGTTTGGTGGATGTTGAGTTTATCGCCCAGGCACTGCAACTGGCGCATGCTGCGGAAAATCCATCAGTGCTGTCGACCAACACAGCGGAGGCTTTAGACCGCCTACACGCGGCGGGATACCTGACTGCGTCAGCCTATGGCGCGTTGCGTGACGGGTTACGCCTGTGGCGGCAGATTCAGGCGGCGATCCGTTTGACCGCGCCGGGTGGGGGATTTCATGCATCCAGCGCCCTTGTGGGGCAGAAAGGGGCCTTGGCACGGGCTGCTGGTGTTGCTGATTTCGAAGATTTAGCGCCGCGCATGGAAAGTGTCGCGCAGGCTGTCTGGGACCAGTATGAAGCATTGATTGCCACCCCCGCTGCACGCTACCGTGACGCACTGACTTAATATCTAATCCATCTTAAGGAACTGTTTATCATGCTGACCATTTGGGGCCGCAAAAATTCCAGCAACGTCATGCCAGTGCTTTGGGCCGCCGATGAACTGGGCCTGACTTATGACCACAAGATGGTCGGCGGGTCCTTTGGTGGCCTGGACACAGCGGCCTTTAAGGCAATGAACCCGAACCAGCGCGTTCCGGTCCTGCAGGACGGGGATTTTGTTCTTTTTGAATCCAATGCCATTGTTCGCCATCTGGCACGGTCGGCGGGGCAGGGCAGTTTGCTTCCCGATGGCCTGCAGGCGCAGGCGCATGCGGATCAATGGTTGGATTGGCATAAAACTACCCTGACGCTGCCTATGATTGATCTGTTCTGGGGAACGGTTCGGTGTGAGCCGGAACAGCGCAACCCTGATCTGATTGCCAAAGCGAAGGCGGCAACAGACAAGGCTTTGGCAATCCTGGATGATCATTTGGCCGGTCGTGACTTTATGGTCATGGATCGTTTGACCTTGGCGGATATTCCCTTGGGGGCGCTGGTCTATCGCTATTATCAACTGCAAATTGAGCACCAAGATTTTCAAAATCTGACAGCTTGGTATGCCCGGTTGCAGGACCGCCCAGCCTATCAGAAGAATGTAATGATTCCGTTCGGTACTACGCTGGCGGAATGGAATGAACTCGAACGTGCTTTGGTGTAATGGTCTATGTCTCCTCCTGTTGATCCCGTAACGGCGACGAAAGTTTTGCCGAAAAAGGTTGATGTCGTCGTTATCGGTGGCGGCATCATTGGTGTTTCCGCCGTCTGGCATCTGGTGAAAAAGGGCTATAGCGTCGCGCTGTGTGAAAAGGGCGTGATTGGCGGGGAGCAATCCTCCCGAAATTGGGGCTATTGCCGTCAACAGGGACGTGATCCCAAGGAAATGCCTCTGATTCAGGAGGCGCTGAGGATTTGGCGCGGTCTGGATAAGGAGATTGAGGCGGAAACCGGTTTTGCACAGGCCGGTGTGATCTATGTCGCCAAGACTGAAAAGCAGATGGCGGATTATGAGCGCTGGGTCGATATCGCAAAACAATATCAGTTGGATACCAGAACTGTCTCTCCCCAGGGGCTGCGTGATCTGCTGCCCGGTTACGAGAGTGGCTATCCAGGCGCGCTGTGGACGCCCAGCGATGGGCGTGCGGAACCGTCAAAGGCGGCACCAGCAATTGCAACGGCGTCCCAAAGAGAAGGGGCGGCCATTCTGACGGGCTGCGCGGTTCGCGGTTTGCAGATGACGGCGGGGCGTGTTTCCGCTGTGGTCACGGAAAAGGGTACGATTGAGTGTGACTCCGTGATTTTGGCCGGCGGTGCATGGTCATCACTTTTCCTGAAGCGCCACGGCGTTTCTTTCCCACAATTGCAGGTTAAATCCTCCGTCCTGCGCACGACGGTCGGACCGGAAGTCACGCCAGGGGGACTATCCACCCCGGATTTTGCAATCCGACGTCGGAATGATGGAAAATACTCTCTGTCCCGGGGTTTTGATTCGACCTTTTATCTGGTTCCAGATGCATTTCGATGGATGGACAAATTCTGGAAATCATTCATGGCAGAACGGGGAAATATTAAGCTTCGACTGGACGGTCGTTTCTTCCAGGCCTTGATGCAGAACACATCCTGGTCCTTGGACTCGGAAAGCCCGTTTGAACGGACGAGAATCCTGGACCCGGCCGCGGATCGGACAATTCTGGACAAAGGACTGGCCAGTTTTAAAGAGGCTTTTCCGGTCCTGAAAGATCTGCAGGTTGAGGAATATTGGGCTGGCATGATTGATACAACTCCAGACGCGGTTCCCTGTATCGCCCCCATTGAGGCTCTGCCTGGTCTGACACTGGCATCAGGCTTTTCCGGCCATGGCTTTGGTATTGGTCCGGGCGCTGGGAAATTGGCAGCACAATTGACGACGGGGGAGTCCCCCTGTGTTGATCCGGAACCCTTCCGATATACACGTTTCTTCGACGGCACATCTTTGGCCCCGGCAGAGATTTAAAGGCAGGGTCTCAGAAACCCGTCCCTTGCGCGAAATCTCGAATCGCGACGGAGTCTTATCCGTTGATCGGGAAGGAGCGCTGGGCGCATGCAGTTGGATATGAAAACCCTCGTGGGAAAGCTCAATCCCGCCTGTAAAAAGGCGCTGGAAGGAGCAGCCCAGCTGTGTGTGCAGCAAACCAACTTCAATGTTGAAGTGGAACATGTCCTCCTGAAATTGCTGGAACAGACGGACACGGATGCAGTACAGGGTCTAAAGGCCCATGGTGTAGAATTGGCTGATCTGATCGCCGATCTGCAAGGCGCGGTCGAAGGGTTTCGGCGCGGCAATACCAGAACGCCTGCTTTGTCGCCCCAAATCGCTGATCTTCTGCAAGAGGCCTGGGTCTATTCTTCGCTCAGCCTGGGGCAGAATGCGACGCGATCATCAGCTTTGTTGCAGGCCGCGCTGGACACTGAAACGATTCGTGCTCCCCTATTCGATGGAGCTCCTGCCTTTAAAACTGTTCCCACCGCAGGTCTGCGTGACAGTTGGTCGGAAATCCTGCGTCAATCCCCCGAAGCCATGCCAAGCGCGATTGAAGCCAGCAAGGCCGATGCGAAGGCGGCAAAGGAACGGCGCAAAGAGGTCAAACAGGCCAAAGCCGGTGCCCCGACCGAAGAAGAACAGGCAGCAGAGGCTGCGGCGACTTCGAAGGCAGATGCGCTGGAGCTGTATACCATTTCCTTGACGGATCAGGCCTTGATCGGCGCAATTGACCCGATTGTTGGGCGCGATGGGGAAATTCGGCAAATGGTCGATATCTTGATGCGCCGCCGCCAGAACAACCCCATCCTGACCGGCGAGGCTGGGGTCGGGAAAACAGCAGTGGTTGAAGGTCTTGCCCAGCGGATTGCCGATGGCGATGTGCCAGAGCCCCTGCGCGATGTTGATTTGCGGGTTCTGGACCTGGCTTTGTTGCAGGCCGGCGCATCGATGAAGGGCGAGTTTGAGGATCGCCTGAAAACCGTCATTGACGCGGTAAAATCCTCCCCCCGTCCCATCATTCTGTTCATTGATGAGGCCCATACGCTGATCGGTGCTGGGGGGGCTGCGGGGCAGGGCGATGCGGCCAATCTGCTGAAACCCGCCTTGGCGCGAGGCGAATTGCGCACTGTGGCGGCAACAACCTGGGCAGAGTACAAAAAGTATATTGAGAAGGACCCGGCGCTCGCCCGGCGCTTTCAGGTCGTCAAAGTCGATGAGCCTGATACAGATCGCGCGGTTGCCATGGTGCGCGGTCTGGCGCGGCGCCTGGAAGAGCATCACAAGGTGCGCATTCTGGATGAAGCGATTGCAGAGGCTGTTTCGCTGTCGGCCCGTTACATCACCGGGCGGCAATTGCCCGATAAGGCGATTGGTGTGTTGGATACGGCCTGCGCGCGGGTCGCGGTGGCTCAAGGGGATCGTCCCCCCCAGGTTGAGGCTGCCATTCGTCGTGTCGAGAGATTATCAGTGGAGCGC
>JARGPE010000135.1:0-2675 GCA_029212835.1 Alphaproteobacteria bacterium | reverse complement strand
TATTCTGCACCGGGAACGGGTGCTGGAAGGAGATCACGCCGCCCGTCTTGCCAAACTGGATGCCTCTCTTGTGGAGGCTGAAACCGAACGTGATACTCTGACCGCCCGCTGGGAAGAAGAACGCGCCGTTGTCGAGGAGATGATGGAGGTTCTGGCAAAGCGTCTGCAGGGCGAACCCCCAGGCCAAGCCTATGCTGATCTGAATGCCAAGCTGGTGGCGCTGCAAGGCGACACTCCGATGGTTCCGGTTGAGGTCAATGGCGATACGGTCGCCAGTGTGGTTGCCGGATGGACGGGTATTCCTGTTGGTCGCATGATGCGGGACGATATTCAGGGCGTGATAGATCTGGAAAGCCGGATGAAGGCGCGCATTGTTGGCCAGGATCATGCGCTGGATGTGGTTGCCCGGCGGATTCGCACTTATCGCGCCGGGTTGGATGATCCCAGCAAACCGGTCGGGGTTTTCATGTTCGTCGGCCCCAGCGGTGTTGGGAAAACGGAAACCGCCCTGACCCTGGCCGAGCTATTGTTCGGGGGGGAGCGCAATCTGATTTCCGTCAATATGTCAGAGTTTCAGGAGGCTCATACGGTTTCTGGCTTGAAAGGCGCACCGCCGGGTTATGCCGGCTATGGCACAGGGGGTGTTTTGACCGAGGCCGTGCGCCGTAATCCCTATTCCGTTGTGCTGTTGGACGAGGTGGAAAAGGCTCATCCCGATGTGATGGAACTGTTCTTCCAGGTCTTCGACAAAGGCATGATGGAAGACGGCGAAGGCATTGAGGTTGATTTCAAGAATACAGTGATCATTCTGACCTCCAACCTTGGCGACCGCGTGATCATGGATGCGGCGTTTAGTGGCGAGCCCGTTTCTCTGGAGGGCCTTGTTGCAAAGGTCCGGCCCGACTTGCTTAGCCGCTTCAAGCCAGCCTTTTTGGGGCGTATGGTGATTGTTCCCTACCTGCCCCTGGGTCAGGAAGAGATCGCTAACATTGTGCAGCTCAAACTGGACCGCATCGCCAAGCGCTTTAGCGAAAACAATGGCGCAACCCTGGTTCTGGACCCCGCCATTGCCCCCACCATCGCGGCGAGGTCCGCAGAGGTCGAAAGCGGCGCGCGGGCCATAGACAATGTAGTAACCCAAAATCTGCTACCGACTCTTGCCGAAGCCGTTCTGGGGCAAATGGCAGAGGGTAAGAGCTTCCAGGAGGCTCATGTCTCCCTGGATGGCACCGGCTTTTCCGTGCGGTTCGAATGAGCGGGTGGCGATGATGCGCGACACTTGGACCAACGGTGTTTTCGGGAGAGGAATGAATGGCTGATCCCGTTGGGTTTTCGCAGGAGAACCAGTATCTCGCGGTGACGACGCCGTTGGGGGATGATGTCCTGATCTTGCGGGCTGTGCGCGGGACGGAAGGCTTGTCGTCGCTGTATCGCTATGAATTGGAGATGGTGTCGGAAGACCCGGAGATCGATTTTACTGCCATTGTTGGCAAGACCGTCACGGCGGCGATTTACTCCGCCGATGGTCAGACCAGCCGCTATATCGACGGCATGGTGACAGATTTCTCCCAGCATGATTCTGATCCGCGCCTGTGGACCTATCGGGCGGTCATTCGGCCAAAATTCTGGTTGGGCACCCGCAAGACGGATTGCCGTATTTTTCAGGACATGTCTGTCACGGACATTATTGAACAGGTGTTGGGCGATATCGGCGTCACCGATTACTCGCTGGAAACGACGTCTGCCTATGAGACCCGGACCTATTGCGTTCAGTATAACGAAACGGTGTTCGATTTCCTGAATCGGTTGATGGAGGATGAGGGCATCTTCTATTTCCATCGTCATGAGGAGGGGAAGCATACGTTGGTGCTGGCGGATGATGCCGATGCCCATGCGACTTGTCCTGGTATGAGCCAGGCTACCTATCGTCCAACCGGTCAGGCGGGGCGTGAGGATGAGGATGGCGTTCATCAACTGGCCTATTCGGAACGTGTGGTCAGCGATCACTATGCGACCGATGATTATAATTTTCAGACCCCGTCAACGGAATTGCTGGCCAGTGCTGATGGCGACGGCAGTGGCTCTGATATGGAGATTTATGAGTATCCCGGCGGCTATATGGCGAAAAGCAATGGCGATAGCCGCGCCAGCCTGCGCATCCAGGAATTCGAAGCCCTGTCGAAGTCTCTGGAGGGTCGGTCTTCCATGAAGTCCTTCATTGCGGGCTATGCCTTCTCGCTGATCTGGCATGGGCGGGATTCCCTGAATGCGGATTATGTGCTGGGGGAAGTTTCGATCCGCGCGGAGAAGGACCGCTATGAGAATGGCTTTGTCGCCTTTCCCAAGTCACTGGCGTATCGACCACAGCGCAAAACCCAGCGACCCCGTATCCATGGCACCCAAACCGCGCTGGTCACGGGTAAGGCGGGGGAGGAAATCTGGACCGATGAATTTGGCCGGGTGAAGGTGCAATTCCACTGGGATCGCGAAGGCAAGAAGGATGAAAATACTTCCTGCTGGGTCCGGGTCGCCCAGGGCTGGGCTGGGAAAAGCTGGGGCACATGGTTCCTGCCCCGCATCGGAATGGAGGTTGTCGTGACCTTCCTGGAAGGCGACCCGGATCGTCCACTGATTACCGGCTGTGTTTATAATGGCGAACAGGTGCAACCCTATAC
>JARGPE010000134.1 GCA_029212835.1 Alphaproteobacteria bacterium | reverse complement strand
GCTACCACCTCCGCAAATACAGCTTCGCGAGAAGACGTTGAGGGTTCGCATTCAACCACAACACCGCCATAGCCCCGGACAGCCGCCTTTTTCGCTTCAGGCGCGGTCCGTGGCATAACCACGGTGACAGGAATGCCCCGCCGCCCCGCCGCATAGGACAAGGACAGCGCGTGATTGCCAGACGAATGGGTCGCAACCCCCTTCTGTGCAACAGCATCCGACAAACCAAACACGGCATTGGAGGCGCCGCGTACTTTAAACGCCCCGGCCTTCTGGAAGTTCTCACATTTAAAGAACAATTCCGCCCCGGTCAGGTCATTCATGAAGCTGCTGGTCAGGATCGGTGTCCGATGAATATGGGGAATGATGCGCTGATGGGCCCGCAATACATCCTCATAAGTCGGGATCAAATCAGGATCGATACTCATGATGCTTTTTTCAACGCAATGTGTTTGTCATGGCGATAATATTCCTGAGCCGCGGCGACACCAGATCCCAGCGTGATCGGATAGCCCAAATCCTTCATCGCCATCTCAATCGTCGCCAAACCAGACAGAACCAATGTGTCGGTCAGCATGCCCAGATGCCCAATACGGAACGCCTTGCCAGCGACCTTGCCCAGGCCAACACCAAAGGAAACGCCATAGGCCTCAAAGGCATGATTGACCAACTCGTTGCTGTCGAACCCATCTGGCACATAAATCGCGCTGACAGAGTCAGAATACCATTCTGGTTTGTTGGCACATAGACGCAAGCCCCAGGCATCCACTGCCCGGCGCACACCCTCAGCCAAGCGATGATGACGGGCGAAGACCTGATCAAGGCCTTCTTCCAACAACATATTTACGCTTTCCCGCAGGCCCATCAGCAAGGGCAAGGGCGGTGTATAGGGGAAGTTCCCTTTGGCATTCGCACCGGCCATGTCACGGATATCAAAGAAGCAGCGCGGACATTCTGCTGTTTCGGCTGCGATAAAGGCTTTTGGGCTGACACCCAAGATCGCCATGCCGGTAGCCAGCATGAAGCCTTTCTGAGACCCGCTAACAGCCAGATCCACCCCCCACTCATCCATACGAAAATCCATTGAGCCTAAGGAACTGACCGCGTCGACATAGAGAAGCGCCGGGTGCTCCGCAGCATCCATTTCCTTGCGCACCGCTGCAATATCGCTGGTGACGCCGGTGGCTGTTTCGTTATGGGTGACTAAAACAGCCTTAATCTTATGATAGGTATCTGCGGCAAGGCGCTTGCCATATTCCGCTGCCGGAGCGCCATCGCCCCAGGCGCATTCAATGACATCGACTTCCAGGCCCAGACGCTCACACATTTCAATCCAGCGCTGAGAGAACATGCCAAAACGCGAAACCAGAACCTTGTCCCCGGGTGACAGCGTGTTGGTCAGCGCCGCTTCCCAGCCCCCCGTGCCGCTGGATGGGAATGTGATCACCGTACCGCTCTTGGTCTTGAATATCTTCTTCAAATCCGCCAGCAGGGGCTCCAAAACCTTAACAAAGTTTGGCGCACGATGATCCATGGTCGGAACATTCATCGCGTGACGCAGACGCTCCGGTATATTCGTCGGGCCAGGAATAAAGACAGGGTTCTGAGTGGACATGAGCATTCCTCGGGTTAGGGTCTTTTTGTGATTACGGGCATCATACGGAGTGAGCCTATCCAGCGCAATTTTTCTGAAATAATATTTCAGATTATTGATTATTTATTGTAATCAATTGATATATATAATGTTTCAATTTTTCCATATTGAGGAAAACTTTTTCACCATCTAATATCATAAGACTAATTCCCAATATCTTAAGCGGGTAAGGTTAAATCCATGTCTCCTGAAAGTGGCCGCAAACGCGGACGCCCCAGATCGTTAGACAGCGCCGCCGATGGATCGCATATCCAGTCATTGGATCGCGCGTTGGGAGTCCTGAAAGTCATCGCAACAGGCAACGGCCTGTCCCTGACAGAAGTATCCGAACGCATGGATCAACCGGCATCCAGCACCTATCGCGCACTGATCACAATGCAAAAGCATGGCATCGTTGATTTCGACGACGTCAGCCAGTTATGGCATGTCGGGCTGGAGTGTTTCCGCATCGGCAGCGCGTTTCTGGGCCGCACCAGCATTATGGAACAAAGCCGCCCGATCATGCAGCGGTTGATGACTGACAGCGGCGAAACCGCCAATCTGGCCATGATCGACGGGTCAGAAGTCATCTTCATCAGCCAGGTAGAAACCCATGAGCATATCCGTGCCTTTTTCCGACCTGGCACACGCGGCCCCGCCCATGCATCCGGGATTGGGAAGGCATTGTTGGCACATCTGCCGCCCGACCAATTGCAGGTATTGCTGCGGCGCTATCAACTGGCGTCCTTCACCGACAATACCATCACCAGTCGGGAGGCCTTGATGACAGAATTAGCCGTGATCCGGGCGCGCGGCTGGGCGGTGGATAATGAGGAACGAACGCTGGGCATGCGTTGCATCGCAGCTCCGATCTTTGGACCGTTTGGAGAGGCAACTGTTGGGGTATCAATCTCCGGCCCCTCCATTCGCGTCAGCCCTGAAAAAGATGCAATACTGGGTCCAATGATCCGCCAGGCCGCCCTGGATATCAGCCGCGCCATTGGCGGCGGCATCTCGGGCGACATCAATCCCGGATCGATCGGTTAACCTGCAACCGCGCTGCCATCCTGTGCAGAACCGGTGCAGACTTCTCGAATGCAGGACCGTATCCATCGATGCACCGGATCAGCATCCATCCGTGGATGCCAGAACTGGCATATCGTGAAACTGGGTATCGGCTGTGGCAGCGGAAAACTGACCAGCCCCGCGCGCAGGTTTTGTGTATAGCGCTCTGGCACCGTTGCGATCAGGTCAGACTCCCGAACCAATGCCAATGCTGTTGAGAAGTCATCTACAATGATGGCGATGCTACGATCCTTGGTCATGGCTTTTAACATCTCATCTGGGCGCGTGGTGGCGGGGCTGCGGCGCGCGATTAAGACATGCCGTCCTTGCGAAAACCGCTCCAGGGTTACATCGCCTGTACTCAAAGCATGCCCCTGTCGCACGACACCGATGAACCGGTCTTCAAACAAGGATTGCATTCGGACCTCTGGCCCCGTCATCAGACCCAGAACGCCCAGTTCCAAATCAACCGAGCCATTGCGCAGGGACTCTGAATCCTTATTGGATTTGTGCATGAACTGCAGCCGGATGCCCGGCGCATCCTGCTGAATTTTTTCCAACAGTTTCAGACTGAAACTCTCTGCGAACCCGTCGCGAGTACGCACGGTAAATGTCCGCGTTACGGTTTTAAAATTTGGCAGCTCCGCCGGGCTAAGAACCTGTGTTGCCCGTTGCACCAATTCCGCGACAACATCCCGCATCTCCAACGCACGCGATGTCGGAACAAGCCCCCTGCCGGCCCGAACCAGCAAGGGATCGCCTGTTGTTTCACGCAGCCGCGTCAATGCCCGGCTCATCGCAGAAGAACTGAGGTTCAACCGCTTGGCAGCCTGGGTGACACTGCCCTCTGAAAGCAGCACATCCAAGGTAATCAACAGGTTCAGATCCGGGTGCATCATCCCTCAATCCTAACATAGAACAGCGATTTTGATATGGCGTTTCATGCAATAATTAAATGCAAATTGTGCGTCTTCCGCAATCCTTAAAGAAGGACTAGCTTTTCGCCAGTGCTAAAACATGCCGATGAAATCAGGAGAATTTTGTGAAATCCCAACAGCTGTCTGCCAGCCCCCACGCAACACGTAATCAATATCCACCAGTCGCGTCCCGCTGGGCGTTGGTTGCTCTGGCTCTCTCCATATTGCTCGCCTCCTTAGGCATTAGCATCGCAAACGTTGCCTTACCAACTTTTGCCAAAGACTTTGATGCAGCGTTTCATACGGTACAGTGGGTTGTTTTAGCCTATCTGTTGGCCATCACGATTATGATAGTCAGCGCCGGGCGTTTGGGGGATGTTCTGGGTCACAAGCGCGTCCTGGTGGCGGGACTAATGGTCTTTACGCTGGCATCCCTGATATGTGGCCTTGCCCCTAATTTATATTTCCTAATAGCAGCACGCGCCTTGCAAGGGCTTGCGGCCGCTGTTCTTTTTGCCCTGAGCCTCGCCCTGGTGCGTGACGCGGTGCCACCTGAAAAGACCGGCACGGCAATGGGATTGATGGGCACAATGTCGGCGGTTGGCACAGCCCTAGGCCCATCGTTGGGCGGTTTGCTGCTAGCCGGTCCCGGATGGCCCGCAATCTTTTTGGTGATTGTGCCTCTAGGTCTGGCGACCATTGTTCTAGCCCTGCGCACGATCCCCTCAACAGAGGCCGTAAAGATGGAGACAAAGACGGGATTTGATGGTTGGGGAACGGTTTTGCTGGCAGCGACGCTGGCCGCATACGCATTGGCAGTTACGGTTGATAACGACACCTTTCAGTGGGTCAACAGCGCACTGTTTCTGTGTGCGGCTGTCGGAATGGGTCTCTTCGTATATGTTGAAAAGATTGCACCATCCCCCTTAATCAGACTGTCCGCGCTCCGCGAGAGAACGCTAAGCGTCGGGCTAATCACAAATTGCTGTGTTGCAGCCGTCATGATGACCACATTGGTGGTTTCGCCCTTCTACCTGTCTCAGGCACTGGGGCTCAATACAGCACTTGTCGGCATTGTGCTCACAGTTGGTCCCGTTATCTCTGTGATTTGTGGCATTCCATCCGGTTGGCTGGTTGATCGTTTTGGCGCCCCGACGATTTCGATTGTTGGACTGTTTGAAATGGTCCTGGGATGCCTGACATTGGCCCTGGTTCCATCGGAATTTGGTGTCGCGGGATACATCATTGCCATTGCGGTGCTGTCGCCGGGCTATCAATTGTTTCAGGCGGCCAACAACACCGCGATCATGATGACGGTTGCAACGGACCAGCGCGGCGTAATTTCTGGCATGCTCAATCTATCCCGCAATCTTGGTCTGATCACGGGGGCGGCAGTGATGGGCGCGTTGTTCACCTATGGTGTTGGCAGTGCCGATATCATCAAAGCCCCGCCCAGCGCCATCGCAACTGGCATGCATCTGACATTCAAAGTAGCCGCAATCCTGATGGGAATGGCTCTGATACTGGCGGCTATCACGCGCATTCGACAAACCATTCCTGCCGCCTTGAAGCCGAGGGAAACCCGCTAGGCCGCGCCGTCATATCCATATATGTCGCGCGCATGCTCAACACTCAGGAACCCGTCTTCGATATCCTGGCGCACGGCATCTGCGGGACGGGCCTTCGGGGATCCATAGCCACCGCCCCCCGCCTGTTTTAAGGTCAGAACGCTGTTGGGTGGTAGCCGAAAGGAGCCTTGTCCGCTGGTTTCTTTGCCATCGATCAAATGCGCACGCGGGGCCCCATTGCCGCCTCCAAACAGGCCCTTGGCCGGAAAGCGGGTGCGGTTTGACATGGCGTGAACGGTGACATCCCGACCGGTCATATTGCGCATGGAAACCGTCTGTCCCGCACCGCCGCGGAATTCTCCATCGCCACCGGAATTGGGACGCAGAACCTTTTCCTCCACCCGAAGGCCACTTAGCGCCTCAAACACCTCAACCGGGGTTGTTCCCATATTGGAAGATCCGGGTGTCGTCTGTCGTCCGTCCAGTCCTTGCAGCGCGCCAAAGCCACCCGCCGCGCAATAGGTCACCGACATGCCCGACCCATCCGGCAAGTGGCCCTGCAAGGTCAGAAAATCGATCAATCCGCTATCGGCCGCAACGTGATCAGGGAGAATCTTGGAGACCGTATCGAAGACCAGAGGTACAACAAAGTGTCCGATTGCATGGCGACCCGCAGACGGGGCGGGCGGCACCGCATTCAGGATGCAGCCGACAGGGGCTGAAACCTCGATCAGAGACGATGATCCTTCATTATTAGGAATTGTCGGCGTGGTCAGGCATTTCGCTGCATATAATGCCATGGAGCGTGTATAGCAGATCGGCACATTGGAGCCAAAACGGACACAGCCCTCCGTCCCCGTAAAGTCAATCGACAGGCAGTCTCCCTGCTTTTTCACGGTGCAGACCAGTCGTCTGGTTTCTTCGCCCGCTTCCACCTGGACTTCACCGGTATGCTGACCATCCGGCCAGGCTAACAGTGCTTGGCGTAGCGCCTCTTCTGACTGCTGCAGGATCGCATTGGCCAAGGGCTCCAACGAGGTGCAGTTATAGGTTTTCATGAAATCCGCCACCTGGCGGGTAACAACAGAAGTGCAGCTTATATTGGCGTAAATATCGCCAATCACCTGATCAGGCACCCGCACATTCAGGCGAATCAGTTCCATGAAGTCCTGATTGACCTCCCCCGCCTTAACCAGCTTCACCACGGGCAGTCGCAGCCCCTCATGATATATCTCTGTCGCGGAGGCGGAAAACCCCATGCCGCCAATATCGGGCAGATGACTGATGCTCATCGCATAGCCGACCAGAACACCCTTCAGATAGATCGGGCGCATAACGGCAATGTCATACATATGACCGGTCCCAAAGACCGGATCATTGGAAACAACCACATCCCCGGAATCCAGCGCCTCTTGCGGAAATTTATCCAGCATATGGCGCAATGTGGTCGAGGCTGTGCCGATAAAGACCGGAATGCATTTTGCCGATTGTGCAATGATCCGACCGCGCAGATCAAAGATCAGGACAGACAGATCGAACCCTTCCCGCACCAATGTCGAGAAGGAGGTCCGAACCAGGGCCGCTGCGCCTTCATCGGTAATAGAGATCAGACGATCCCACATGATGGACAAATCGATAGCATCGAAAGATTGAGAGGCAGACATTCCACCAAACTCCTAAAAAGCGCGTTAAGCCTGACCGATTTCGGCCATCAAGTGACCACTGGGATGGATGGACGCCGTATCGCCCACATCCAGCAGCACTGTGGATTCATTTTCTTCGACCAGACACGGCCCCGTCACAACATCTCCAGCCCGCAGCATATAGCGATCATAAACCGGGCAATCGATCATCCCCCCAGCCAGCGCGAAATAGGCTTTACGATGCCCTTTCAGGGACTCCGTGGATGCGGCTCGGGCAGAAACCTCTCCCCCAATTATGGGAAAATCTGGATCCGGGCCTTTTGCCTCCACTTTCCAACTGACGATTTCCAGGGGCAGGTCCAGCAGTGTTTCAAAGACTTCGCGATAGGCGGTTTCAAACAAAGATCGCAATTGCGCCACCAAATCCGCCGAAGACACCCCGTTTGGTAGCCGGATTTCGATATCATAGCCCTGACCGCAATAGCGCATGTCCAGGCGACGATCGAGGGTAATCTGAGACCGAGGCAAATCGTTTTCTAACAGATAAGCCATCGCTGCGGTTTCAACTGGCGCCATTGCCGCATCGAAGCGCGTGGCATTCAGATCATCAACCTTCACACGGTTGGAGCGCACGGTTTCAAACGCCATTGCACCAACCAGCATGCCAAAGGCTGACATGACGCCCGCCCCCGCCGGGAAGATGACCTTGGGCACCATCAGCTTTCGCGCGATCCGGGCGGCATGCAACGGCCCACCGCCGCCAGAGGCCGTCATCACGGCGCGGCGATAGTCAAATCCCCGTTCTGTGGCATGCACACGAAAGGCACGACTGATATCCTCGTTGGCGACATCATGGGCGCCCCAGGCGGCCCGCACCAAATCCAGATTCAACGGCTTGGCATACCGACCAATAGCAGCCTCCGCCGCCCCCGCATCCAAGGTCATCCGACCGCCCAGAAACCCCTTCTGATCCAGATAGCCCAGCGTCAGATTAGCGTCTGTCAGGGTCGCATCCTCCCCACCACGCCCATAGCATGCAGGACCTGGCTCAGAACTGGCGCTGCGCGGACCGACCCGCAATCGATTGAGGCTATCAATCGATACAATACTGCCGCCACCGGACCCAATTTCACACATATCGATCACCGGGATGCGCAATTGCAGGCCACTGCCACTTTTGTGTTTATAGGTCCGTGCCGCCTCAAACTCATAGGTCTTGTAGGGCAGGCCTTTTTTGACCAATGCGCCCTTGGCGGTCGTCCCGCCAAGATCGAATGACAATAGATTGTCCAGACCAAGGTCACGGCCAATCCTGGCAGACATCAAAACACCTGCTGCGGGGCCAGATTCCAGCAGACGAACCGGGAAGCGCCGCGCGGTTTCTGGTGTCGTCAATCCACCGCTGGAACTGATGATGACCAACTGGCCGTGGAATCCCAATTCCTCCAATCCCTCTTCAAGCCGCTTCAGATAGGCATCCACCAAAGGCTGCGAATAGGCATTGGCGCAGGTGGTCGTCCAACGCTCAAATTCACGGGCATAGGGGAAAACATCAGACGATGTGCAGGCGAAGAGGTTGGGGAACCGCTTGGCAACAATCTCGCGGCTTTTATTCTCATGGTCTGGATTGGCATAGGAATGCAAGTAACAGATGGCAATCGCCTCTACCCCCTGCTGCTCCACAAGATCCGCAACCTTTTGTTCAACCTCTGCAGGGTTCAATGGTGTCAGAATGCTGCCATCATGCCAGGTTCGCTCCCCAATCTCGACCCGCAGTGCGCGGGGCACCAGGGGGTCTGCATATTGCAGGCGCAGATCATAGAGGTCGTATCGCTGTTCCTGACCGATATCGAACGTATCGCGAAAGCCATCCGTCACCAGCATGCCAACACGGGCACCCCGACGTTCGATCAAGGCATTTGTGACCAAGGTCGTGCCATGCACGATTTCCGTTATATCATCGATGGAAAGATCATTTTCCTGAATGATCGCCGCAACGCCTTCCAGCACGGCACGGGCCGGGTCTGTGGGCGTCGTCAGGCGCTTATGAACGGCAGTCGTACCATCCGGTCGGATCAGGGCAAAATCCGTAAACGTTCCACCAATATCAATACCCAAACGTGCCATAATGCCCCATCGTGTCGGAGATGCCGGTATAGTCCCTCTGCACAGTCCGAAATGCGACCAGCCAAACTGAGCCCATTTTGGAAACAGCAGAATGCCCCATCTATACCATCGTCCGGCCAGCGTCCATTAAGAAGGAGGAAGAACACCTTCAACTTACAGGCGGGCAGGATCAGGCCAACCCGGCCAGCCCCCGTGCCTGATCCCAAATTGCCTGGCTTAGGTCGACGGGATCATTCTCCTGCTTGCCTTGCCCCGGCATCCGGGCGCCTTCGTCCAACGCAACGCCTTGCTCAACCTGCTGCAGGCGCTCATAGAAAGTGCCGGAAACATCTGGGTCTATCAGCAGATAAAATTGGCCCAAGTCGTGCGGCGTTCCCTCCGCTGCCTTAAGAGGCTTAACATCCCGGCTGACCACGCCACCGGTCAGACCCGCTGCCAATAGTTCGGCCATCAAACCAAACCCCCAACCTTTATACCCCCCCAGACTGACCAGAGACCCCGCAATGGCCGCCTCAGGATCTGTGGTTGGATGACCGTTGGAATCCACGGCCCAGCCTTCTGGGATTTTCTCACCGGCGGCCTTGGCCATTGTGATTTTCCCCAGCGCCACAGTGCTGGTGGATTGGTCAAACTGCATTGCCAAACCGCCCTTCCCATCAGGCACAGAACAGGCGATGGGGTTTGTCCCTATCACCCGAGTTTTCCCACCTGGGGGAGCTACGATGGGCGATGCATTGGTAAATCCAATGCCGATAAATCCCTGACGCGCAATCTGTTCTGTAAAATATCCCAGCGACGTGCAGGTATGGGCATGACCGACGGCCAGACTTGCAACGCCACAGTCACGAGCGGCCGCAATTGCGTCAGGCAGGGCGCGGGCAAAGGCAGGCTGTGCAAATCCAAAGCGCGCATCCACATTGACCGCACCGGGACGTGGCCGTGTAACAACCGGATCGACCGTGCCCTTAACCCGACCACTGACCAATTGCTGGCAATAGCTTTCCAGATAATAGAGACCGCAAATTCGGTTTCCGACCGCTTCTGCATTGCGCACTGCCCGTGCGACTTCGGCTGCAATCCAGGGCAAGGCACCGTGTTTTTCCAGCGCAGCCTTGGTTGTTGTCTCTATATCCTGCAGCGATACCAATGGCATTGGTTAACAAACCTCCCCTTGAAATT
Organism: Alphaproteobacteria bacterium; assembly: GCA_029212835.1. Classification (GTDB taxonomy): domain Bacteria; phylum Pseudomonadota; class Alphaproteobacteria; order UBA8366; family Aestuariispiraceae; genus Pacificispira. The sequence goes on along the minus strand of JARGPE010000134.1, from coordinate 1,158 downwards.
TCCTAAAGTCTTCAGCAGCGCGCGCCACAACATCATGATTCAACTCAAAGCCCAAGCCCGGTCGCCCTTCCAATGACAACTTCCCTTTCTGGGGCTCAAGACACGGCGTATCGATAACGTTATCGCGCAGCAATTGCCACATGATCTGATTACCATCATCCAGATTTGTCACCGCGCGACCGATGTGATGTTCGGCACAGGTCGTGATCCCGCTGGACATGCTGGAATGAATACACAGCGTCAAACCTGCCCCTTCACAGATCGCCGCAGCCTTTATCATGGGGCGCAATCCCCCTATTTCTCGGGGACCAACCGCAATCATATCCGCCGACATGGTGGCGCAGGCTTGAAAAACTTCATGGAGAGTAAAGACGCTTTGATCGGCCCCAATTGCAATGGGCGACCGATCCGTGATTTGTTTCAGCGGCAGCAAGGACCAGCTTGCGGACGGTTGCTCGATATACTCGATGTTATAGGGCTCCAAGGCCTTGATCATACGCAGGGCCACGGAGGGGCTCCAGGCTTCATTCGCGTCCAGGCGCAAGCGATAGTCCATACCAACCGCTTCACGGACGGCCCTGACATTGGCCAGATCATATTCCGGCCCGATACCGACCTTTAGATACAGAATAGGATGCTCCGCGGAAGCACAGGCTTTCGCATCGGCGGCCAATTCCGCCGGACTCGTCCCCTGCAGAAAGTAGAAATAACCCACATCCTTGCGCCGCTCCCCGCCCAGAAGGGTCCAGACAGGAAGCTGCAGGACCTTACCTTGCAAATCCATGGCCGCCATCTCAAGGGCATTAAACATCTGGTTGGCGTAACGGCCCAAATTGCCACCAAAAACCAGGAAATTTGCCTTAAAGGCTTCATCCTGTGCAGCAGCCTGATCGAAGATTGAACGCCCAATATAGTGACGGGCCATTTTCTCCAGAACGAGTTTTTGCGCATAGGTATCAGGCGCAGTCGTCGTCTCCCCATATCCAATCGTGCCGTCCTCTGCCTCCATCTCAACCAGATTGACGTAGAAGGCATGCTCGACCCCCTGTGACCAAACATAGGGGACCTTTGTTGCCAAACGCAGCGGTGTTACGCGAATATCTTTAATTTTCATGATGGTACCCTTTCCGGCAGTGATCCTGCGCCAGGAGATCTCAT
>JARGPE010000133.1:8841-11393 GCA_029212835.1 Alphaproteobacteria bacterium | reverse complement strand
TGGTGGTCGATGGGGTTGCCGCCGTTGCCCACACACTGCCCGACCTGTCGGCGCTGGATGTCGATTTCTATATGTTCAGCTTCTACAAGCTATATGGTCCGCATCTGGCGATGCTGTATGGCAAAAAGGCCCGCATTGATGCCGTCGCCAATCAGAACCACTTTTTTCACGAAGGCAACGGTGCGGCGATGCTGAATCCCGGCGGCACGAATTATGAGTCCGCAGGCGCAATTGGGGGCATTCTGGATTATATAGATGCCGTTCATGCGCATCATTTCAACACGCCCTCTAATGACCCCCGCAGCCGGGCCAGTCGGGTTTATAGCCTGTTCCAAAAGCAAGAGTCTCTGGTTATGGAGCGCTTTTTGTCCTGGCTTGAATCGCATCCAGAAATCCGTTTGATCGGTCGGCGGGAGTCCAATCCTGCGCGCCGGGCAGCAACCTTCACATTGGATATTCCAGGCCATACACCAGAAGCACTGGCCATAGCCTTAGGCGAACGGGGACTGTGCGTTGGGGCAGGCCATTTCTATGGACGGCGCTGTGTCGAAGCCCTGGGGATTGACCCAGACGTTGGCGTTCTGCGCATTTCGATGGTGCATTACTCAACGGTCGCAGAAGTGGATCGCCTGACCGCTGCCCTGGACGACCTGCTGTCGTGAAACCAAGACTGCGCTAGTCCGTTTGCCGCGCCCGTCTGGCACAAATCAGGGTCCAGCGAATCACCAGAATGAAGCAGGCTAGCGCCGCACCCAGAAGAATTGCCTCATACAGCCCACGGGCACCGCGATCCAAATAGATTCCCATAATATAGGCGGCTGGGATCATAGTCCCGATGAAGCCGCATAAGTTGATCACCGTGGGCGACCATTTATCGCCAGTACCGCGCAATGCATTGGCCAAGGTAAATTGACCGCCATCCAACATCATCGCCACCCCGACCAACATGGTTGCAGGGGCCATGACATGCAGCAATTCCTGATCGGTGATCTGGTACATGAACGCCATGGTTTGTTCCGGCCGGAGCCACAGGAAGACGGCAATCGGCATCAATAGCAGCATGTTCCAGAACATGCCTGTCCAACCGGCCAGCGCACGATCAGGCCAATCTCGCCGCCCATGGGCAACACCGACCCGCACCGCCGTTGCATTAGCAATTCCCAGCGAAATCATAAAAATCATCGCCAGCAAATTCATATTAACGGTAAAGGAGGCCAGTTCGTTTGCCACCATCCACCCGGCATAGATATGCAATACATGATAGGCACCGCTTTCAGCGGCATAGGCTGGTCCAGCCGCATAACCGTGACGGCGCATAACCTTGCCACCGGCGATCCAGCCAGGCACCGGGCGTTGACGAATGCCATAATCGTGGCGTCCCCCCAGATACCAGACATACCCCGTCACCCCGATCATCATCAGGGTGCGGCAGACGGTCGTCGCTAGAGCCGCGCCATCGGCACCTTCAAACCCCAACCCACCATGAATCAGCCATAGATTCAGGGGAATGTTCAGCAGATTGACACCCCAAACGATAATCATCCCTGGAACAGGGCGGCCCATCGCCTCAAGGTAATAATTGCTGGCCATATAGATCATTAAGGGCAACAGCCCCCAACCCTGAATATGGGTCACACTTGCACTGATTGAGGCTAAATGCGGATTTTGTCCTACCAGCAGGAAATAAGTCTCTGCAAATTGGGTCAGAACAACGCCAATTACCCCCAGAATAATGCCATAGGGCAAGGCACGGCGCCAAACTTGCCCGGTTTCTGCCAGACGGCCTGCGCCTCGTAAGTGACTGGTTTCCACAACCGTACCAAACATCAATCCAATGCCACAGACCAGCAACAGCACGAATGTGGATGTGCCCAAGCCGTAGCGCCCAACTTCCTCCGCCCCCAGGGGTCCCAACATGATCGTGTCTGTCAGGGCAAGGGTTAGAATACCAGCGCGGCTGATAACAACCGGCCCGGCAAGACGAAAGAGCTCATAAGTATGGCGATTGAACCGGCTCAGAAACCATGAGAATCCAGATTGCCCTAAAGCGCGTGCTTGTGGGTTTGGAAAAGAGGAGGGGTCCGACTTTTGGCTCATAAACTTACGTGACCCGCGCCCGAAAATTATGCAAGCAAAAAGAGAATAAAAATGCCAAATATCTAAAATTACACCCTGTACTCACAACCATAATATCCTAGAACATTGTATCAATAACGCGGTCCGGCGGATTATGACCGTCAACATAGGTCTTGATATTGATAATAACACGCTCGCCCATATTGATCCGCCCCTCGATGGTCGCAGATCCCATATGGGGCAGCAGCACGACATTGGACAGTTTGATCAGTTTCGGGTTTACCGCTGGTTCATTTTCATAAACGTCCAATCCGGCTCCAGCGATTTGTCCTTGGGACAAGGCCTTGACCAGGGCGCCCTCGTCAATCACCTCGCCACGGGATGTGTTGACAACATCGGCGTGGGTTTTCATCATCTCGAGCCGGCGGGAATGCAGCCGGTGAGAGGTCGCGGGCGTAGGAGGGCAATTGATCGAC
>JARGPE010000133.1:0-8831 GCA_029212835.1 Alphaproteobacteria bacterium | reverse complement strand
CCATATGGGCGATCATTTGATCCAGGGATGACCAGAAGGTTGCCTCCAGCGCCTGCTCAACGTCTTCGGCAACACGGTTGCGATTGTGATAATGCACCGACAGGCCAAACCCTTTAGCGCGGCGGGCGACCGCGGTGCCGATCCGGCCCATGCCGATGATCCCTAAGCGCTTGCCGTGGATGCGGTGGCCCAACATGCCCGTAGGACTCCAGCCAGTCCATTTGCCGTCACGGACCAATTGTTCGCCTTCCACCAACCGCCGGGGCACCGCCAGGATCAGCGCCATGGTCATGTCAGCAGTGTCTTCAGTCAGCACATCCGGCGTGTTGGTTACAACAATCCCACGCTTGCGCGCATTCGCGAAATCAATGTGATCAACGCCCGTCCCGAAACTGGCGATCATTTTCAGATTGTCTCCGGCGGCGTCCAGAATCTCCCGATCAATCTTGTCCGTCACGGTGGGGACCAAAATTTCCGCGCGGGACACAGCATCCAGCATCTGTTCGCGGGTGAAGGCCTCGTCGACCAAATTCAGGTCACAGTCAAACAACTCCATCATCCGCGTTTCGATGATGTCGGGCAGCTTTCGCGTAACGATGACTTTCGGTTTTCTATAGGTCATAGCAACTCCATCTCTCACTATAACAATGCGTTGCTCAGTTGTGTCTCATTATATCGGTGACGACGCATTTTTGTTTTTCTTTCAGCATATTCCTCACTCAAGCACCCTATACAGGTCGCACACGTCCAAAAACCGCCTGCTGCGTCGCTTTGAACAAGGCCCAGTGCTTTCTTTATAGGAGAATCACGCTATAGGAAACCGGTTGACCCTGCTTGTCACTCCCTTAAGGAAAACATGCGCCGCATAATTGCATCCCTCATCCTGCTCTTGACTCTCGCCTTTGCGCCCGGACCTCTGGCTGCCCAATCCAGTGGCCAGCCGGTGCCCCGCATGGTGTCGATCAAGGCGACGGAGGCAAATGCCCGAACCGGCCCCGGTGTGGACTATCCCATCCGCTGGGTTTATCACCGATTGGACATGCCGGTTCAGGTCATCGCCGAGTTTGATAAATGGCGAAAAATTCGCGATTGGGAAGGCGACGAGGGTTGGGTCCATTTTGCGCTGTTAAGCTCGCGCCGGACGCTGATTGTCACCGCCCCGGAAACCACTCTGCGCCGTCTGTCCGCTGCCGCCTCTCCCGCTGTAGCCCGGTTGGCGCAAGGCATGGTCGCCCGCATCGAAATGTGCGATCCCGAATGGTGCCTGGTCACAGTGAGTGGTTATGACGGCTGGCTGGATCGCAAAGACGTCTGGGGCATCGAACCCGGCGAGGTTTTGCAGTAACGACCTGAAGTCGCCGCATCGATCTGCCAAAAATCTTTATCCGAAATCCTTCACCAGCGCATCGCGGGAAGCCTCGGTCAGGACGGCCATGTGGCCGTATTGATCGTGGGAGAAGCCAACCAGGACCTGCGCCGCGGACTTAAAGGCGGCGATTTGAGTGTCGGTGAAGGGGAAGTGGATGAATTGCACGGAGGACGCCTTGCCGTCGGCAGTGGTACGGTCCAGGTCTTCTTCTGGAACGCCCAGGACTTCATGATCGCCAAAGCGGATGAACATGGTATTTTCGACACCGCCCAAACGTGACAGGAAATTCTTGCGGCGGATCGGGTCATCTATTTCAAACATCACCGTGGCGGTCAGTTCCTTACCCTTGGGGATCATCGGGTTATAGGCGCGCAGCTCGTCATCGACCTGCTCGTCGCCACCCTTTTCGATATACAGCATCTCCTGCACCTGATGCAGCATCGTGTCATAATTCTCAAAATAACAGGTCGCGACCGGGCCGATTTCAATGCGGCGCAATTTCTTCAGCGCGATCAAGGCTGCATGGCGGTCTTTGCGGACCTTGATATAGTCCGGCAAAGGCAGGATATCGGCTTTGGTGATTTCGGTTTTCATCATGTATTCCATCTGTTTGCTCTGACTTTTTATCTGGGTGGCGATTGGCTCACATCAAGCCATAGGATTTGGCGAGCAGCACAATTGGATGAGCGGCGAGTTCAGGCTTTGAATATTCACCCTCTCCCTCCGGCGTTTCAGGTGCCGCAGCGATGCCTTGTTCAATATGCAGACCGGCCAGGGGGCATTCAGAGGCAATATATTTCGCCTTTCCCTTGGACTGCATCTGCTTGAAGACCGGTTTCCCAACCTTCATGCCGGTTTCGAAATTATCCTTCATGATGCCCCAGGAGCCGCCATGACCGGAGCATCGCTCCACCGCCGCAATTCGGGTATCCGGGATCAGACGCGCCAATTCTGCACCCTTCTGGCCCATATTCTGCGCCCGAGCATGACAGGCAATATGGATGGAGATCGGGCCGTCCAAGGGCTGTAATCCGTCCGCCAGCCCCTTATCTTTGGACAATCCGACGACATATTCTGAGATGTCAAAGGTCGCTTCAGACAGGGCCTTCACATCAGCATCATCCCCGACCAGCAGCGGCCATTCAAATTTCAGCATCAGGGCACAGGACGGCACCAGCGCGATGACATCATAACCCTTGTCGATATAGGGGCGCAGGGTCTTGGCGACATTTTTCGCCTTGCCTGCCACGGTACTAAGGTCCCCCTGTTCCATCTGCGGCATGCCACAGCATTCAGGATAGACGACCTCGCATTCAACGCCGTTCTTGGCCAGTATCTTAATCGCGGCTTCGCCGATTTCTGGCGTGTTATAGTTGCCGTAGCAGGTGGCATAGATCACTGCCTTTTTCCCTGCTGAGGGACCGTTGAGGTCGGCCTTGGGGAAATCCTTTGCCATCTCCACCAGCGTCTTACTGGCGAAGGGCGGCAGCGCAGCGTTTTTGTCCACACCCGCAACCGCCTGCATCACGCCACGGGTCAAACCATTGCCGCGATCTGTCGCCCAATTGGCCAGACCCGACAGAGATGTTCCTAATTTGCCATTGCGGTCGGTCTTGGTCAGCTGCGCTTCCATACCGCCGCGCAGACCCTTTTTATTTTCCACCGCGCGGTAGCGCAGCATCAGATGGGGGAAATCCAGGTTGAATTCATGCGGCGGGACGTAGGGGCATTTCACCATGAAACACATGTCACACAGGGTGCAGGCATCGACCACCGGCTTAAAATCTTTCGAATCGACCGTATCCAGCTCTTCCGAGGGGGCGGCATCGATCAGATCGAATAATTTTGGGAAACTGTCACAGAGATTAAAGCAGCGGCGACACCCATGGCAGATGTCGAACACCCGTCGGAGTTCCGCGTCCAGCTTTTCCTCATCATAGAAATCCGGATCATTCCAATCAATCGAATGACGCATTGGTGCGTCCAGACTGCCTTCCCGCATTTCTGTCTCCTGACGTAAAACCGCTCACTTGGAGCGAGAGAGGAAGGCGGCGCTGGAAATCCAAGCACCGCCCCCGCCCAAACAGACACTTAGTCCATCGAGTCCAATGCTTTCTGGAAACGACCGGCATGGGACTTTTCAGCCTTTGCCAGGGTTTCGAACCATTGGGCAATCTCGTCAAAGCCTTCTTCGCGGGCGGTCCGTGCCATGCCCGGATACATGTCGGTGTATTCGTGGGTTTCACCAACGATGGCGGCCTTCAGATTCAGCGAGGTTTCGCCAATCGGCTCACCCGTTGCCGGATCACCGGTTTCTTCGAGATATTCCAAATGGCCGTGAGCATGGCCGGTTTCGCCTTCCGCGGTAGAGCGGAACACGGCGGCAACGTCGTTGTAGCCTTCAACATCCGCCTTTTGGGCGAAATAAAGATAGCGACGGTTGGCCTGGCTTTCGCCCGCAAACGCGTCTTTCAGATTGTTTTCGGTTTTGCTGCCCTTAAGGGACATGGTCGTCCTCCTGTCCGTTGGTCATGCCCCCATCCCAATGGATAGTGGCAATGCACATGGTGTAATATCTGTTAGCGCCCAGCAGGCGTCTAACGCCCCGATCAAGGTCGGAACACAGATATCCTACTCCAGGGAGAACCGGCGTCAATAGTTTAAAACAATTCTAAACTAGAAAATATTGAGATGATTTCGTTAAGGAACTGTGTCGGGGTTAGGCTTGGGTGACGCGAATAATCACGTCCACACGATCCATAACAGTACCGTCGGGTGGTGATGGCAGGCGACTCAATTCCACCGAATCAACCGGGATATCGACCAATTCACCAGCAGGCTCCACATAGAAATGGTGGTGTGCATGGGTGTTCGTATCGAAATAGGAACGCCCTGGACCAACCACAACCTCCCGCAACAATCCAGACTCTTTAAATTGATGCAGGGTGTTATAAACAGTCGCCAAAGAGACCTTCACCGTCGCCTTGCGAGCCATACCGTGCAGATCTTCTGCCGTAATGTGCTGATCGCCACCGTCAAACAGCAATTTTGCCAGGGCCATGCGCTGACGCGTCGGGCGCAAACCCACCTGCTTCAACCGCAACAGGGCATCAGCATAGGGGCGTTTGGACGCATGCGTCTCGGACACCATTTCAACAGTCTTATCGGTTTGGTTGTCGGACATCCGACAGTCTCCTTCGTGATCTGACCCTGATGTTGCATCGCAATGAGCCAAATTCAACCGTAATCACAATACTCTATGCCTTTTTCTAGAACAACACCAATTCATAATTGGGTTCATTTCTACAGACAGACCAAAAAAATCCTGCCAACCCACTACAATATATCGCGATTTTTTTGGTATGATACGCTATATCGGGCCTATGACTCGACAACCCAGCAAGAAATCATCCCCCGGAAAATCCGGTGCGAAGAAGGCCGCGCCAAAGAAAGCAGCATCTTCGCGATCCAAACCGACGAAATCCGGGAAAAAAAAGATACCCGCTCTGCGTCGCGGCGGTGGCAGCCGGGAACCCCGGCGCTGGCCACGCGTCCTGCGCGGGCTAGTGTCATTGGCGATTTGGTCCTTGGTGCTTGCCATTGGCGTCATTGGTTGGTTTGCATGGGACATGCCCAGCCCCAGCGCAGTTTTGGCCCAGGAACACCGTGAACCCGCCATTACAGTTGTCGCCGCCGATGGTGCGCCGTTGATGAAGGTCGGGGATTTGTACGGCGTGCGTATCACCCTGTCCGACTTGCCCCCCTATATGCCCCAGGCGCTGCTGGCAACGGAAGATCGGCGTTTTTACTATCACCCCGGTGTAGATCCCATCGGTGTAATCCGTGCCATTGTCAGCAACCTGCGCGCCGGTGGCGTACGCGAAGGCGGCAGCACCCTGACGCAACAATTGGCCAAGAACCTGTTCCTGTCCCGGGATCGAACCTTGCGGCGAAAGGTGCAGGAGGCTCTGTTGGCCTTTTGGCTGGAGGCCCGATATGGCAAAGACAAGATTCTAGAAATTTACCTGAACCGCATCTATTTGGGCGCAGGCGCCTATGGTGTCGATGCCGCCGCCAGACGTTATTTTGGCAAGCCGGCTAGTGCGCTCAGCCTTTGGCAATCTGCGGTTTTAGCAGGTCTGCCCAAGGCACCGTCTGCGCTGAACCCGTTCCGGGCACCGGAGCAATCCGCCACCCGCGCCCGTGAAGTGCTGAATGATATGGTCAGTGCGGGTTTCATCACCCAGGCCACCGCCGATAGGGCCAAGCAAGACAGTGTCGCAACCGTTGCCACGGACGGGTCCGGGGAACAAACGCGGTGGCTGGCAGAATGGGCGTTTGACCGCGCCGCTGACATTCTGGGCGGGGTGGATCGGGATATTCTGGTGGAAACCACGCTGGAACCAGACCTGCAACGCGCTGCCGAATCTGCTGCCAATGAGATTAGCCCCCTGGCGCGCGCCAAGGGTGCGACGGAACTGGCATTTGTCGCCATGCGCCCGGATGGGGCGGTTGCCGCCCTTCTGGGCGGGGCAAGCCGACAAAAATCAGCCTTTAACCGCGCCATCCATGGCAAACGCCAACCGGGATCGGTTTTTAAACTGTTCGTCTATCTGGCCGCCTTTGAAGGGGGGCTTACCCCAGACAGCCCTATTGATGACCGAATAGCGCCGATTGAAGGCTGGACGCCGCGCAATGCAGGGGTTGGTCATCGTGGCGTTGTTAGCCTGCGTGAGGGCGTGGCGCGATCGATCAATACCGTTGCGGTCGCCGCCATGGAAACCATTGGACGAGGCAAGGTTGTCGATATGGCACGACGTCTTGGTATTACCTCCCCTCTGTCACCAGACCCATCCCTGGCCTTAGGTGTATATGAGGTCAGCCCGATGGAAATGGCCGGGGCCTATGCGACCCTGGCCGGGCGGGGTTATGCCGCCACCCCCTATGTCATTCGGCGTATTCGCGATGCCGCCGATGGCAGCGTGATCTACGAACGCACCGGTTCGCAAGGCGCTCGTATTTTATCATCTGAAGTCGTTTCCATGGCGGATGATGTCTTTGGGGCCTCGGTCGCCTGGGGCACCAGCAAAGCCGCCGCCCTGCCGGACCGTCCCGCTGCAGGAAAAACCGGCACGACCCAGGATTACAAGGACGCCTGGTTTGCAGGCTATGTGCCACAACTGGCCGCCGTGGTCTGGATGGGCAATGACAATGGCACCGCCAGCGACGGCGTTTATGGTGGGCTGTATCCAGCCCAGCTATGGCATGCTTTCATGCTGCAGGCGATGCAGGGCCAACCGGTAATACCGCTGCCTTAACCCAGCGACAGGGCAAAGCGCCGGATTCGGGTACAGGCATCGGCCAGGACTTCCTGCTTGGCCACCAAGCCCAAACGGATATGCCCTTCTGCACTGGGGCCAAAGGCAGCCCCGGTCATAACACCAACATTTTCTTCGTCCAGCAGACGGGCTGCAAAGGTGAAATCGTCCAACCCCGTGCCCCGCACGTCGACCATGACAAACATGCCCGCCGCTGGATGACGCAGAACCAGTCCCGGTACATTCGACAGATGCTCACACACCAGATCGCGGCGGGTGCGATAATCGGCCAACATGTTAACCCTGTCTGCCTCAATCTCTCCCGTTTCATCAGTCAACGCGGCCAAGGCGGCATCCTGAACAAAGGGCGCGATGCCATACAACATACAAGTCGCCAGATCACTGATGATCGCCGACAAGGTTGGATTGGAAACCAACCAGCCGACGCGCCAGCCGCTCATGCGGTAGGCTTTGGACATCGAGCCAATGGTTACCGTGCGCTCCGCCATACCAGGTAGGGAGCCGATAGCAATATGAGGTGAATCATAGACAAAATCGGCATAAACCTCGTCAGAAATGACCCAAAGATCATGTTTCTTGGCCAATTCCGCAATCGCCTCTAATACCGCCTTCGGATAGATCGCACCGGTTGGATTATTTGGGCTATTCAACAGAATAACCCGTGTCTTAGACGTAATGGCGGCGGCAATCTTCTGTGGATCCACGACAAAGTCAGCCTCGGGATCGCACGGCACTGTAACCATAGAGGCACCACCAGCCCGACAGACACCTGGATACGTCGCGTAATACGGGTCAGGCACAATGATCTCATCGCCCGCATCCGCCAGACACAACAGGGTGGAGTAAAGCGCGTTTTGCGCGCCCGCCATGATGCAGCAGCTTTCCGGTGAAACCGTCTGGCCCGTGAGCTTAAAATGGCGGGCCGCGACGGCTGCTTTCAGCGCTGGTGATCCCGTCAGCGGGGAATAGTGATGTCGCCCGGCATCCAGCGCCTGTTTGGCAGCCTCAACAATCGCAGGAGGCGTGGTGGCGGCGCGTTCTTCGCCAGCAGACAGGATAATCACAGACTCCCCTGCGGCTTCCTTCTCCCAGGCGCGGCGATGGATTTCCCAGGCATCATCGCCCATTCCGCCAACGCGATTGACCATCTCAGAATAGCGCATTTAGCCCTCCATAATTTATCCGGCGCACAGTCCTTCAATTCACCGCCCGGGGCAAGTCCAGACCGTTGCTTTCTCGACCGGAAGGAAGAGGGGCCGCAGGGTGCAAAATGAAGCTTGCAATATCGTCAATCACCAGCTTCGCATTCAAATCCCGGATCAGCATGTGATAGCCTGTATCATACAGTGCCAATCGCCAGCCAGCCCCCGGCGTGAGGCGTGATACGCCTCCCTGCCAGGCAGAATCAGGTAAAATATCCTCGTTCAAACCATAGAGCAGCAGGACATTATCCCCCAACTTTGGAATGCCCGCATAGGCATTGTCCATTAAATCCACCAATCCATGGATCGCATCGATGCGAGTACGGCGAATCATCAGGGGGTCTCGTGCCAGCGCCCGCAGCATCGGAATATTGTCAGACGGGGTGCGGCGGATATGCGGCGCAATCTCCAGCCAGGGCAAGGTGTAAGAGAATAGTGTCAGCGGCCAGCGCTGCCACCAGGGCATCACTGCACGGCCCCAAACCGCTGGGGCGGATAAAATTGTGCGGTCCACATCCGGATGCGGCAGATCGTCAGACGTGACTGCCGTCAGTGCAACTGCGCCCCCCATGCTTTCCCCCAATACGGCGATCGGGACAGAGGGGTATCGTGACCTCAAGATATAGGTGACGTTAGCCAAATCACTGACCATTGCCTCCGTCCCATGCCATAACCCGCGACCTTGCGTCGCACCAAACCCTCGCTGGTCATAGGCATAGACGGCAATACCAGCCTGAGCCCAAATCGGAGCGGCATCCGCAAAGGCATGAGAATAATCGTTAAATCCGTGCAAGGCGACCAACACAGCCTTGGGGGCTTGATCGTTCGGCAGTGTGATGGAGACAGGCAATCGATACCCGTCGGCCATTACAAAGGCATAAGGCTGGAATTTCGGCGCTTGAGTTACCGGACCCAACCCTT
>JARGPE010000132.1:8122-11606 GCA_029212835.1 Alphaproteobacteria bacterium | reverse complement strand
ATGTGTTAAAGGAATCAATCCCTGACAGTCCAGTGTATGATACCAACGGCTTGATTGAGCAGTTAGAATTTCAGCGGTGGCAAACAGATCTGAGCGCTTGGAAAAGCAAACTATGCGCATACCGAGGCTACCGATTGGACCTCAGGGAAACAAATCTGCAGGGCGCGGATCTATCATTCCTTAATTTCTCCGGCGCTCAATTCACGGGATCACAGATGCATGGGGTGAACTGCCATGCGGCTGAAATGATTGGCGTCGATTTTACAGCGACCCATTTGCAGGGCGCATGGTTTCAGGGTGCTGAAATGTCGGGCAGCAAATTTGATGGCTGCCGTATGCAGGCTGCAACGATTGCGCTTGGCTATCTGTGGGGCGCCAGCTTCCGGGGTGCGGAAATGATGGGGGTCGACTGTGAGCACGCTGATTTGAAGGCAGCCAACATGACTTTTGCGCAGATGCAAGGCAGTGAACTAGGTTGTGCGCATTTACATGGTGCGACGCTGGATGACGCGAATATGAAGGCCGCATTCCTCAACGAGGCATTTCTGCAATATGCAAGTTTGCGCCGGACGTCGCTGCAAGCGGCTGTTCTGAGTATGGCGAAACTTCATAGTGCATTTCTTTGTAGGACAGAGATCGACATAGAAACACAAATGAAATTTGCTCAATTTAATTTTGCTGGGCTGCAATCATTTAACGCGCGCTATGTTCCGGAGGAGACGGATTTCGCCGCAATCACTTTTGGCGATACCAGCACGCAGTTGCCGGATAGAGTCATGGCGCCGGACCATTGGCCCAAATTCGCCCTTGATTGGGATGAGTTTGAGAAAGAATGGAAAAAATGGAAGGCGGACCCGGACAGTTACGTGCCGCCCGATCCGCCGCCCTCGGGTAAGGATGACGCTTAACCCCGCATCTTCTTCGCCAGCTTATCCAGGCCCAGTGCCAGCAATCCCAGGACCAGGCCCCAGAAGGCGCTGCCGATGCCAAATAGGGAGAGGCCGGATGCAGTGGCGGTGAGGGTCAGGACGGCGGGGAAGCGGGTGGCTTCGGGGGCGAGGGCGGCGCTCATGCTGCCCATCAGGGGACCGATCAGGGCCAGGCCTGCGACGGTGGCGATGACGGCGGTGGGCAGCGCCGCAAAGCCTGCGACGACCGACACGCCCACACCGGCCAGGATCAGATAGCCCAGGCCATAGAAAATACCGCTGACCCAGCGCTTGGCCGGGTCCGGATGGGTGTCCGGCCCGGTACACAGGCTGGCGGTGATCGCGGCCAGGGTCGTGGTATGGGCCCCAAAGGGCGCGGTCAGCAGGGAGGCAAGGCCCGTCACCGCCAAGGCGGAGCGTGCCGGGGGCTCATAGCCTGCCGCCCGCAACACGGCAAAGCCCGGCAGGTTCTGGGACGCCATGGAGACCAGAAACAGCGGCAGGCCCAGCCCGATCAGCGCGGCAGGGTCAAAGACGGGGGTGATCAGTTCGAGTTCGGTTAATTCAATGCCGCTGGTCATCGGCGCGATCTTGCCCAGGATCGCGGCCCAGGCGATGCCGGCCCCCAGCACGGCGATTACCGCCCAGGTGGCACTGACCATCCGCACGATCAGGAAGACCGCGATCAGGGGCAGCACCAGCAGCGGGTCCTGTGCTGCCTGATCAAAGACCGCGATGGAAAAGCCGATCAGCACGCCTGCCAGCATCGCAGAGGCAATCGCGCTGGGGATTTTGGCAATCAGGGTCGCCAGCGGCTTTACGGCGGCGCTCAGCAGGATCAGGGCGGCGGCGAACAGGAAGGCCCCGACCGCGACCTCAATGGAATAGGTCGGAACCCCGCCAATGGCGGTGGCAGCGATCAGGGCGGCGCCGGGCGTCGACCAGGCGGTGACGATGGGCATGCGGTGCAGGACCGATAGGATCGTGCTGGTCGCGAACATCGCCAGACACAGGGCACTGATCCAGGAGGCACTTTGCGCCGGGGTCGCGCCGACGGCATGGATGCCCGACAGGACGATGGCGACACTGCCGCCAAAGCCGACCAGGACGGCGACCAGGGCGTTGCTGAACAGGGAAAGACGCATGGTCCTAGTCCTTCTGGAAGATCACGATCAGATTGTTGGCGGGCATGGGTACGATTTCAATCAGGGACAGGCCGCTGCGCTGGGCCAGAGGTATGACTTCCCCTTCCAGATCGCGCACACCCCAGGTGGGGTCGCGCGATTGCAGAGAGGCATCAAACTCCGCATTGCTGGGCGCGGTATGCTGTCCATTGCGGCGATAGGGGCCATACAGCGTTAATGTGCCGCCCTGTGGCAGCAACCGCCCCGCGCCGGAAAACAGCCCCTCAGCGGCGGCCCAGGGGGCGATGTGGATCATATTGGCACAAAATATTGCCTCAATGGGACCGGTCAGTCCCGGTTGGGTCCATTGGGGGGTCCAGTCCGCCTGTGACACATCAATGCGTTGGGCTGGCGCGATACAGCCGGGCTGGCCGCTGTCAGCCATCGCCGCCTTCGCATGGGCATCAATGCCGGGCAGGTTTTCTGCGTCCCAATCACTGGGATACCAGATGAAGCCTCCTGCCGCCGCCTTTGCCAGGGTCGGCGCGCAATGGGCGGCATGTTCCCCGGTGCCTGAGGCAATTTCCAGAATCCGGCGGGCGCTGCCGAAAGCCTGAGGCAGGATGGCCAGGATGGCGTCGCGATTGCGCAGAGTGGCGGGTGCATGGCGACGGGGGTCAGGGGGAGATTGTGACATGGACCTTACGAAATCAGTTGCGAAGATAGGGTGAAGTCTAATATCAGACAGGGGTCTCGTGGGGCAAGGCTCCGCACCAAGGCCGTATCATGGAATGAGAGGGACCGAAATGACCTATGTCGTCACCGAAGATTGCATCAAATGCAAACACATGGACTGCGTGGAAGTCTGTCCTGTGGACTGCTTCTATGAAGGCGAGAACATGCTGGTCATCCATCCCGATGAATGCATCGATTGTGGCGTCTGTGAGCCTGAGTGCCCCGCTGAAGCGATCCTGCCCGATACCGAGTCCGAAGCAGATAAGTGGTTGGAACTAAACAAGACCTATTCTGAACAATGGCCGGTGATCACCCAAAAGGGTGTTGCCCCGGCGGATGCTGAGGAATGGCAGGGCGTGCCCGACAAGTTCAAAAAATATTTCTCCCCCGAGCCGGGCGAAGGTAGCTAAGGCTGGGCCTGAGGTCCAGGCGATTGACCCTACCCAACCCTGATTGAGGACTGTTAGGATCGGCTTTTTAGCGTGCGGTGCACAAAAAAAGCGCGACATAACGTCATTAGGGACTCGGAACACCCTAATTTTTGTGCTATTATAGAAATAGATATGGAGAGTTTTCGGTCCACTGTCTGAGCGGCATATCTATTTAGATGTCGCGCTTTAAGAAGGTCCGAAAAGTTGCTGGCACAGCGACTCTTTCCAAAAACAACGGGCCAGTTGTCCGAAATCACGCGATTTC
>JARGPE010000132.1:0-8112 GCA_029212835.1 Alphaproteobacteria bacterium | reverse complement strand
CGGCGGTGGCTTTTTCGGTCTGGATTTTTAGCCGTCGCCCAGTGGCTGTACCATCGGGCCCTGAGTATCGGCTGAAGTACCAGACAGGACGATCAACCGCGGAAGGGTGCTGGCGATCCCGCCCTCTCCCCACGCATAGATCGGGCAGGTGCGTGTCATCGACGGGATGTGTGGGGTGGAATGGTGCCATTCCCAACAAGCCCGATACACTGTCGATACAACACACGACGGATGGGTACAAGGAACTAAAAATGTCACAGAAAAGTGCGTATACCAAAGGTGATTTCGTTGTGTATCCGACCCATGGGGTCGGCAAGGTTCTGGGCGTCGAAGATCAAGAGATCGCCGGTCAGAAGATTGAACTGATCATCATCGAATTCGACAAGGATCGCATGACCCTGCGTGTGCCAGTCGCGAAGGCGGATATGTCTGGTCTGCGCAAGCTGTCCTCGCCGGACATGATGAAAGCTGCTTTGAAAACGCTGAAAGGCAAAAGCCGTGTTCGCCGCACCATGTGGTCACGCCGGGCCCAGGAATATGAAGCAAAGATCAATTCCGGTGACCCGGTTGCGATCGCGGAAGTCGTGCGCGACCTGTTCCGCAACGCCAACCAGCCGGACCAGTCCTATAGCGAACGCCAATTGTATCAGGCGGCGCTGGACCGTTTGGCCCGTGAATTTGCCGCCGTAGAAGAACTCGGCGAAGAAGAAGCGGCGCTGAAACTGGAAGAAATGATGGAAAAGGCCGCAGCATAACCTCTGCGCTTTACCCTTTATATCTGGTTGAAAATAATGAAGACCCGTCCCCCTTGGGGGGCGGGTTTTCACTGACCGGGATGTTTATGCAAGGGTTCTGGAATTTTCTGTCCCCCTCAGTTTCGGAATGATAGGCTGTTTGGGCTTTTTCATCGCATTCGATGGCAGTGATAAAGTGACCGCCGTTCTGACAACAACACCCTCAGTTAATCCATGAGCCAATCTGATCGTTTTACCATGTTGCGTGCCACCGATCGGGTTTGGGCGATTGGCGCAATTCATGGTGATTCCAGCAAGTTGATGGCGCTGCATGATATCATTGCTGAAGATATCCGGTTTGGGGACCGGGTGGTGTATCTGGGCAATTACTGGGGGTACGGCAAGGATGGGCCGGGCGTGTTGGAGGAATTGCTGAGATTTCGCAATTGGTTCCTGTCCTATGACCCGTTCCGGCATGTCGATGATCTGGTCTATCTGCGCGGTGCCCACGAAGAAATGTGGTGGAAGCTGATGCAGCTTCAATTCGCCCCAAATCCAGCCGAGATCCTGCTGTGGATGGTTGAGCGGGGCATGGGGTCGATGATGCTGGCGCGGGGCTTTAATCCAGAAGACGGCGCGAAACAGGCCAAGGAAGGGACGTTGGCCCTGACCTATTGGACCAACCGGCTGCGGATGGCCGCCCGCGCGTTGCCTGGCCATGATGCCTTGCAAAATTCCTTGAAGCGCGCGGCCTATACGGATGATGGTGCGCTGTTGTTTGTTCATACCGGGTTGGATATCGACAAGCCTTTGGCGCGACAGGCAGATGCTTTCTGGTGGGCTGCCCACAGCTTTGCCCGAATTAACCGCCCTTATCGAGAATTCCGTCGCATCGTGCGGGGATACGACCCGGATGCTGGCGGGATTATTGAGGGCGACTATACGATTTCTGTCGACAGTGGCGCGGGTCGGGGCGGGCGTCTTGCCGCCATCTGCCTGGGTCCTGCCGGAGAGATCGAGCAGCGCGTGGAAATCTGATTTCCGCCCACTTTCACTCAGTTCAATTTTTTATGTATCGCTGATTTCCTCTGGGGTCGTGCTGACTCCAGGACCTTTTGTACTGCACCATGATCCAAATCCCTAGTCCTGACGTAATATAGAATAGGAATATATAGGCCCTGTCAGATGGATTGATCCGGGTGTGATCAGGCAAAAGCGGCTAAACGCAGCCCGCATTGTCGAAACAGACATATAAAAGCAGGAGCAGGCACGATGGCACATCTCGACGATCCAGAAACGCAACGCGCGAATGTTCGCTTTATCCGCCAATCAATGAAACAGCCTCTGTTATCGCGCGACCATGAAATGGAACTTGCGAGTCTGTGGCGTGACGAGCAGGACGAAGCGGCCCTGCATGAACTGGTCAATTGCTATACGCGCCTGGTGATCAGTATGGCGTCTCGGTTCCGCAACTATGGTCTGCCAATGGGCGATCTGGTGCAGGAGGGCAATGTTGGCCTGATGCAGGCTGCTGCTCGGTTTGAACCGGAACGGGATGTGCGTTTCTCCACCTATGCCAGTTGGTGGATTCGGTCTGCAATGCAGGACTATGTTCTGCGCAACTGGTCTATTGTCCGGACCGGTACGACGGCGGCCCAGAAATCACTGTTCTTCAATCTGCGCCGATTACGGGCCAAGATCGCGGATGCGTCGGCGACACAATTGACCCCGGCCCAGCGGGTGAAAATTGCTGAGGAATTGAATGTGAATATTGGTGATGTGGAACAGATGGAAAGCCGCCTATCTGCGGGCGACCAATCCCTGAATGCCCATGTTGGCGAAGAGGGTGAAGAAGAATGGATCGGTTTTTTGAAAGACGATGGGCCGAACCCGGAAGAAGTCGTGACCGGTTTGAAAGATGCCGAAAGCCGGTCCCGCTGGCTGGCTGAAGCGATCGGTGAATTGACTGAACGGGAACAGACCATCATCCACCGCCGCCGCATGGTTGAAGATGGGGCGACGTTGGAAGAATTGGGCAAGTACCTGGGCGTCAGCAAAGAGCGGGTGCGCCAATTGGAAAGCCGTGCCCTGCAAAAGCTGAAAGTTTCCATCGAACGCCGCGTTGATAAACCGGGTGATTTGCTGATGGAAGCCTAGGATCGATCGGATTGAAGGATCGTGTGATTGGCCCCTGTCAGAAGTTGATGCGCCCTATCGACGTCTTTGGTTTTCACCAATAGATGATCGCCATCAAATGTTGAAACGATAAAAATTCCAAGACCCTCTTCTGATAAGGGTCGGATGACAGACAGAACAATCCCCGTCTCGTCAAAGGCGAAGGGACCCAACAGTTTGTAACAGGTCCAGTCGCGATCACATTTAATACCGTCTTGTATCCGATGTTGCGGACACAGGATGGACAGTTCCTCATCAGAACGGCTGATGCTGACAAAGCCAGGCCCATCGGCCCATTCAGGCACAGCTGCATTGGCATCCAGACGGCAAATACCATAAGCGTCGGGTAGCTGTCGCAAGGTTACGCACGGTATTTTCTGCATCATCAAACCATCCCCCCAAACAAAGCCTTGCTCATATAGACAGTTATACCCCCCATGAAGGGCTCCCGAGCTGTGATTTTGTATCCCTGATTTTCATACAGTTGAATATTGTCGGTGAAGGCCCCGTTTGTCAGCAACCGGATCTCTGTCACATTATGGGCATGGGCAAGCTCCTGTGCTCGAGCCAATAATTGTTTTCCAAAGCCTTTGCCCTGGGCATTGGGATGAACGGCGATATTTTCGATCCACAGATGGTCCGGAAGGATCATCATTTCGATTACGCCGACCAAATCCTCCTTCAGGGTCAGCAGTTCGATATGATGGTCCGCAATGGCGCGGTCATAGTCAGCGCGCATGGGCATGGGCTCCCGTCCGATAACGGGAACCCATTTCGCATAGGCGGCACGAACAAGGGCGCGAATGGTGATCGCATCATTAGGGTTGGCTTTCCGAAAGGTGGGAGGCTGCATTGATGTGTTCCTTAAAAATAGGCACTAAAAAACTCTGCGGATCGGGGATCGGCAGAGCGGCTTGGACTCGGAGACAGAGGAAGGGGGATTTATTCCAGAGAATATCGTCGCCTCAGGCTCAACAAGTCACACCACCGCAGTTTAATGCGGCGCCGGCGGTTCTGTTGGGACAAAGGCATGGTCACGATAAATGTCTTTCTGTGCTGGACAAAAAAACTGTATTGGCCGCTGCCAAAGGTGTCAAATCGCTATAACTGGGAAATTTGAGTTGGTTCTGTAATTTCCATGAATGGTCCATTCCAGTTGCGTATCCATCCGCGCAACTCAATGGACTTACCAATCATGGCATCTGGATCAAATGATTTCCGCAAGGATCGATCCAGACCGGCGGTGAAATCTGTGCGCCAATCTTCCCCAAATTCCAGATGATCGCGATCGCCAATCCGCGTCACACGCTTTGCCCGGCCGGAGACTATTTCAAACCGGTCGGTGCCAGTGGAGTAGCTGTCGGCTGTGTAGACCTGAAAAAAGCCGGATTCCCAGAACCCTTTTCCGGTTGTTCTGCCCTCGGCTTCTGCGGTCAGCAGGGGGATCACGGTGTCTTGATTGGCGTCTGGTTCCGGGAACGCACGGACCCATCCATTGCGGGCCTGCTGTGCAGCGATATCTTGATCATCAACAGAAAGCTTCGCGCGAAGCCTGCCATAGCGATCCTGTGCAATGGGATCCAGATCAACGCGCAATTCATAACCCAGGACCAGATCTGCAAGGGCCTGGGCTGATTGACGGATCGGGGTTGTATCTTCCATTGGGGAGTGGCGATCAGGGCCCGGGGGCAGAATATGGGGCATCACTATCCGACGGCCATCGGCCAACCGCACCGTCCTGCCATCGTCAACGGCAATGACAGATGTCAGAAAAGACTGGGGGCCGTCCGGTGGCGCGATGCTGGCCCCGGTGGCAAAAGCCATCCAGACCATGCTGCCACAGCCAGTCCACAACGCATCACGCCGCGATAATCTGCTTTGCACCCCCGTCCTGTAGAGGCCATACTGCATTGCAGTTGCTCCTATTTTTAACCCTTCGTCAGGACCCACTATGTCCCGAGATCGGCTTTATCCAGCCATTGATCCCCGCCGCAGCGGCCATTTAGACGTGGAACCCCCCCATAGTATCTACTGGGAGGAGAGCGGCAACCCTGAGGGGGTGCCCGTCTGTTTCCTGCATGGCGGGCCGGGTGCAGGCACCACACCGGGGCACAGACGTTTCTTTGATCCAGAATTCTATCGCATCATCATGCATGATCAGCGTGGCGCTGGTCGGTCGCGTCCGGCGGCGGAAACGCGCAACAATGATACAGGCCGCCTGGTCCAGGATATCGAAACCCTGCGAGAAATGTTGGGGATTGAGTCCTGGGTCCTGTTTGGCGGCTCCTGGGGGTCCAGCCTGGCCTTGGCCTATGCTGAAACCCATCCAGACCGGGTGCGGGCGATGGTGTTGCGGGGTGTTTTTCTGTGCCGGGCCGAGGAAGTGTCCTGGTTCCTGCATGGCATGGGAACGTTTTTTCCGGAAGAACATGCCCGCTTTATGGGCCATTTGCCGGTGGAGGAGCGAGGGGACCCTTTAGCCGCCTATCTGCGCCGATTGAATGATCCAAACGAGTCCGTTCATGGCATTGCCGCAGAGATCTGGAGCCGATATGAGGCGGTTTGTTCCACCTTACGCCCCAGTGCGGATAGTTTGCGTTCGGTCGGGTTTCGCGATGCGGCCCTGCCTTTGGCGCGGCTGGAGGCGCATTATTTCGCCAACAAGCTTTTCGTAGGTGAAAATCAACTGCTGGAAAATGTTGAGCGTCTGCACGGCATTCCAGGTATCATCGTTCAGGGACGATATGATGTGGTATGCCCCCCAACATCCGCTTATGACCTGGTCATGGCCTGGCCCGATGCGCGGTTGAAAATCATTGATGATGCAGGGCATTCAGCGACAGAGCCAGGGATCATGCGGGCCCTGATCGAGGCGATGGACAGCCTTAAACCCGTTTTGTCGTAAGCTTGGGGTCGATGACGTCGGACCAGCGGTCGGCGGCCAGTCTGGCGAAACGCAGGGTCAGGGATTTTCGTCGCGTTCCATTCATTGTGCCCTCTGCAGCGGGTCGCTCAATCGACGCACCATAGGCATCAGCGATGATCAGGCCGACTGAATCTGGCAGAATTTCCGTTGGAAAGGTGACGGGAACAGCAAAATAAAACCGGTCACAAAAAGGCAGGTATTCGGTCCATTTTGCATCCACCGCAAAATCTTCTAGCGAGGATTTAACCTCAACCACTGTCGCCAGACCCTTTTTATCCAGCGCCAGAACATCGACCCGCCTGCCAGTGTTTAAGGATACTTCCGTCAGGCAGGCCATACCCATATTGCGCAGCAAGCGAACGGTGCCGCGTGTAACAGCCAGTGTTGCATCTGGGCGTCTGTCGAAAACAGTGGATTCGGTTTGTTGCTCTGCCATAGAGGGCTCCTCAGGCAGAAAGTCTAAGTGAGGATAAGGAAACAAACAAGGAACTAAGTATTGCTTATTCCGTTGTTTTGGCAGCAATTCGGCGGAAGCTATATCCAGAGCATTCATACACATCCATTGGACGAATTCTGTCCTGATAGGCCATTTGCTTGGTCATGCGCGCCTTGGAAATGAAAAATGTTGGAAAGGTTTCGTTTAAAAAGCGAACCAGTTCAGGATCATTATCAACGATTTTTCGAACAGGATTGATTCGATTTGGATTTTTCGATGCATAGACCTGCAGGGCATCACTCAAATAGGCTGATTTTTCGCAGACATTTGCTACTGCTTCGCGACTGTTCAGATCTAACATTGCAACCAGGGTTGAATACTCTTCTCCTGGTAGGCCGACCAGAGGAGAAGTGACCAGACTGACCGCCATGCTGGGGTCTGTCGTAGGTTTGGTCAGGTTGGTGGTATTATTGGATATATCCAGGCGCTCAAGAATCTGGCGACCCACAAAGGGTAGCGCAATCATCGGCAACCCTAAAAGCAGGAGAAAAACACTATAGGCCATCATCTGGCGGGTAGACATTTTACTTACACTTTCGGTTAGAAACGAATCTGCAATTTGCCCTCGGCGGTCCCGCTGTCCCAAACTTACATAATTAAGCTTGGGATCGGTAACTTTGCGTCCCGCCGTTACCGACGGTTTGCCTTTATCGAGACGAAGAAACGTCCCTGACCGATAATTATTAAGATTATGTCATCGGTGCAAGATTTACAGTGACAACAATCACAATTAAGCCAGTATTTTAGCAGTCCAGTGTGTTGGCCCGCTCCCATTCCGTTAAGTGCCGGGCGTAATCATTCCATTCGCGGGTTTTGATGGTGATATAGGATTTGGCAAAATCCTCACCCAAGGCACTAATCAAGGGTTTGTCTTTGGCAAATTCACGAATGGCATCAATCAGATAGATCGGCAGTTTCTTGGCACCCTTTGCCTTATGCGCTTCGGTATACATATCGATATCCAGACGTTTGCCAGGATCAGCCTTGGTTTCCATACCGATCATGCCTGCGGCCAGAACAGCGGCGGCCAGCAGATAGGGGTTGGTGGCCCCGTCGGCCAGTCGCAATTCAAACCGGCCCGGATCGGGGATGCGCACCATATGGGTACGGTTGTTGCCACCATAGCTGATCGTATTGGGCGACCAGGTGGAGCCTGACAAGGTGACCGGCGCGTTCAACCGTTTATAGCTGTTTACCGTGGGGTTCGTCAGCGCGCACATGCCGGATGCGTGGCGCATCATTCCACCCAGGAAGTGATAGGCCAATTCCGACAGACCCAATTCGCCATTCTTGTCGGAAAACAGGTTCTTCTTCCCGGCCTTGTCCCACAGCGATAGATGCATGTGACAGCCATTGCCAGTCAAGTTCATGAAGGGTTTGGGCATGAAGGTTGCGCGCAGGCCATGCTTTTCCGCAATGGATCGTACCATGAATTTGAAAAAGGCCTGACGATCCGCCGTCAGCATGGCTTCGTCATAGTCCCAATTCATTTCAAACTGACCATTGGCGTCTTCATGGTCGTTTTGATAGGGACCCCAGCCCAGCCCGATCATCGCATCACAGATTTCAGCGATCACGTCATAGCGGCGCATCACGGCCTGTTGGTCGTAACAGGGTTTTGCCGCGGTATCCAGGCCGTCGGAAATTGCATCGCCTTCGGGTGTGATCAGATGAAATTCGGCCTCGACCCCGGTTTTCAGCATATAGCCGGCGGCAGCGGCCTTTTCGATTTGGCGCTTCAGCACATTACGGGGACCCTGTTCGACCAGTTCCCCCTCCAT
>JARGPE010000131.1 GCA_029212835.1 Alphaproteobacteria bacterium | reverse complement strand
GGAATGGATTGCAGTTTCTTCAGGGCAGGCCCGGCAAGGCCAGAAGCATCGAGAAGCGCCCCTAAACGTTTTGCAGCCTCTCCACCCAAGGCAGCAACGTCATGGGCATCCTTGCGGTCAAGCGCCAGTCGCGCCGCGCGCCGTGTCTTCTCATCCAGGCCCAGATCGTTAAAAACGGCAGGGACAATGGTGGGCAGGCTCAAATCAACGGATAAATCTTTTGCGCCAACGCTGTAGAGCGCATCGGCGGCAACGGCGATGATTTCCGCATCTGCTTCGGCTTGGTCGGCCCCGTAGATTTCGCAACCCGCCTGAGTCACCTGACGTTCCGGGCGCAATTGTGATCCGCGCACCCGAAGAACTGGTCCGGCATAGCACAAGCGCAAGGGGCGAGGTGCCTTGATCAGACGCGATGTGGCAATGCGAGCAACCTGAATGGTCATATCAGCGCGTACACCCATCATGCGCTGAGAGACCGGATCCATCAGGCGAAATGTATGCGGCGCTGTTGCCGTTCCAGCACCGTCCAACAGGCTGTCTTCAAATTCGACTAGGGGCGGATCGACCCGTCGATAAGCAGAGGCGCGAAACCGGTCGATCAGACCACGCATAACCGTCGCCTCGCGTGTTGCCTCTGGGGGCAGAACATCGCGCAGGCCGTCGGGAAGCAGCGTCTTGGAAGGGCCGTCAGTCATCGTTCAAACATGTACCATTGGGAATGATTGGAAACCGGCACTGTGGTAGCGGGTTTGCAGCGGTGGAGCAAGCGGAACACGCGGATTATCGAACTTTCTGGATGCTTTGACCCTATCCGTCCTTCATGATTTTGCGCAGGGGAATGCTCTCATCCGCCAGGGCTGCTGGGTCAGGGTTAACGCCCCGTTCCATCATCATTTGCGCCATGCGGACATCTTTTGCGATGGCAGATCCTTTGCCAAAGCCTGCCACGCCAATCAACGCACCGTCTTGTAGACAAAAGAAGATCTGCGCCCCGTCTTCATAACGACCGCGCGTGACGATTTGTTCAGCCCGATGGGGCAGGCCGGCTGTTTGTAAGGTCCAGTCAAACTGATCAGACCACAGCCAGGGCACTGGCGCATAGGCTTCGGGCTTTCCACAGATGGATCGTGCCACCGTTCGGGCTTGCATATCAGCATTCTGCCAGCTTTCCAGCCGAATCGCTGTGTTATAGCGCGGGTTGTGGCCACAGGCGCAGTCACCAGTCGCATAGATGTCGGGAACATTGGTTTCCCCGAATTCATCCACCAGAATGCCATCGCCACAGTCTACCCCAGCCGACTGGGCCAGGCTGATGCCAGGCGCAATGCCAATGCCAATCACAACCGCATCCGCAGGCATCACGCTGCCATCTTCAAAGAGAATTCCGGTCACTTTATCGGTGCCGTCGAATCCTTTGATGCGGGCATTCAAGACAATTTTGATGCCGTTTTCTTCGTGCAGCCGGGATACCGCTGCGGCCACAATTTCTGGAATGGAACGGCCAAGAATACGCGGTGCGCCTTCCAGCACGGTCACATCGCATTCCTTCTGGCGCGCTGTCGCGGCGGTTTCCAGACCAATAAAACCCCCTCCGATAACGACGATTTTAGCGCCGGGTGTTAGGGCTTTACCAAGCTGTGCACTGTCGTCCAGAGTCCGCACCACATGGATTCCCGGTAACTCCGCACCGGGCAAGGGCAGCCGTTTAACCACGCCGCCGGTGGCAAAGACCAGGGCATCAAAGCTGTGGGTTGATCCATCGTCCAGCGTGACGGTATGGGCGTCCTTGTCTATCGCCTCGACATGGCGACCCGTAATCAGATCAATATTCTGTTGCTGATAAAAGTCGGCATCATACAAAAAGCAGTGATCTGCCGACTTTTCGCCCTTCAGCACGGCCTTTGACAGCGGGGGGCGTTCCTAGGGGGGATGCTCTTCCGCACCGATCAGGGTGATGGTGCCTTCGAATCCTTCTTGGCGCAGCAAGGCAGCGGCGCGGCCGCCGCTTTGTCCGGCACCGATGATAACAACAGAATTAACGGACATAGACTCTCACTTTTCTTCAGTAACAGGTACTTGACCGCGATCAATCGCGATAAACGGGCTCTTCCTCGTCCAGGATATCGCGCAGGGCATTGAAATGCTTTTCTGCGGCACCCGGATAGCCAGCCCATTGTCCGGCTGTTTTTTCCGCAACTTCATGGCTGGCGACGTTTAGCTCACGACCGGTGGACAAGGCGAGGAACAAGGTTTCGCAGGCGCGCTCAAAGAAGAACAGCTCATCGAAGGCTTCGGCAACGGTGTTGCCAACCGTCATAACGCCGTGCTGGCCCATCAGCAGGACTCGCTTGTCGCCCAGCACGGTGGACAGACGCTCTGCCTCATCCCCTAGGCCCATGCCGTCATAGTGGTTATCGACGGCGACACGGTTATAGAAACGCATGGTGGTCTGATCAATCGGCGGAATGGAGGTATCTTTAAGCGCCGACAGGGCCGTCGCATATTTCGAATGGACGTGCAGGATACAGCGTGCCTGGGGATTGTTCCGGTGCATTGCGCCATGGATGCAATAAGCCGTGGGGTCAACGGAATCGCCCATGCCTTCTGGAGCGACCTCAGTATTCAGAAGCAGCAGATCGCTGGCTCGCATTTTTGAGAAATGGCGACCGTAAGGATTGATCAGGAAATCAGTGCCATCGTCTGACACGACCAGGCTGAAGTGATTGGCCACAGCCTCATGCATGTTCAGACGCGCGGTCCAACGAAAGGCGCAGGCCAGATCTTCCCGTTCTGACTGATAGGACAGGGATTGGGACTTAGCGGCGGTGAAAGCACTGACGGACATGATTTTGAACCTCCTCATTGAGGGCCGGGATTTCAGATATCATCGAAAAGAGTGATCGTTCATCCCATTTTGCGCAATCTAATTCAATACTGCAAGGATGTGACGAATGGGCATGCTGTCCGGTTTCCGAAGCCCCGGCCTTTTTACGAATATACCAGCCTTGCCCCTGAAGAAAATGTCGCATCAGGAGAGTGTGAATCCATCTTGTTGGTGTAACTATATAACATTATAGTCCTGCTATAGCGCAATTCGACAGCAAAAATTGGAATTTTAACCGTGATACTAACGTCAAAAAGCATTGTTGTCCGTCGGGGCGATGCTCCATCTCTGCATTTTCCAGATTTATCCATTTCCCCTGGGGCACAGCTCCTGCTGTTAGGGCCATCGGGATCCGGGAAGACGACATTGCTGTCCGTACTGGCCGGTTTACTGCCGCCTTCGGAAGGCGATGTCCTGCTGGAACAGCAGAATTTCTATGCCCAATCGTCTGTTGCCCGGGACAGCATTCGGGGGAAAACGTTCGGATTTATCTTTCAGACATTGCATCTGCTCCCCTCCCTAACTCTGTCGCAGAATGTCATGCTGGCAGCAGACATGGCGAAGGTCGATGTCGAACCCGGACGTCTGGAGGACCTCTTAGCGAAACTGGGTCTGGCCGATAAGGCAAATAGAAAGCCTGCAGCCCTGAGCCAGGGTGAACAGCAACGCGTTGCCATTGCCCGGGCCGTTTTGCTGCGCCCGAAACTGCTGATCGCAGATGAGCCGACGTCTGCCCTGGATGACGCCAATACAGAGGCTGTTGTCACACTGCTTCAGGATCAGGCGGCGGAGACTGGGGCTGCGCTGATGATCGCCACGCATGACGCCAGGCTTTTGGATCGTTTCGACACCGTGGTGACTCTAATGACAAAGGGAGGGCCTGTATCATGAATGCTGTGTCACTTGCCGTCGCGGCCATTCGCGCCCGCCCGCTGCAATCGGCTTTGTGCGTTCTGTCTGCAACATTGGGCAGCGCCTTACTGGTCCTGATATTCTTGCTGTCTCAAACCATAGCGTCTGGGTTTCTGCGCAATGCAGAAGGGATTGATATCGTCGCGGGTGCGAAGAGCAGCCCCCTGCAATTGGTGCTGTCGTCAGTTTATCATGCCGATGTTCCAGCCGGGAATATCGAAATGTCGGATTATCTAGCTTTGCAGAAAAACCGACATGTTCGTCAGGCAATCCCGCTAGCCCTCGGGGACAATTATCAGGGTTGGCGGATGGTGGGCAGCACCCCCGATTATCTGCAGCTCTATCAGGCCGAATTTGCGCAGGGTCGGGTCTTTGAGCATCCTTTCGAGGCGGTTGTCGGCGCGGCGACCGGCATGAAAATGGGTGAAAGCTTTGCCGCCCGTCATGGCTTTGCAGCAGATAGCGACGATATTCATGATGCCTATCTATACACCGTCTCTGGTGTGTTAAAGCCGACGGGAACCGTTCTGGACAGGTTGATCGTTACGAGTGTGGAAAGTGTTCAGACACTGCATTCCGGGCATCATCATGGGGACCATGACGCGCATGAGGAAGACGATCATGACCATGAGGCGCATGATCACGACGACCATGACCATGATACGAAGGGCCACGACGCACATGATCATGATGCACATGACGATGATGCGGCAGAAGAGGCTCTGGGTCATCAGGTGACCGCCGTTCTGATCAAGACCCGCAGTCCGATTGACCGAATGAATCTTCCACGAGAGATTAATCAGTCCTCCAACCTTCTTGCTGCCGTGCCTTCCCTGGAAATGGCGCGGTTAACCAAGAGTCTGGGGATTGGTAAAACCCTGATCCTTGCGCTGGGTGCCGGGTTTATCGCGCTCTCTGCGCTTATTCTGCTGGCGTCTCTCGCCTCAAGTCTGGCGGCTCGGCGATATGATCTGGCCGTTCTCCGAGTTCTGGGGGCAAGCCCTGGAAAACTGCTGTTGACGGTGTTGGCAGAAGGCGTGTTGTTAAGTGGTGTCGGAACCGTGATCGGACTGGGGATCGGCCATGGGGTCGGCTATATCGCCGCATTGAATATCGACACCCTTCAAGGCATAGTTCTGCCCAGCACATTCCTGCAGGTACATGTCCTTGATGGTGTGTTTCTGATACTGGGGTTGATGATCGGGGTTATTGCCTCTCTGATCCCTGCTATTTCTGCTGCACGGACTGATATTGCGGCGCTCTTGGCGAAAGGATGATGATGCGAAAATTACTGGCAGTGCTGCTGTTACTATGCGCGTCACCGCCAGCCTTTGCCTTGTCGCAGGAAGAAGGGTCTCTGCATGGCACCAAGACGATCCTGGATTACATTGGCGATTATGTAGATGTTCCCCCTGGTGCGCTGGATTGGAAGGTCCTTGGGTCCACCAATGAGGTTCAGATTCAAACGAAAACCGATGATGGCTATGATTTAATTTATCAAAAGCCAGAATTTCAGCCCGATGTGATGGCGCTGGATGGGAAAGAGATCACCATAAAGGGATATATGTTTCCACTGGATGAGACAGAGGATCAGCGTCTGTTTCTATTTGGCCCTTTTCCCATGAGCTGCCCTTATCAGTATCATGTTGGCCCGGCTCTGGTTCTAGAAGTGCATGCGGATGATCACCCCGTTGCCTTCAGCTATGAACCGGTTGAACTGACCGGCACTTTGGAACTGGTGCCAGAAGATAAGGAATACAGCGTCTTTTATCGCTTAAAGGATGCCAGAAATATTAATTAGAACGGGTGGAGAGGGTCCATGTTCAGTCACGTCACGGTTGGGACAAATGATGTTTCCCGCGCAATTAAATTCTATGATGCCGTCTTTAAAGTCTTGGGAATTCCGTATTATCGCGGGGATATTCAATCCGGCTATGCAGGCTGGGGGCGTCCAGAGGACCCTAAATTCTGGGTCTTTCCGCCTTTTGATGAGAAGCCAGCCACTGCAGGCAATGGCACGCATTTCGCCTTTGTGGCACAGACCCGCGTCATGGTGCGCAAGGCTTATGAGACGGCCCGGTCCCTGGGCGCGGCGGATGAAGGAGCGCCCGGTCTGCGTCCGCAATATCATGAAAATTATTATGGCGCATATTTCCGAGATTTGGATGGCAATAAATTGCAGGTCGTTTGTCACTTGCCCGAAGATCAGGCGGGGGCCTAAATCCAGCTTAGAAATTGACTTGCCGTCGCACACCCCTTGACCCTATAGGGGTCTCGGCTATTTTGAGCAGAGGCCTCGAAAGGGAACCGGCGTCAATTGCTTTCAAGTTGGAGATACGGTCTTGGCGACCATTTTACCGCTTACAGATAAGAAATCGACATCCAAGCTGGATGGGCGCCCCAACCTTGACGCCTTGTTGGGCTTGGTTGAAGGGGACCTGAAAAAGGTTAATCAGCACATTCTGGATAACATGAAGAGCCCCGTGGCGCTGATCCCGCAACTGGCAGGGCATATCATTGCCTCTGGTGGAAAGCGACTGCGCCCGGTCCTGACATTGGCCTCTGCCAAACTGTGTGGCTATACGGGGGAGCGTCATATCGGTCTGGCTGCCTGTGTAGAGTTTATCCATACAGCCACACTGCTGCATGATGATGTCGTGGATGAAAGCGACCTGCGCCGGGGCAAAGCCAGCGCCAATGCGATCTGGGGCAATGAAGCCAGCGTTTTGGTTGGCGATTTTCTGTTTTCCCGCTCTTTTCAATTAATGACGGCCGATGGGTCGCTTCAGGTGCTGCGCATTCTGTCTGATGCTTCCGCCGTAATCGCGGAAGGCGAAGTGCTGCAATTGATGACGGCCAATGAGCCGACGACGACCGAAGAGGCCTATCTGGAGGTCATTCGTTCCAAGACTGCGAAGCTGTTTGCGGCGGCCACGCGCATCGGCGCTGTGGTGGCAGACCGCCCCCAGGCCGAGGAAGAGGCGCTGGAAAGCTATGGCATGAATATTGGGATTGCCTTCCAGTTGATTGATGATGTGCTGGATTATTCCGCCGATCAGCTAAAGCTGGGCAAGACTGTGGGCGATGATTTCCGGGAAGGCAAAGTGACCCTGCCGGTCATTCTGGCCTATCGGCGGGGCAATGCAGAAGAACGCACCTTCTGGCACCGCACGATCGAGCATATGGATCAGAAAGAGGGTGACCTGGAAGAAGCCATGCGCCTGATGAAATCGCATGGCACCCTAGATGATTCCGTTGATCGCGCCCGCCATTATTGCAGTATCGCCCGCGATGCCCTGGGTATTTTCCAGAATGGCCCAACCAAAGATGCGATGACGGATCTGGTCGATTTTGTGATTGATCGGGCTTACTAAAAGAATTCTCTAGCGAGTCTTCGGCCAAGGTGCCCTGTGATGCACTGTATTTGACACAGGCCGCCGGTCAGCGGATATATGCCCTGTTGCAGTAAGTCATTAGAAGGCGCGGGCTAATATGTTTGAAAACCCTACCGTATCGGTCATTGGACTTGGCTATGTTGGCTTGCCATTGGCGGTCGCATTGGCGCGGCATTTCGATGTCATCGGGTTCGATATCAACAAGAAGCGGGTTGAGGAACTGCGCGCCGGTCATGATCGAACCGGGGAACTGTCGGCCGGTGAATTGGCTGATTCCAAGCTGCAATATATCGCCGATGAAAGCTTTCTATCAGAAGCCCATATTCATATTGTAACCGTGCCAACGCCGGTCGGGCCGGACAATAAGCCAGATTTGAGCGCCGTTGAATCCGCAACGCGAATGGTGGGGCGGCATCTAAAAATGGGCATGGTCGTGGTTTATGAATCCACGGTTTATCCTGGCGTGACCGAAGATTTCTGCGGGCCAATTCTGGAGGAAGAATCAGGTCTGACATCCGGGCAGGATTTTTTCCTGGGATATTCCCCCGAACGCATTAATCCAGGCGATAAAGTGCACCGGGTGGATCTGATCACCAAAGTCGTGGCTGGCCAGACGGATAAGGTCAGTCAATTGTTATCGCGCCTGTACGGTACCATGAATGGCGGCAATACCTTCATCGCCCGCGATATCCGCACGGCGGAGGCCTCCAAAGTTATTGAGAATGCTCAGCGCGATATCAATATTGCCTTCGTAAACGAAATCGCGACGATCTTTCAGAAAATGGGAATTTCCGTTCATGACGTGCTGGAAGCCGCCGGAACAAAATGGAATTTTCTGCCCTTCACACCGGGTCTTGTTGGCGGGCACTGCATTGGCGTTGATCCCTATTATCTGGCCTATGCTGCGCAGCAGTTGAATATCGAGCCCAAGGTGATCCTGGCGGGCAGAACCATCAATGATGGAATGGCGCATCGCATCGCGGACAATATTGATGCGCAACTCT
Source organism: Alphaproteobacteria bacterium (assembly GCA_029212835.1). GTDB lineage: Bacteria > Pseudomonadota > Alphaproteobacteria > UBA8366 > Aestuariispiraceae > Pacificispira. The sequence goes on along the minus strand of JARGPE010000131.1, from coordinate 3,621 downwards.
CCGGCCCGTCAAAAATCCTCGTTTTGGGAATCGCCTTTAAGGAAAATGTGCCTGATATACGCAATTCCAAAGTCGCCGATTTAATCGCGCGACTGGCCGTGCATGGCCATAGGGTCGACGTGTTTGACCCTATGGCTGATGCGGCGGAAACCAAGCATGAATATGATATCGATCTGATCGACGAACCGGCAACAGGATATGACGCTGTAGTTGGCGCTGTTGCCCATTCTGCTTTCAATTCGCTCTCACTGCGTAAACTGGCAAAGCCCGATGGTCTGATTGCGGATATCAAGGCCATCTGGCGCCAACGCGGCGTGCCAGATGGTATGACCTATTGGACGCTGTAGACCTTACGCTTTAGACCCGTGCCCAGATTTCTTCGACCCAGCCTTTGATCTGTAGGGATTCTTCCCAGCGGTCGGACAGTTCGTAGCCGTCTGCTCCGGTGATGGCATATTCTGGCGGGCCTAGCTCCGTCAGGAAGATCAGGGTGTCGTCGGGACCACGGCGGCGTTTCCAACCGCTAATGCCCTCTGCCCACCAAGATAAATATAAATCGACCCATTTCTTGCTTTGGGGGAAATGCAGCGGCACCTGAACTTGTTCACGGGACGAGACCCGACCCTGGAAACAATCGGCGCGGGCCAGGATCTGGCTGATATAGCCTTGATCCCGCTCGTTTAAGGGATACCAGAATTCCCGATCGATCAGGTAGTGGGATAGGTCCGCACAGATCGGCATATCGGGCACACGCTCCATCAATTGCAGCGTATAGAACAGGTCATTTGTCAGGCAATTGCGGTGAGTTTCAAACAGGATGGGCATGCCAACCTGATCCGACATTTCCATCCACCGGTGGACCACATCCACGCCTTCCTCAACGGTAAAGGGCATGACCTCCCCGATGATATTGACCACCACCGCATTGGCTGCCTTTGCAGCCTGCAGGATCGGCAGGAACCCTTCGACCGTTTTGGGAAAGGCATTGATCATACAGCCCAGCTTGTGCTGTTCAAACAGCGGGCGGGTGCGCTCAATCGTTTCCAGGTCTGACTTCGCAAGATCCAGACACATGCCGTCAAAGCCCGCCTCAGCCACCATGGCAAAGGCTTCTTCATCCGACCGCTCGACCCCATCTGGGCGACGCAGTTCCATCGCCCAGCGGGATTGGTACACTTCCAGTTTTTGCATTATTCAGCCGCCTGCGGTTGGACATTGGACAGATCCACTTCAACCTCGCCATCGCGGGTTTCTGGACCTTTCATCAGCTTGCGGATGAAGCGCCATTGGAAGGCCAGATAGCCTGTTGTCGGTGGCTCGTAGCCTGCATGTTTCACTAATTCGGCATGCAGCGCGGGCAGGGCATGGAACGGCACGGCGGGGAAGGTGTGGTGAGCCGTGTGATAGTGCATGTTCCAAGCCATCCAGCGGAAAATCCACCAGGTCTTGATCGTGCGGGTATTGTGAACGGTGTCATTCTCATGTGTCAGGCCGGTATGTTCGGCAATGTTCTGCACATTCTGGAAAATTTTCATGGTGAACATCGGGCCGATCCAATAGATCACCGCTGCCCAGGTCTGGAAATACAACGATGCGGCAATCACCACTGCATAGGCCAACAGATGCAGGCGCGATTCCAGCACGACCTTGCGGGTTTGCTTTTCGGTGAAATAGGGGGCGGTCTTGCCGCTGGCGACAATGAACATCCGTTTGATCCGCCCAGTCCAATAGGTGATGCCGATCAGATAGGGCAGGTAGCTGGCCAGATCATAGGGGCCGCCGCGGCTAATCAATTCTGGGTCATTGTCCCAATCCTGCGTATGGCGATGATGCTCAAAATGATACCAACGTTCGTAGTCACGGGGATAGATCTGCACAAAGCCGGTGATGCGGTTGAACACGTCGTTCAGCCAGCGGGTTTTAAACGCTGTGTAATGGTTGAATTCATGTTGGGCCGCGAACAGGAAGTTCAGCAGAATGCCATGCGCAATGAAGAAGGGAACCGCCCACCAGGTGCCCCAGGTCATATACAGGCCAAAGCCGGTCAGGCCGATTGCCCCAAAATGGCTGGCGGTCTGAATCGCGCCCTTCAGGTCCGAGCGTTTGCAAAGCTCCCGCATCCTTGCGGGCGGAATTAGATTTTTGCGCCCAACGAAGTCTTCCATCTGTCATCCCCAATTGTATCGTGTGAAGGAATCTCTTGTCTGCACTATAGCAAATCAGTAACGTCGAAAAATAACGTTGTATCAATTTAAACATTAAGAAATACAGACGTAATGGCGCAACCAAATTTCCAGGGTCAAGTCAGTGATGCGGATATCAAGCTGCTGCGGGTCTTCAAAACCGTCGTGGAATGTGGGGGATTTACCGCTGCGGAACCCGAATTGGGTTTGGCACGATCCACGATTTCGACCCATATCGCCAATCTGGAAACCCGGTTGGGCCTGCGCTTATGTGAGCGAGGGCGCGGTGGCTTTGCCCTGACGGAAGAGGGACGGCTGGTCTTTCAGGAAGTGGTCCGTCTGATGACGGCACTGGATTCTTTTCGTGCCCAGGTCTCTACCGCTCAGCGACGGTTGGTCGGGGAATTCAATCTTGCGATTATTGATGGTATTTTGACCTTGCCGGAAATTCCAATCGCCGCAACCCTGTCCCGGTTTCGCGCGAAGGCCCCTGATGTGCATATCACGATCAGCGTGCTCAGCACGGATGAGATGGAACGTCGCCTGTTGGATGGCACCGTACATCTGGCCTTTTGCGCAATGCATCGCCCAAAGTCTGGCTTGGCGTATCAGCATGCGGCTAAGGAGCTTCAGTCGGTCTATTGCGGCAAGCTGCATCCCTTGTATTTAAAGCCTGATGCAATGATCACGACAGATGATTTAACCAGGCCGGACTATGTTGGACGCACGTTCCAGGACATTTTGCGAGCAAGGGAGAAGCCTTTTAGAACCCGCCCTGCCGCCAGCGCCAATAATTTGGAGGCAATCCTGATCTTGCTTCAGACCGGGCGATATCTGGGGCTGATGCCGGATCAATGTGCGGCCCCTTGGGTGGCGGCAGGGGAAATCCGTTCCTTGCGCCCGGATCTAACGCGATTGGAACAGGACTTCGCCATGGTCACACGGGAAACCAAGCGTCCTGCCCCGGTGGTTGAGGCGTTTCAGCAAACTTACCGCGATGAAGTGTCAAAACAGAACGCTACCCAAATGGGATAACCCGCTGACCAACAGCAGGATTAGAACGATGCGGCGAAAATTCCGCTCGCTGGTGCGATGATAAACAGCGATGCCAATCAGGCAGCCCATCGTGGCGCAGCCTAGCGCAATAGCCGCAGTGGACAGTGCCAGTGTCTCAAATCGACCGTTCACATTATGCGCCAGCACTGCGAAACCCAGCATGACCAGATTGAAGATTTGAATGACACCCCGCTGTTCATCTTTGGTCCACCCCCTTAGCCCTGACCAGATTGCGGGCAGGGGACCCGGAATGCTGGCCAGGCCACCCATCACCCCACCCAGGAACCCAACAACCCCGTCTGCTCGGCGACCCCCCCAAGGAATGATTGGTGGTTGTTTGGCGGTCAGAACATAAAGGCAGTAGACGACTAACAAGGCTCGA
>JARGPE010000130.1:4940-11822 GCA_029212835.1 Alphaproteobacteria bacterium | reverse complement strand
GGTCAGGACTCGACGGACTTTATCTCGATCTGCACGGCGCTATGGTGTGCGAGCATCTGCAGGATGGAGAGGGCGAGTTGCTGCGCCGCATTCGGGCGTTAGTCGGGCCTGAATTGCCCATTGCCGTCAGTCTGGACCTGCATGCCAATGTGACAGAGGCTATGGTCCGTCATGCAGATGTTCTGGATATCTACCGCACTTATCCGCATGTCGATATGGGGGAGACCGGCTCTCGTACAGCCGCTCATTTGTTGAAGATGATTGCCAATGGCGGCCGACCGGCAAAAGCCTTCCGGCGGACTGAATATCTTATTCCACTGAATTTTGGGTGTACTGATATCGCCCCGCCTAAAAAACTGTATGGAGAGGTTTTGCCGAGTCTTTTGGCACGTGACTCCAAACTGACAGCACTGGCATTGGCAATGGGATTTCCCCTGTCGGATATTGCGGAAATCGGACCCAGTCTTGTTGCCTATGGGCAGGATCAGGCGGCAGCTGACCGTGCAGCCAACGCACTGATGGATAACATGGTTCAAAATGAAGCGGGGTTTGGGGATCGCATCTGGTCACCAGCGGATGCGATTGCACAGGCTAAGATTCTGTTGCAGCAACCGGGACAGGGGCCGGTTGTTCTGGCCGACACACAGGACAATCCCGGTGGTGGAGGGCCGGGGGATACGACTGGTATGCTGCGGGCGCTGCTGTCTGGTGGGGCCGGGCAGGTTGCGGGGGGTGCGGTGATTGGTGTCTTTAATGATCCGGACACAGCGGCATTGGCCCATCGTCATCCGGTTGGAGCTATCGTTGATTTTGATCTGGGGGGGAAACTGTTTCCAGGTGATAACCCTGTGTCAGGACCGTTTGAGATCCGTGCCCTGGGCACCGGGGCTTTTACTGGAACAGGTCCAATGTGGGGTGGGGCGCGGTATCAGATGGGACCCTATGCCCGTCTGCATCGCGATGGTGTGGATGTCGTCATTGCTTCGCGCCCGGAACAGGCAGGGGATCAGTCCATGTTCCGCCATGTCGGGATTGAGCCGTCAAAGACCGGCATTCTGGTGCTCAAGAGTTCGGTTCATTTTCGCGCTGATTTTGCCCCATTGGCCCGCGCCGTCCTGACAGTTGCTGCGCCAGGTCCGGTTTATGCCGATCCCGGCAGTTTGGATTTCAAAAACATTCGTTCAGGCGTTCGGTTGCGACCGGGACATTCCGACTAACTCTGCAATGCGGCTAGAACAGATGGCCCGTCCGCAACAAATCAGCGACAACTGTGTCCATGCGATTCCCTGCCTCTGGGGAGTGAGCCAAAGAAGCACGGAGATTGGCTGCCGTTGGAGCGGGCAATTTGTCTTTCGTAACGGCAACCTTCAGGGCGTCCAGGGCAGGGCCACCTCCGGCTGCAATGTCTTTCAACACCAGCGGACTCAAGGCGCCGACCGTATTCAAGCGACCAAAGCGAACAATATTACCCAAAGCCGTCAGCAGTTTTGGCCCAACCATCTGCATCGTGATTTTATCAGCGGCAGTATCATTAATGATCCTCTCCGTCGCGTAGATCAGAAAGGGCAGAACGGGGTCACCCTTTCTAAAAATGCAGGCGGCGTTGTGAAGGTTGCGCCATGTTTTCAAACGTTTGCCGACATCCAAATCGACCCACAACTCCCGACCGAAGGCATTTGTTTCGGGAATGCTTTCAATCTCCAATCGGTCAGGCGCAAAAATCAACAGGTCCGCGTCAAACCAAACGGCACGGTCATATCCATTATCCAGGGCGTCACGCAGCAACAATAATCGCGCTAAGTCTGCCTGTATTGCGATATGATCCTGTAGCTTAAGGCGCAGGTCGTCTGGCAGCAGATCGAAGATTTCATCCCCCAGGAATCGATATTCGTATCCCCGTTGTTCGGTCCAGCGGCGAACGCTGTCAACGCAGGGGCCGATCCAGCCGCGCAGAACCTGAAAATTGTGACTTTGAAGAATGATGGTCCTGGAGGCCGCCACGGCTAAACGCTCAATCGGCACCAGACAGGGGTGTGATCAGACGGCTTTTCCTTGCCGCGTGGACTCTTGTCGATATCGCACTCTTCCAGCATATCTGAGGCACGGGGGGACAGCAGCAGATGGTCGATGCGCAACCCCTCGTCCTTTTGCCAGCGGCCTTTTACATAATCCCAATAGGAATAGCGGTGTGCTTCGTGCGGATGCAGCGCCCGATAAGCTTCTGTCAAACCCAGATTGAGCAATTGTCTGAACCGATTCCGACTTTCCGGTTGGCACAGCGCATCATCTGCCCAACCAACTGGGTCATAGACATCGTCATCGGTTGGGCAAACATTGTAATCGCCCCCCAGAACAGTAGGCATTTCCAATGGCAGTAAAGTGTCACGGGTATGCGCGATCAGACGGTCCATCCAACGCAGTTTATAGGGGAACTTATCCCCCTCATCGACTGGATTGCCATTGGGCAGATAGATAGATGCGACCCGCACGCCCTTGATGGTTGCCTCAATATAGCGTGATTGCTCATCGCCATCATCTTGGCCCGGCAGTTGCGGCAATCCCCGGCGGACATTTTCCATTGGATGGCGCGACAGAATGGCGACACCGTTATAAGTTTTCTGTCCATGGACCTCGGCCTGATAGCCCAGTGTTTCCATTTCAAGGCGCGGAAAATCCTCATCCACGCATTTCAGTTCCTGTAACAGAACGACATCAGGCTTTGCCTGCTCCAGCCATTCAGTGACACGGGGCAGGCGGGCCTTAAGGGAATTCACATTGAAGGTCGCGATCAGCATGGCGTGACTATATCTTGCGCCGCCGGGATTGGACAATGCCTAGCATTCCCGAAAATGGATTTTGTTTTAACTGCCAGTATTGCGATTACTTCTCAGTAAATTTCCGGTCTTCACCGTCCTCTTTCTACGAAGCATAATGGTTTAACTTAACGGCATATCACTCAATGATTAGGGAAGAACGTTTTCTAAGTCCCTAATTTAAAAAGTTTGAGTCAAGTGATCCAATTTGTAACTTATGCATTTGTTCTAATGTTTTGCTGGTGAGCAGCAGTTTCGGAGTTTTTGCATCGTTATGCCTCATAACAAATGTGGGAGTGCCTTACTCAATGAAGGTGGATTGCTGGACTTGGTCATGGCTGCCCCGATTGGCATATGCATCACAAATTCAGCGGGTCTGTATGAATTCGTAAATCCTGCTTATTGTGAGTTTTATGGATATACACAGCATGAACTCCTTGGACAGGAATTTACTGTCGTTGTGCCGCCAGAGCACAGGGACTCTCTGCGCAAACTTCATTCAGAGTTTATTGAAACGGGCGCAGAAACACTCGTTTCGTCCCAGGGTGATCCTCGAGCCGAATGGCAAGTCGTAGATCGTGCTGGCAAGGTGCATACTATTTTGGCCAATGCTGTTCGGATTTACAATGATGCCGGCGACTCTTTCAAAGTGACCTACATCACGGATATTTCGTCGCGCAAAGCGTTGGAACAGGATTTAAGGGCGGCAAATGACCGTCTGAAAACCTTGTCTATGTATGATGAATTGACCGGCATGTTAAATCGAAGGGTTGGTTTTGAACGCCTAGAGAATAAGATAAAAGAATGTGATCGGCATAAGACACCATTAAGTGTTGCGATGATCGACTGTGATCATTTCAAAAAAATCAACGATAAGTATGGGCACGGTTTGGGGGATGACGTTCTATGCGAAATTACCAATATCTTGATGGACAGTCTTCGCGATACTGATATTGCTTTTCGTTATGGTGGTGAGGAGTTTGTAGCTGTTCTGCCCGATGACAATTCGGATCAGGCTGGAAAAGTGATGCAACGGTTCTGTGATCGTTTGGCGATGTCAAAAATCAGCAGTGAACGCTTGGTTGTTACGGTTTCGGTTGGCATTGCCCAGTATTCCGGCGAGGAGGTGGACGCCCTTATTGAGCGGGCTGATTCTTGCCTTTATGACGCAAAGCAACAAGGTCGGAATCGCATTGTTATCGCCAAGTCCTGAGCATACTGATTAAAATGCGGCATTTAATTTTGGTCATGGACAAGCCGGTACGAGTTAGGACTTAATAGTACCATAATGCGATGCAGCATGGTTTGTTTCGAATGCCACTTTGGGGGGAGGGCGCATTTCCGACAATACAAATACACAATTGGAAATGCGGGACCACCGTGCACCAATGGCTAAGCCAAACCGGCTGTAATAAGAGATTGTCTGGGTTGGCAATAAAATGCCAATTCAGCCGCCTTCTTTTGCGCTTGTCTGAATGGGGGCGACAGGATTAGACCAGTTGTTGTACCCAAAACTCAAATTCGTAAAAAGTGAGTGTTTCAATGCCTGGAAATTTATCCTTTGAAGATCTGAAGTCTGCCGTCCAACGTGGCGAGATTGATACGGTTCTGGCTTGTATTGTTGATATGCAGGGACGCCTGATGGGCAAACGGTTTCAGGCGGAGTTCTTCGTCGAAAGCGCCTGGCAAGAAACTCACGGCTGTAACTATCTTCTGGCAACAGATTTAGAGATGGCAACGGTGCAGGGCTATGCCTCGACCAGTTGGTCGTCGGGTTATGGTGACTATACATTCAAGCCGGATCTTTCGACCCTGCGCCATGTTCCATGGCTGGAAGGCACCGCGATGGTGCTGTGTGATGTGCAAGACCATCATCATAATGATATTGAGCATTCGCCCCGCGCGATCCTGAAAAAGCAGGTCGCGCGCCTGAAAGATATGGGCCTGCAGGCCTTCATGGCGACGGAATTAGAGTTTTTCCTGTTTGAGGAATCCTTTGAAGAAGCTGCCACAAGCGGTTATCGCGGGATAAAGCCCATCAGTGGCTATAACGAGGATTACCATATCTTCCAGACCACCAAGGAAGAACATGTGATGCGTGCCATCCGCACCGGTCTGCAAGGCGCTGGCATTCCTGTTGAAAATTCCAAGGGTGAGGCCGATGCCGGCCAGGAAGAAATCAATGTGCATTATTCCGACGCTTTGGATACGGCAGATAATCATGTGATCGTTAAAAATGCGTGTAAAGAAATCGCCTGGTCCAAAGGCCGGGCGCTGACTTTCCTGGCGAAATGCCATACGGACCGGGCTGGCAGTTCCAGTCATGTGCACCAATCGCTGTGGAATCTGGACGGTACATCGGCCTTCTTCGATCCCAAGGAACCAATGGGCATGACGCCGTTGATGCGCCATTACATGGCGGGCCTGTTGGCCAATGCCAGTGACATCACCTTGTTCCTGGCGCCGTACGTGAACAGTTACAAACGGTTCCAGGAAGGCACCTTTGCGCCGACCAAGGCAATCTGGTCACGCGATAATCGTACTGCGGGCTATCGTTTGTGCGGTGAAGGGACCAAGGGTATCCGGGTGGAATGTCGAGTCGGTGGTTCTGATTTGAATCCGTATCTTGCTATGGCGGCGCTGTTGGCGGCAGGAATTGATGGCATTGAGCGTAAATTGGAACTGGAAGAACCCTATACCGGGGATGCCTATAAAGGTCGTAAATTGCGTCACATTCCCACAAATCTGCGCGATGCAATGATGGTTACCAACAAGTCTAAACTGCTGCGTGCTGCCTTTGGGGATGCCGTGATTGATCACTACGTTCGTGCGGCGGATTGGGAGTTGTCCGAGTACAATCGTTGTGTCACCGATTGGGAAATCGCACGCGGCTTCGAAAGGGCGTAAATCAGAATGTCTAATGTTATCCAGTGTGTTTCTCCGATAGACGGATCAGTCTATGCGGAACGTCCCGTTCTGTCGCTGAACGCGGCAAAGTCTGCAATTGCAACGGCGCGGGAGGCTCAAAAAGTCTGGGCAATGCGTCCGCTGCAGGAACGAATTGATCTTGTCCGGGCTGGCGTCGCTCGGTTGGGGGAGATGAACGACCAGATCGTGCCGGAATTGGCCCATATGATGGGGCGTCCCATTCGCTATGGCGGCGAATTCCGTGGTGTCAATGAGCGCGCCAGCTATATGGCCGACATTGCAGTCGACAGTCTGGCCCCCCTGGTCGTTGAGGACAGTGCGGCCTTTGAGCGTCGCATTCTACGGGAGCCCCATGGCCTGGTTCTGGTCATCGCGCCCTGGAACTATCCCTATATGACGGCGATCAACACCGTCGCACCAGCCTTGATTGCCGGGAATGCTGTGATGCTGAAACATGCCAGCCAAACGCTGCTGGTTGGGGAGCGAATGGTGGAAGCCTTCACCGCGGTGGGCGTTCCTGCGGCCGTATTCCAAAACGTATTTCTGGATCACCAGACAACTGCCGATCTGATCGCTGCCAAGCAGTTCAATTTCGTCAACTTCACCGGCTCTGTTGGTGGGGGGCAGTCGATTGAACGCGCGGCTGCTGGAACCTTTACGGGTTTGGGATTGGAATTGGGGGGCAAGGATCCTGGCTATGTCATGGATGATGCCCATCTGGACGCAGCCGTTGATACCCTGATTGACGGGGCGATGTTCAATTCCGGGCAATGCTGTTGCGGTATTGAGCGGATCTATGTCGCTGAATCCCTGTTTGATGCCTTCGTGGAGAAGGCAGTTGCCATCGTATCTGGCTATAAGTTAGGCAATCCACTGGATCAGGCAACAACCTTAGGTCCGATGGCTCATAAGCGGTTTGCAGCAGAGGTACGGGCACAGACGCAGGAGGCAATTCAAGCAGGCGCGCGGCCACTTATTGATCCAGCCCTGTTTCCTCAGGATGATGGCGGTGCCTATCTGATGCCGCAGATCTTGGTCGATGTAACCCTTGAGATGCGGGTGATGCGCGACGAAAGCTTCGGGCCTGTTGTTGGTATCATGAAGGTTAAAGATGATGCTGAAGCTATTGCCTTGATGAATG
>JARGPE010000130.1:0-4930 GCA_029212835.1 Alphaproteobacteria bacterium | reverse complement strand
GCGTATTTGGTCTGACGGCCTCCCTATGGACACAGGACGTTGCGCGTGCAGCAGCTCTGGGTGCCCAGATTGAAACGGGGACGGTTTTCATGAATCGCGCTGATTATCTGGATCCCGGCCTGTGCTGGACCGGATGTAAAAACACCGGACGAGGGGGAGCTCTCTCTGTCATTGGATATCACTCCCTGACCCGCCCGAAATCATACCATTTAAAGAAAGCTTGAACCATGAGCACAACAGCCAATTGGTCTTACCCAACAGCCATTAAATTTGGGGCCGGTCGTATTACGGAACTGGCGGATTCCTGCCGCGCAGCAGGAATGCAGCGCCCTTTATTGGTCACGGATCGCGGCCTTGCCAATATGCCCATCACTCAAAATGCTCTGGATTTGTTGGATGCGGCAGGTCTGGGCCGTGCCTTGTTTTCAGAAGTCGATCCAAACCCGACCGACGTGAATCTGGAAGCTGGGATTAAAGTGTTTCAGGCTGGTAATCATGATGGCGTTGTGGCCTTTGGTGGCGGATCAGGCCTGGATATCGGGAAACTGATCGCATTCCAGGCAGGCCAGACCCGCCCGGTTTGGGATTTTGAAGATATCGGGGATTACTGGACGCGGGCAGATGCCTCGGCAATCTACCCAATCGTCGCCGTGCCAACAACGGCTGGGACAGGCTCTGAAGTTGGTCGTGCGGGCGTTGTCACGAATAGTGAAAAAGAAGTTAAGTCTGTCATTTTCCATCCCAAAATGCTGCCCGCCGTGGTGATTTCAGATCCAGCTTTGACGGTTGGTCTGCCGCCGGTTCTGACGGCTGGGACAGGGTTGGATGCCTTCATCCATTGCCTTGAGGCTTATTGCTCTCCCTTCTATCACCCGATGTCGGAAGGCATCGCCGTAGAAGGCATGCGTCTGGTGAAGGATTATCTGCCGTTGGCCTATGCCGACGGTACGGATATCGAAGCACGGGGCCATATGATGTCTGCTGCTGCGATGGGCGCGGTGGCGTTCCAGAAGGGGCTGGGTGGCATTCACAGTCTGTCACATCCAACGGGCGTTCTGTATCATACGCATCATGGCCTCACCAATGCGGTCTATATGCCCTATGTCCTGATGCATAACAGATCTGCGATTGAGACAAAAATTGAGCGGCTGGCCGCATGGCTGGGCATTTCGGGCGGGTTCAATGGCTTTATGGATTGGGTCATTGCCTTCCGCAACCAAATGGCGATCCCGGAAACATCGAAGGCGCTGGGGATCGATGACAAGCAGTTCCATCGGATGGCGGAAATGGCTGTTGTTGATCCAACAGCAGGCGGCAATCCGATTCCCTTGACCGTTGCTGATTGTGAAACCCTGTATCAGCGTGCCTATGCTGGCACAGTATAGATGCTGACATTTGCAGCAGCCGTATTTTTTCTGATCATTACGCCCGGCCCCGGTGTCCTGTCGACAGCCGGGGTCGGTGCAGGCTATGGGGCAGGGGCAGGCACGCGTTATGTTGCCGGTCTGTGGCTGGGAACCAATCTGGTCTCTCTTGCTGTTGTGACGGGGATGGCTGCTGTCATTCTGGCTGATCCGCGCATCCGAACGGTACTGCTGTTCGCGTCCGCAGCCTATTTGCTGTATCTGGCGGCCAAGATTGCCTTTGCGGGATCAAAGATTGCCTTCATCCAACGCAGCAAGCCGCCGGGCATTCTGGGCGGGTTGGCACTGCAGGCGATCAATCCAAAGGCTTATGCCGTCAATACAGCCTTGTTTACCGGGTTTGCCTTCATGCCCGACAGCACGCTGACGGAAACGCTGATCAAATTTGCGATCATGAATGCGATTTGGGTCCCAATTCATTTTCTATGGCTTTGGGCCGGGGTGACGCTTCACAGGCTTGATCTGTCTCAGCGCACACAATTCCTCATCAATGTGGCGATGGCGCTGTCCATGCTGATCGTCGTTGGTCTGGCTATCTACGCTCAACTTTAGGTCATGCTTATGGATCAACAGGGCTGGCGGGGACGCCGCCTTGCTCGACCAAGGTACCGACTTCAAACAGCAGGTCTTCGCGATAACGTGGTGCGACCAGTTGCACCCCAACGGGGGCGGTACCGCTCAAGCCTGTGCTGACAGTCATGGCGGGCATACCAAAAAAGGGCAGAGCCACTTGTGTTAACTGTGCCTCAAACACCCGGTCGAAACCTTCGGGGGAGGATACATCCAATTGATCGGGAAAGGCTGGTTCCGTTGATACAGGCAGGATGACAATCGGGGTATCCTGCAGAAACATTTGCCATTCCCGAGCTAGTTTCGTGCGTAATTGCAGTGCATCCATCACCGAATTAAAATCCGGCACGCCACCATGGCGTTCCAACTGCGCATAAATAAATTGGGAATCGGCTTCGTCTTCCTTATGCAAGGCCGCCAAGGCACCGCGTTTGAATTCTGATAGCCATAAGATTAATTGGGCCTTCACGGCTGTGCGCAGCGGTGGGCAAGGTCCTTCAATCACATCCCATCCGGCGTTACTCAGTTGATCTGCCGCTTTGAGCAAGGCAGCAGTAACATCTGGATGTACCTTCGTACCCTCAGGCGCGCTGGCCAATACCGCGCGCTTTGGCAGTTTTGGCAGCACGGCGGGTTCCGGGACATACCAGCTGTCGCGATTGTCCGGCGCACTCATTGCTTTAAAACCAAGCTCCAAGTCTTTGATTGTGCGCGCTATTGGGCCTGAAACAGCCATTAATTGCGCGCCAATGTATCGATCCGGTGCCGTGAAATTTACGGCGGGGACACGCCCTATAGACGGGCGCAAACCATGGATGCCGCAAGCATAGGCGGGATAGCGGATGGATCCTGCGATATCCGTTCCATGGCCCAGGGCGCAGATTCCCGCTGCGACGGCAGAAGCGGCACCGCCGGAGGATCCCCCCGGTGTTAGACCTGGATCGCGGGGGTTTTTCGTTACCCCATGCAGATTGTTCTTGGTGAACCAGCGCAGGGAGAAGGCAGGTGTATTGGTGCGGCCAATGATCACTGCACCGGCCTTGCGCAGATTTGAAACAACAGGGCTGTCTTGCTGTGCGACCAGTTCTTTCTGAATTGTCAGGCCATTTGTGGTGGCATGGCCCATTTGATCAACATTCACCTTTACCGTGACCGGAACCCCAGCCAGGCAGCCTGGATTCTCGCCTTGGGCCACAGCTTGGTCTATCCGTTTCGCGGCGGCGCGGGCCTCGTCAGGCATTTCCTGTACGACAGCATTCAGCTTTGGATTAACAGCTGCCAGCCGGTCCAGGGCGCTTTCAGTTGCGGCCTCAGCCGTAATCGCCCCGGATCGAATCTTGGCAGATAAATCCGCCGCCGAAAGGCGCCAAAGCTCTGATGTGTCGGTCATGAATGATCCTTATGCTGCAAATCGCGACAGGCGATAGGGAGTCAGGAGGGGGGACAGTTCATCGGTCAGGATTTCTTGTGTCAGCAATCGTGCCGTAATGGCAGCCAACGTAAATCCAGAATGCATCATGGCGATATAGGCGTCGTCTAATGTGGGAATAGCACCAATCACGGGATACCCATCACCCGGAATAGGTCGGGTCGCAATCGTTGTTTTCTCAACTGTCAAAACGCCAAGGGCAGGGAGCATTTTCTGTGTCGTTTCAATCATATGAGCGATTGTCGCTTCTGGATCATCCAGGGCGCCTGGTGCGTGATCATTTTCCCCGATCACCAGCCGTCCATCAGCCAATTGTTTGATATGCACGCTGTCTGTCCAAAGAGCACGTGTCAGGCGCTTTGTGATTGGCGCTGTTGTGATCAAAAGACCGGCTCGATTTGACGTTGGCAGGGTAATATCAAATGGGACCAGCAGGTCGGATGTCCCGGTTCCCGCCGCCAGAATGGTAACATCCGCATGAAGGTCACCAAAGTCCGTCTTAACGCCGGCGATTCGGTTGTCCTCGCTTAACAAGGATAAAGCCCGGCGACCAAAAGCCCCACGTGCGCCAATCGCCTGTGCGGCATCAATCAAGGTCTGGGTTGCCTGCGCGCCATCCACCAAACCGTCATCGGCTGAATATATCGCGCCATCAGGCGGAGAGGTCAGCATCGGTTCCAGGGCGCGCATTTCGTCGGCATTGACGATCCGGGCGTTGCTGCCCCAGCTTTTTTGTACAGGCGAATCTGATTTTGCGGAATAGGTATTAAGGTCCCAAACTAAAGCGCCAGTCCAATCGATCTTTAGGCGGCCAGACAATTCCTGTTCCAACTCGTGATAGGCAGCCAAACTGGCTTGGCGCAGATCAAAATAAGATTTTTCCTGTGCTGAAATGGCATTAAGCCATGCCCATGAACCGCCAGAAGCGCCGCGATGAGGACCTGCTGCATCCAGGATTGTCACATGCATTCCAGCACGAGCCAAACGATAGGATAAGCAGGCACCAATGATGCCGGCACCAACAACAAGGGCGGTCTTTGCAGTCATAACAGAATTCCTTAAATCGATTATCTTGGGAGGACAGCCTAGCATGTGTCAGGGGTGCGATGAAAAGTAACAACTCACATTCAAAATAAAATAAGACATTTTTCCGTTGCTGGTGTTAAGGTTAGGTGAATCGACGGAAAGGTACGCCTTAACACGTCGACACAAAGAATGTCCGCACAAAGCTGCGGGAACAGGGATGTATGTTGGGAAATTCTAATCGGCGTCGTTTTTCGGCGTATTTGGATCGTCGTCTCTTTTTGGGCGATGTGTAAGTCTGTTTGCTTGGGGGAGATACGGGCAGATGGATAGAATTCTAATCACAATTGGGCAACGGCTCGGCCTAGGTGTGGTAACACTTTTCGTGGTCAGTTTGATTATTGCCGGCATGCTGGAGACCCTTCCAGGGGATTTCTGTCAGGCCTTCTATGGTCAACAAGCAACCAATAAGACAGTGGCTGAA
>JARGPE010000129.1:8712-11828 GCA_029212835.1 Alphaproteobacteria bacterium | reverse complement strand
AACCAATAGGATCCGACACGATGACACTAGACGTCAGCACAAACCCTTTCGATGATGACAAATTCCATGAGGAATGTGCCGTCTTTGGTATCTTCGGAACAGAAGATGCCTCAAAACACACCGCCCTTGGGCTGCACGCGTTACAGCATCGAGGTCAGGAAGCGACGGGCATCGTCTCCTTTGATGGCAAGGAATTCCATGCTCACCGCGAAAATGGCCAAGTTGGCGATGTCTTCGACAAGGATCGTGGCATTGTTGAGAAACTGAAGGGCTTCGCGGCCATCGGGCACAATCGCTATTCCACAACTGGTGGCGACATGGTCCGCAACATCCAGCCACTCTTTGCCGATTTTGAGTTTGGCGGCTTGGCCGTTGCCCATAATGGCAATCTGACCAATGCACTGCGCCTGCGCAAAGAATTGGTAAAGCATGGGGCGATCTTTCAATCGACCACCGATACAGAAACCCTGATCCATCTGATGGCCCATGCCCAGGGGAACCTGACAGAGCGCCTGGTCGCAGCCCTGCGCCGCGTCGAAGGGGCCTATTCCCTGGTTTGCATGAGCCGTAAGAAACTGATTGGTGTGCGCGACCCAATGGGCGTACGCCCTCTGGTTTTGGGTAAGCTGAACGAGCCATCCAAAGGGACTGTGGCCTATATCCTGGCATCCGAAACCTGTGGTCTGGACATTATGGGCGCGGAAAAAGTGCGCGATGTTCTGCCGGGCGAATTGATCGTCATTGATGACAAAGGGGTTCACAGCCAGTTCCCCTTCCCCAAAATGGCGGAACGGTTCTGTGTCTTTGAATATATCTACTTCTCTCGCCCAGACAGCATTGTCGAAGGGCATTCGGTCTATACCGCCCGCAAGGCGATTGGCCGCGAACTGGCCCGCGAACATCCGGTTGAGGCGGACGTTATTGTCCCCATCCCGGATTCTGGTGTGCCCAGCGCGATTGGCTATGCAGAAGAAAGTGGCGTTCCTTTTGAGTATGGGATCATCCGCAATCACTATGTCGGGCGAACCTTTATTGAGCCGACGGACGAAATCCGACATTTGGGCGTGAAACTGAAACATAATGCGAACCGCGCCGTGATTGAGGGCAAACGGGTTGTGCTGATCGATGACTCCATCGTGCGAGGCACCACCTCTCGCAAAATTGTGGAGATGATCCGCGCCGCCGGTGCTACGGCTGTTCATATGTGCATTGCCAGCCCGCCGACGACATACAGCTGTTATTATGGTGTCGATACGCCGGAACGCAGCCAGTTGATGGCGGCCCGCATGACCCATGAAGAAATGCGCGTTGCGATTGGCTGTGACACCCTGACCTTCATCACCATGGATGGCTTGTATCGTGCCATGGGCCATGAAGCCCGCGATCCGGCAAAGCCCGCCTATTGCGATGCCTGTTTCTCCGGCGATTATCCGATCCGCCTGACGGATTTCGGGGATAGTGGGGGCCAACCAGCCCAGCTTTCCCTGTTAAGAGAACAGAAAGCAGGATAATTTTCATGACAAAACGCCTTGAAGGACGACTCGCCCTGATCACTGGGGCCAGCCGAGGGCTGGGTGCTGCGGTTGCCAAACGATTTGCTGCGGAGGGTGCTCACGTTATCCTGACCGCCCGCACTGTTGGTGGCTTGGAAGAAGTCGACGATGAAATCCGCAAGGCGGGTGGCAAAGCGACTCTGGCACCAATGGATCTGTTTGAGCCTGACCATATCGACAAGATGGCGGCCTCCATTCATGAACGGTTTGGTAAACTGGACATTCTGGTCAGTGCGGCGGCGCAACTGGGCGTTTTAACCCCAACCCACCATCTGGATCAGAAAACATGGGACCGCACGCTGCACCTGAACCTGTCCGTCAATCAACGACTGATCCGCGCCTATGATCCGCTGTTGCGCCTGTCGCCCGCAGGTCGCGCGCTGTTTGTAACCTGTCAGGTCGCCAGCACTCCCAAGGCCTTCTGGGGAGTTTATGCCGTCAGTAAAGCGGGGCTGGAAAGCCTTGTGAAATGCTATCAGTTAGAGGTCGAAAAGACCGCGCTGGGCATACATTTGATCGATCCGGGTCCGATGACTACAAATCTGCGAGCAGAAGCCTATCCCGGTGAGGAAAAAGGCACACAGCCCTATCCAGAAGACCCCGCGATCACTGACCGCTTCGTCGAGGCCGCTGCCGCCCCAATCCTGCAGTAAGCTGTCATGTTTACGCCAGAATGCGCCCATCTTCCATGGTGAGGATACGGTCTGCCATGTCCAGAATACGGGGGTCATGGGTCACCATCAGGGTGGTTGTACCCCGCGCTTTCCCCAACCGTTTCAGCAAGGCCACCACATCATATCCACTGTCCTTATCCAGGGCGGCGGTTGGTTCATCCGCGAAAATAACGTCTGGATTTCCCACCAGAGCACGCGCAATTGCAACACGCTGTTTCTGACCGCCAGACAGATTGGCCGGTATGTAATCCATGCGGTCCTCCAAACCCATCAAGCTGAGGCAACGGGCTGACGCATCTTTCCAATGCGTCATCGCATCAGGACCATGTACCTCCAGCCCCATGCGAACATTTTGCAGGGCAGTCAGGCTTTCGTGCAGATTATGCGCCTGAAAAATGAATCCCAGCCGTCGGCGGCATTGTACCAATAGATCTTCTGAAGCGCCCCGCAGTTCATGCCCCAACAGACAGGCGCTGCCATCCTGAACCTCCCGCAAACATCCGATCAGCGTCAGTAAAGTGGTTTTACCAGACCCAGAAGCGCCCATTAGAATCACCAATTCACCCTCGTATAGGGTGAGATTGATATCATAAAGGACCTGCTTGCGGGCTTCCCCCTCCCCAAACCAATGATTGAGACCTTTGATCAGAACCGGAGAATTTATCGCTGTCATGCCCGCCCCTAAAATAAATCTGCGGGATCTGCACGCACAAGACGCCTGGTCGCAATCGCACCCGATATCGTGCACATAATAATCGTCCCTATCAGGACATAGACCGGACGGATCATTGGCATAAAAATCGGCAATCCTGTCCCAATCACGACCAGTTTGTACAAACCCAATGCAATCAGAAGACTGGGGACAAACCCAAATAGGGCGAGAATCAAC
>JARGPE010000129.1:0-8702 GCA_029212835.1 Alphaproteobacteria bacterium | reverse complement strand
CATGAAAAATCTTTGGTTATATCCCATCGCTTTAAAAGTGGCGTATTCCCGCATATGATCTGCCACATCGGTCGACAGGACCTGATAGACAATGATCACCCCGACCAAGGTTCCAATGATGATGCCAAACCCAAACACAACGCCTACCGGCTTTTGAGTGGTCTGAAAGTTCTGATCCTTTTGGTATGCCTGCTCTAGTGTTTGAATCTGTGTGTCGGAGGCGGGCAAAACAGCCCGCAATCTTGGCAAAATATATGATGTCGTAACGTCAGGACTCAGCCGTACCAGAATAAAGTTTGGGGCCCCTGCGATGCGTTTGGGAAAGAGCTTCAGAAATGTCTGATCCGATACAATCAAGTGTCCATCTGCAGCAAATCCCCCCCCAATGCCAAATGTGCCTTGGACCGTCAGATTCCGTCCTTTCGTTTCGAACTCATAAAACTCACCCTGATCAATCCGATCAAACAAATCCTTTTGAAGGACATTTCGTGTTTTGTCGTCAATCAACGCCGTATCTGACAGCATCAGGTTGGCTTGCTTTTGATTGATCTCATTGGATTTAAAGACCCTGGCCGTAGGATCAATGCCAAACACATCCAGCGTTCGCACAGTGCCATCAGGCTGTTTCCAATCAATCTTGCCAAACAGCATCGCTGTTGCTTGCTCAACACCAGGAACACCCAATACTTGATACATTCGCTGCCTGGGCAACGGGCTGCCATCTGCGAGGGTGTTTGCATCAGAGGCACTGATCAGCAAATCTGCATTCATTTCCATATAGGGAATGCGTATGCTCTCCAGCAATGCCCCTAGAAACCCGATCTGCATAAAAACCAGAACATTGGCAAAGGCGACGCCGGCAAGGGCTGCAGCAAAGCGCGCCGGGTTATGGCGCAATTGCAACCAACCAATTGGCAACCGTCCAAATATGGCTGTCAGCAGCGCAGTCACTGTTTTGCCGCAGCGGTGGTAATCCGTGCCGTCACCTGCAGATTTGTATATCTACGCGCAATTTTTGAGGATTCTGCGGTCAGGCCTACCGTCACTTTGACGACACGGGCATCTGTGTTGGCGGCGGGATCACTGTCTGTTACGGTCTGAGTCTCTACCTCATACCCAATTTTTGACACTGTCCCCGTCAACGGTTCAGGCAAGGCATCCGAAGTGATCGTCACGGCGGCCCCCAAAGTGACCCCAGCAATCATGGATTGATAGACTTCAACCTCCGCTGTCATGTCATCAATATTGCCAAGCTTCAAAAGACCCTTGGACCCTGGCTTTTCACCTAATCGCACATCCAAGCTTAAAATTGTGCCCGAGGATGGTGCCCGTACATAGGCATCATCAAGAGCCGCCTCTGCACTGCGCAGATCAGCCTGGGCCGCTTCTAATTCACGCCGGGCGACCAGCACATCTTTCTGAGAATCCAGCGCGGTAAAGTCATAACGTGATAAATTGGCACGTGCCCTTTCCACATCCTGGACAGATTGCTCATAGGTCATGCGCTTGCTTTCAAAGACAGCGGCGGTCGCATAGCCTTTCTCCTTTAAATCACGGAATCGCTCAAAATCAGTTTTCGCTGTCGATACAGCGGCTTCCGCCCGTGACAATTCTGCTTGGGCCTCTGCGCGATTGGCCAGGACCGTATCCCTCATTTCCGCGAGAGTCGCCAGTTTCGTCTCAACCGCTGCCGCCGCAACATCAACAGACGCCTTCAATTTCTTTTCCGTATCCAGCGTCGCCAACAATGTGCCTGCAGTCACGCGATCACCTTCGCGCACATGCAGTTCGGCAACCCGGGCCTCCCCTGCCTGGGACGGCATTGCCACCACCGTAATATCGCCTTCCGGGATTAGTTTACCCAGGCCGACAATGGTTTCAGGCATGACTTTGGATGAGATATCTTTCCCCTGCTCAACAGGAACTGCGATTGGATGAGAGGTTCCCGCCCCGGGCTGTAGGCCAGTGATTTTAAAAAACTTCTGCAGACCGGGCGGTTGAAAATACAAGCCAATGAAGCCTCCCGTGCCGATCAACAAGATAATCACTGGCACGAAACGCAGTCGCTTTAAGAACGACATGCGAAACCAGGGATGAGATGACGGGGGATTGTTTGCGGCGCGATCCACGACCTTCAGGGGCAAGTCGTCCCCTTCCGATAATGAGGGTGTCGCCTTGCTCTTCGACTCAGTCGATCGTCCTGATTGTGGCTGATGCTTCTTCATAATCCCACACCAAACCTCTAGCGCAGATGATAATACTTGATGATCCCTTTATCAGTCGCCAATGCCAATGCCTTAGTCCAACAAATGACGCGACCCAAAAACAAATAATCTTAGATACCCTGCACGAAGCCCCCATCAATCCGAAACCCGACCACTGCGGAAATGGTCACCGTAATACACGCCATTAGTCATGCCTTTTAAAACAACAATTATTGACTGACTGGTCAGTCATATCATAATAGAAATGAAACTCAAGACATGGCGTGACCTATTTCCAGCAGGAGAGATGTTTGAAATCCCAAGCCTCTGTGAGTGTCCCCAAGAAACGCCGCCTGTCGCCGGAACAGCGTCGACAAGCCATTTTAAAAGCCGGTATGGATGTCTTTGCAGCCCAGGGATTCGCCGCGTCGAAACTGGATTCTGTGGCTGATCAGGCGGGGGTTGCCAAAGGAACGATCTATCTACATTTCAAAGATAAACAGGACCTTTTTGAACAGATCATCCTAGAGGCAATCGGCCCGATACTAACCAGACTGGATTCGGTTGCACAATTGCCGGACATGCCTACGGATATACTGCTGGCAAAAGTATTTCAGCATTTTCGCACACACGTTCTGGAAACGAACAAGAAAGACATCATTCGGTTGGTTATGACCGAAGGTCCGAGATTCCCTGCTATCGCGACCTTCTATCACCGAGAAGTGATTTCCAAATTCAAAGCCCTGCTGTCTGCTATTGTGAAGCGTGGGATTGAGCGTGGGGAAAATATTGATCCCGCCTTAGAGCAATATCCCCATCTGATCGTCGCCCCATTATTAATGTCTGTGATATGGGATGGTTTATTCGCAGATATCGATCCGCTGAATGTCGCTGGGATGCTGGAGGCACACCAAAAACTACTCATTCAAGGATAGAATTGGCAGCCTAACGCAGCTTTTTCAGTTCCCATTCGCCGCGACAATATTTTTGTGTCCATTCGCCACTGGCTGTATTTTTCAGGAATGTTCCCGTGAATTCCGCATCGACGGCACCCTGTACGCCCTGCAATTTAACGCCAGCAATGGTGCCATCTTCGGCCACAACACCGGTGAATGTACCCCGCCTGACAGCCAGTCGTACATCCCCATAGATTTGGCCGTTCTCTACCTTTACCCGCAATCCACCGCGCGTAATGGCGCACTCTGGCTGGCGCAGAGACACGCTTAATTGGCCAACCCAGGCCCCATCAAACTCTGTCGATGTCGGCGTGAACAGACGCGTGGCATCACAGGCGGCAAGCGCGACCATCGCGGTCATGAATACCAGCTTGGTCACATGCTTTCGAATGGTTCGGGCCAAAGTCTGAGTCATTACGGCGCTATATCCCTTATCGTTTCTGCGGCTGGAAGGGATTTTTACCCTGTCGGATATTCAATCGCAATGGCACGCCATCCATCCCGAAGTCACTGCGCAACCCATTCGTCAGATAACGGATATAGGCTTCAGGTAGGTTTTCCGCCTGGGATGCAAAAATTGCAAAAGTCGGTGGGCGGATTTTCACCTGCGTCATATAGCGAATTTTGATGCGACGCCCCTTTGCCAGCGGCGGCGGATGCGCCTCAACCATACGCTCCAGCCAGCTATTCAGCTTCGACGTTGAAATCCGCTTGTTCCATATCTTGTGAATGCGGAACGCTTCAGCCAGCAACTTATCCAGATTGCGCCCCTGCAACGCGGAGATCGTAACGACAGAGACCCCTTTCAACTGGGTCAACGATGTCTGCAATCTGTCCTTCAGCTTCTGCAACTGCTCAAGACGGTTTTCCACCGCATCCCATTTATTCGCGGCGATGATCAGGGCACGCCCTTCCTCAATCACCTGACGGGCGATGGTTAAATCCTGCTTTTCCAACATGTCGTCAGAATCCAGCACCAAGACGACGACTTCGGCAAAATCGATGGTATGGCGCGTATCAGCCGCCGACAGACGTTCCACCTTTTCCGACACGCGCGCGCGCTTGCGCAGGCCTGCCGTATCGATCATGCGCAGATGCTTGTCTTTCCAGACCCAGTCCACGGCTATGGAATCGCGTGTGATTCCAGCTTCCGGCCCGGTCAGCAGGCGATCTTCCCCCAGATAGCGGTTGATCAGCGTTGATTTACCTACATTCGGGCGCCCAACAATCGCAATCTGCAGTGGGCGCTCCGGTGATCCGGCTTCTGGCCGTTCAGCCTCTTCGTCGCCATCGGTATCCGGGTCCAGGTCAACATCCAGATCTGGCATATGCAGGCCAGGGATCGGACGGGTGCGGTCCTTCACATAAGGTTTCAGGGCGTCATAGAGTTCAGACAGTCCTTCCCCATGCTCCGCAGAGAACGCGATAGGCTCGCCCAGTCCTAGAGAGAACGATTCCATAAGACCTGGCTGACCAGCACGACCTTCGCATTTATTGGCAACCAGAATGATGGGCGTCTTGCCCTTGCGCAGCAGATTGGCAAAACGCTCATCCAGCGGCGTGATACCGGCGCGGGCATCGACCATCAGAAGGGCGACGTCTGCATCAACAATCGCGCGTTCAGTCTGGCGGCGCATGCGCGCTTCCAGACTGTCATCTGTCACATCCTCAAAGCCCGCCGTATCAAAGATACGAAAGCGTAATTCGGCGAGGGCACCATCGCCTTCACGCCGATCACGGGTCACGCCGGGGGTATCGTCTACAATCGCAAGACGCTTCCCAACCAGACGATTAAACAAAGTGGATTTGCCGACATTCGGACGGCCCACAATGGCGACAATGGCCATGGCCGATAACTTTCTAAAGGTTGCAGTCTCGCATCAACGCCAAAATCAGCGCAGCGCGATTAAATTACCGGCATCTGTCTGAACATAGACAGTACCGTTTGCCACAATCGGCGGCACATAAATTGGGTCCCCAAGATCAATCCGCCCTAACGGTTTCCCATCATAAGGCGACACGGACCAAAGTTCCCCCATTGAATTGCCTAACAACAGCCGGTCAGAAACCAATACAGGCCCCGCCCAGGTTATCGGATCTTCTGAATCTTCCGGATCTTCATAATTCGGAAGCGGCGTTGCCCAACGAACCCGTCCACCCTGACGTGTCATGCACAGAATAGTTTGGTCCAGAGTCACGACATACAGAAACTCGCCAGCGATCCAAGGTGTCTGTACCCCGCCGATCCGACGATCCCAAATGCGCGATCCCGATGCCAGATCAAAACCGACCATGCGTCCACCATGACTGATGGCATAAACAACACCCCGGTCAACAATGGGTCGCGCACGAATATCAGCCAAGGCCGCTAAAGCATCACTGCGGCGGGCAGAAACCAAGCTATCAGACCAATTCGGTCGCCCCGTCGCCAAACGCAACGAGAACAGCTCCCCCGAAGAATAGGGAACAATGGCTGTGCGATCCGTGATGGCAGCACTGGCGCCACCCAAAAGACCAGCAGTTTCCGCAAAACCAGCATGGAACCACAAATTCTCACCGGTATCCGCGTCATAGGCCGTGACCCGGTTGTCGATTGAAATTGCGAGAACCTTGCCCTCCCCTACAGAGGGGGCCGCCCGAATGGGCCCCGGTGCCGGTTCTTCCCAAATCAATTGACCGGTTTGGGCATTCAACGCAAAAACCTTGGCATAGCCAGTTGTGACAAAGATCATATGGTCGGCATAAGAAACACCGCCGCCAAAGGCATCCCAATCCCGATCTGGAATTTCTGGTTCGTATTGCCAGATTGGCTTGCCGGTTTCAGCATCGAAGGCGCGAACCTCGAAATCTGAATCCATGGTATAGACGCGGCCTTCCGCCACGATGGGCCCCGACAGCAAACGTCGGTTTCCATCGGACCCACTGCCGAAATCAATACGCCAGGCGACCTGCAACACATCGCTGGATTTCAGGTGATGCATGGCATGGTCAGGATACCCACCGCCCTGAGGCCAGGAATCATTTAAATAAGGGGCAGGCAATTTAACACGCAGATCTGCCAGTCTAGGGTCCGGTTCCGCATCGGAATCTTGCACCATGATGGAGATACGCTTGCCCGGCAATGGTGGAGCCTCCGAATCCCCTAACCAACTACAACCGCCGACGGCAAGTGTCAGTCCAGAAAGCACGGCCCAAGTTGCCAGACGACGGATTCTTCGCGCTGATTGCTGTTTCATCCCTACCTTAACTTTCACGTCCGTGGCGCCTGTATTCTCTGTATTTTGCCTCAGGATTTGATGGCTTGAAGAATTTCGGCTGCCTGTCCTCGTGCGCTGGTTGGCGCGCCATCATCATCGGCAACTTTGGTCAGATAGTCCTGGGCCAGTTTCATGTCGCCCGACGACAATGCCAGGGAGGCCGCAACCATACGCGCGGTATAGCTCCAAGGTTCTCCATCAGCGGCTAGGGGGTCAATCCGTGCCAGAAGCGCCTTCACGTCACCACCAGCAATGCCTGAATGCATGATTGCCATCACATCTGCCAGATCGCGATACAGCTTTTGAACTGTGGTATCTTTTGCGATCTCTTCAAAGGCAGCGGCCGCAGCAGCGTGATCGCCGGCCTCAATATGCAAACCAGCGGCCTGGAAACGCGCGACAAGGCCTATGCCTTTTTCGCCAGCCTTTTGGGCTAGTTCCTCGAATGCCTTTAACGCATCCGCTTCGCTGCCGGTGCGGGCAGTCTGTTGCGCAGCGCTGTATTCGTCGGCCAAGGCGCGCATTTCAGACTTCTGCTGATCCTGATACCAGGTGTAGGCCCCTGCCCCCAAAACGACCACGACACAGGCCGCAAGGACATATTTACCGTATTGTTTCCACCAGATCTGGGCCTTATCCCGGCGCAGTTCTTCATCAATTTCATTAAAAATATCGGCCACGATCTATCCACTTTCCGGTTCATACCATCAACATAACGCGCGCGTCGCTGCCCTTATTTAGGCGAGCCGGACGGTTTTATCCATGCCCTTTAATAAAAGCACTGCAATCAAGGTCGCTTTATAGGGTGATCCAGGCCTAATCGCAATCATTGCGCCCAATTGGTCGCAGATGGCCCAATACTTGCTTTAGAAAAACCAATGCTGAGTTGCGCAATCGAATTGGAGTCATCACGAATGATCAGCCCGATGGACACAAAACGTCGCAAGCCCAACCTGTGGGGCGTTGCCACCGCGTTTATCCTGCCCATTTCTTTGGGGGCCTGTGGGTCTGACCTGTTGACCCCCTTCGGTGTTGCGGCGGTTACCACAGCGGTCATTATCAATGAGGACAAAACGCCATCCGACTTGTTGGCCAGCGCAATCACCGGACAGGATTGTGACACGATCCGCAAAAACCGCGA
Source organism: Alphaproteobacteria bacterium (assembly GCA_029212835.1). Classification (GTDB taxonomy): domain Bacteria; phylum Pseudomonadota; class Alphaproteobacteria; order UBA8366; family Aestuariispiraceae; genus Pacificispira. The sequence goes on along the minus strand of JARGPE010000129.1, from coordinate 1,144 downwards.
CAAAGGGCCACTGTGTCGTGCCCCTCGGGAAGAAGTGATCGAAGCCCCTGTTTTTTGCTACCGAACATTGGGCAATGTGAACTGCTTTTCAGAACCCGACCCCTATGGCTATGACCAGCAAGAGATCAATTAGCCCAAAGTTTTGTAATTTGACACTTCCGTGACTAAGTAAAAATGGGCTAGGCTGATGGCTCCATGAGGTTACGGATACGAGGCTAATGACAGAGCTGATCGATTTTTCCGAATACCGGCGGCGCGGCGGTGGAAAGCAACGCACCTATTTCGATCAAGGCGAATTGCGACAATTGCTGAATATGTATTCCGTTCGGGTTTCGACCGGCGAATGGCGCGACTATGCGATTGATTTCAATGGACCTGTCGCGATCTTTTCCATTTTTCGTCACACTCATGAGACACCACTCTTTGCCGTTGCCAAACGCCGCAATGGCAAACATTCCGAATTCATTGTGCGGTCTGGTCGACAAACCCTGAAACGCTGTCGCGAATTATCTGAAGCCCTGAAGGTCTTTGAAAAACCTGTGCGACTGATACAGGGTTAGATTCGATCCGGCATTCGGTTCCAGGCATCCAGGGCGGCGATCTTGTAAGCTTCGGCCAGGGTCGGATAGTTGAACGTATTTTCGACGAAATATTCCAGCGTCCCTTTCAGGTTCAACACGGCCTGACCGATATGAATCAACTCCGTCGCGCCCTCGCCACAGATATGCACTCCCAGCAGACGATGGGTTTTGATGGAAAAGATCATCTTCATCATCCCCGCATCCAGCCCCATAATATGGCCGCGTGACGTCTCCCGGAACCGGGCTATGCCGCATTCATAGGGGATGCCCCGCTCCAACACCTCTTCCTCGGTCATGCCGACGGTTGAAATCTCTGGCACGGCATAAATACCATAGGGAAAATAATCTGGCGGTTCCTGCATCGGCTTACCCAATGCATGACAGGCCGCGATTCTTCCCTGCTCCATGGAGGTAGAGGCAAGACTGGGGAAACCAATCACGTCGCCCGCCGCATAGATGTGCTCAACCTCAGTTTGGAAGGATAAAGGATCAACCTTCATTCGCTTGCGACTGTCCGCCTCCAAGCCTGCCGCAGACAGTTTGAGGCTGTGTGTTGCCCCTTT
>JARGPE010000128.1:11209-11841 GCA_029212835.1 Alphaproteobacteria bacterium | reverse complement strand
CAACACCACAAACCATCCCCAGGGGGGGCGCCGCCACGAATTTTTACACAAAAGTTTTGGTGAATACTTGACGGCAATAGGTTTATTTAATTGTTTTGATAGATGGTTGCGTCAAGTAACGAATCCAGATGGAGATTTTTCTGAAGAAAATTTCTTGGATAGGTGGGCAAAACTGTGTGGTGGGTCCTCTATTACCCATGAAATATTTCTTTTTCTAAAAAATGAAGTTGAACGATCTTTCTTAAAAGAAAAAGATTTTAAGCCCTGGATAAAAGCTAAAAAAACTATTGAAGAGTTTATACCGGTTCTTGATAGAGCACTTTTGATTGGGACTCCTAATTTTAAGTCCGCAAGTAGTTGGACTGAAGCGGACGCTCAGTATTATAAAACTTTAGGTGCCCTATTTTCAATATTAAGCGCATTTGTATCAATTGCGTATCCCAAAAATGCACTTTTGGATAAAGGGAATCCAGCGTTCTGGAAGCCTGGTGCAGTGCAGATACCTGCATTTCAAGAAAACCCCAAAATTTTAAGCAAAGTTCTATATAGAATTAGGGATGTAAATGTCAGAATTGGCTTCACAAGATATGAAGATGATGGGCACTCTGATATAATTGTGTTCTTTCAGGGAA
>JARGPE010000128.1:0-11195 GCA_029212835.1 Alphaproteobacteria bacterium | reverse complement strand
CTATGTGGGGAGTACCTGGTTGGGATGCGTCTTTATGGATGTAAGTTTTCCCAGACGGCACTTTTTGGTACAGATTTTTCTCATTCAGATTTAACTGGCGCCTATTTTTCACGCATGGATTTGCTTGGGACGGTGTTTGTATCAGCGGACTTAAAAAGGGCATTTTTTTCAAATATTGATGCCACATACACAAAGTTTTATCGCAGTGACTTGCGGGATAGCGAATTCAAAAATGTAAATTTTGCTTTCGTTGACTTTCAATATGTAAAACATGGAAACATTAAGTTCAAAAAAACTCATCACACTAACATTAGAGTTTCTGATAAGCGTTTTACCAATAAGATCAAGTTAGCGTAGTTCACTTGTTTACATCCTAAAACTACCCTCCCGCCATTCTCGGCAGGATATAGACTTCGCTGTCGGGTTGGATTGCCTGGAACTTATCCAGGCGGTAGAGCGTGCCATCGATGGAGACAGTCACGCCCTTTGCCAAGATTGGTTTCAGTTTTGGTGCAGCTTCACCCAGGGCCGTTAGCATGCGGTCGATATTTGGGGCATCAATTTCAAATTCCTTCTGCCCGTCGGCCATCCGGCTGAGAGACCCCCAAAGTTTGACCCGTGCCATAGTGCCCCCTATTCCGCCGCAAGCGGCTGGGCCTGCTCCTTCATCAGCTTCAACAGGCGCGGTGGCGACATTGGCAGTTCTTCCGGTCTTGCACCGACCGCGGCGGCAACCGCGTTGGCGACCGCGCCCAATGGCGGCACGATGGAGGTTTCGCCAACGCCGCGCACCCCATAGGGATGGCCCGGATTGGGAACTTCCACGATCTGCGTATCGATCATTGGCAGGTCAGAGGCAACCGGCACGCGATAATCCAGGAAACCCGGATTTTCCATCACGCCCTTGTCGTTATAGATATATTCCTCGTTTAAGGCCCAACCGATGCCTTGGACGGCGCCCCCCTGCATCTGTCCTTCGACATAGGCGGGGCTGACGGCCTTGCCGGCATCCTGCACGATCAGATAGCGCAGGATGGTGATGCGACCGGTTTCCCGGTCCACTTCCGCATCTACTAAATGGGTGGCAAAGCTGGGGCCGGCCCCATCGGCGCTGACCTCAAAATGCCCTGCAATCGGGCCACCGGTGGCGCCTGCTTGTTTGGCAAGTTCCTTGATGGTCATCGGTGGGAATTCCCCGGCATTGGGTCCGGCGGGAACGGCACATCCATTTTCCCAGGTCACCGCATCTGCTGGAATACCCCAGATTTTGGCGGCCCGTTGACACAGCACTTTAACCGCATTGCGGGCGGCCTCGATGGTGGCCAAGCCGCTGGCAAAGGTCACCCGGCTACCATCGGTTACATCGTTAAAACCCAGAGAACCGGTATCCGCGATGATCGTCTGCACATGATGATAGGGAATGCCGAGTTCTTCTGCCGCCATGGCGCACATGGAGGCACGGCTGCCCCCGATATCTGGTGTGCCAACCGACAGGGCGACCGTGCCATCAATATTCAGGTTCAGGGTGACTGCGGTTTGACCACCAAAATTGAACCAGAAGCCACTGGCAACGCCGCGTCCCTGATTGGGCCCCAGCTTGATGGCATAGTTGGGATGCGCCTTTACGGCCTCCAATGTCTCCACCAGTCCAATATCGCTATAGGTCGGGCCATAGGATGACTTGCTGCCTGATGTTGCGGCATTCTTCAGGCGGAAATCCACGGGGTCCATACCAATTGTATGGGCTAATTCCTCAACAATGCTTTCAACTGCAAAGGCAGCCATTGGGGCACCCGGCGCGCGATAGGCGGCCTGTTTCGGACGGTTGGTCACAACGTCCCAACCAATTGCCTTCAGGGTTTTTGGCTGATAACAGGCAAAGGCCGTCATTGCACCCATGGAAACAGGAGAGCCTGGGAAAGCCCCGCCCTGATATTTGAATTCGGCCTGGGCAGCCGTGATAGTCCCGTCTTTCTTACAGCCCATCTTTACCCAGATTGCGCTAGAGGCTGTTGGGCCAGTGGCGCGGAAGACTTCTCCCCGGTTCATCACAATCTTGACCGGCTTACCGGCTTTGCGGGAGAGGGCGACAGCGACAGGTTCGATAAACACCGTCGTCTTGCCACCAAAGCCACCGCCGATTTCAGACGGCGTGACGCGCAGTTTTGAGACATCCATGCCATTCAATTGGGCACAGACATCCCGGACCATGAACTGGCCCTGGGTACAGCACCACAGATCGCCAGACCCATCTCCAGAAATATTGGCCAGACAGGCATGGGGTTCGATATAGCCCTGATGCGCCGCACCGGTGCGGAACTGGCGCTCGATCACGACATCTGCTTCTGCAAAGCCAGCTTCGACATCGCCATAGCCTAACTCAATCCGCTCAGCGATATTTGTCGGGCGGTCTGGCGCATCTTCCACACCTTCTGTTCTGATGTGATCATGAAGGATCGGCGCATCGTCCTTCATCGCTAATTCTACATCTACGACATGTGGCAGGACCTCATAGTCTACCTCAATCAATTTCAAGGCCTTGGCAGCAATGCGGGGATTGCTGGCGGCAACGGCCGCGACCGCATGACCATCATACAGGGCCTTTTCGCGTGCCATGACATTATAGCGGATATTGGTCAGTTCCCCATCTTCCAGAACAGCTGGATTATCCGGGAAGTCAGCCGCTGTGACGATGGCCTTCACGCCTTCCAGGGCAAGAGCCTTTGACACATCAATAGACTTGATGCGGGCGTGGGCATGGGGGCTGCGCAGGATCTTGCCGTGCAGCAGGCCCGGTGCGGCCATATCGGCACCGAATTTGGCCCGCCCGGTTACCTTGTCGATACCGTCCGGGCGGTTATGGCGATGGCCAACGACTTTATAGTCACGGTCGGCTGGATCACGATCAAGCGGCATGGCTCTCTCCTCTCATCTCCGCAGCGGCGGATTGAACGGCGCGGATGATTTTATCATAACCGGTACAGCGGCACAGATTGCCCGCCAACCAATAGCGAATTTCAGTTTCTGTCGGATTTGCGTTTTGCGCCAACAGCGCTTTCGCGGCGACCAGAATACCCGGCGTGCAGATGCCACATTGCAGGGCTGCGCCATTCAGGAAATGCCGTTGCAGGGGGTGCAATTCTTCGCCCTTGGCCATGCCCTCGATGGTCTCAACGCTGCGGCCTTCCGCTTCGGCGCCCAGGACCAGACAGGAACAGACCGGGCGGCCGTCCATTATAACGGTACAGGCCCCGCAATCGCCCGTGCCACAGCCTTCCTTGGATCCGGTCATCTGTAACCGATCGCGCAGGACGTCCAACAGGGTTTCTTCTGCGTCACACAGATATTCTGTGGTATCGCCGTTAATCTTTGTGGTGACGTGAACTTGGCTCATAGATTTTTCTCCGCACGTTTGAGCGCGATTGCGGCAGCACGTTTTGCCAGTGTGCCGGCGATGTCGGTGCGGAACTCAACGGTTCCGCGTTTGTCGTCAATTGGGGTGGCAGCAGTGGAGCACGCAGCGGCCAATGCATTCAGGGCTGCGTCATCCACTTTGGTGCCGATCAAGGCCTTCGCCGCTGACTCCACGATAATGACCTTTGCTGCAACGGCACCCAAGGAAACTCGTGCCGCCGTGCAGATACCCGATCCGTCTATCGTCAGGCAAATACCAACCCCAACGACGGCAATATCCATTTCCGTGCGTGGTATAAAGCGCAGATAGGCATCTGCTGTTCCGGCAGGGCGTTTAGGCAACAGGATCGACTCGACGATTTCACCCTTTTGCAGGCTTGTTTTGCCAGGCCCCGTTGCGATTTCTTCCACTGGAACGTCGCGGGTGCCGTTTGGGCCAATGATCCGTGCGATGGCACCAGCGGCGACCATGGCGGGCACACTGTCGGCTGCAGGTGATGCATTACACAGATTGCCGGAGATCGTTGCGCGACCCTGAACTTGCGTTGACCCGATCAGGCCGGCTGCTTCGCACACGCCGGGCCACCCTGCGACAGCATCGGCATGCTCATTCAGTTCCGCGCTGGGAACAGCCGCACCGACCCGTAATCCGTCACTTTCCAATGTGATTGTCTTCAGGGTGTCAATTCGCTTTAAGTCGACAATCAAATCTGGTTCGACAAAACCGGATCGCAGGCGAACCAGTAAATCAGTCCCTCCGGCCAATACATGCGCTTTACCTGTCTCGCCGGCCAACAAGGTGACCGCTGCATCAATTGTAGTCGGACTTTCATACCGCATTCAGGGGCTCCTGGCGTAGTAGAGACGGCGGGACTTTAAAGGCACCCCACCAAATTTTGGGAGAGTCTGTCGTGTCCGGGGGTGACTTTCAACCCGAAGAATTCTCACGTCTACATTATTTGAGCGACAGATAGAACAGGGCATCACTTTTATGGGAATTATGCATTCTTTAGAGTAAGGCCTTTGGGCAAACAACAGTATGTATTGGCGGAGAGTATTTTCTTTCGATGCGCAGTGAGAAATACTATATTTAAATGAATATAAGATAATTTTTAAGGTCCGGTGAGGCTGTCATTATGCAATATTTACCCAGCACCTTTGAAGAGCGCGGTGTCAATGTACCGTTCACCAGTGATGTCGTCCGAAATGCTCGGTTGCGAGGAAGTTCCCCTAAAAACCGTGAGTTTTTGCTGCCCGGCCTCAGTGGTGGCGAAGGAACCTATGTGGTGCCCTTTAAGGCCCTTCCCACTCTTGTTGAACTGAATCTTTATGATCAAACCCTGGTGGATAATCTAGAAGGGCTGCCATCCATTACACCGTTTGATTTGCGGCAGGTCGTTTTGGATATGGACGCCCGGGGATTTGGCGGTGTGCCCCGTACCCGTGCGGCAAAGCGTGAAATTGAAAATGCAGAGAATGTCGGTCTTTTTAATCAATGCCTTTTGATTGTTAGGGCATTGAAATTGCTTGCTGAGGATTCATTGGATCTGGATTTGAAGGTTTTGATCACACCGGCGGGTCAGAAGCTGGCGAAGGAACAATTCAAATCCTATGCTGAAAAGTCCAATACGACGCCCGACGAAATCATGCAAAAACTGGAACAATGGGCCCGTCTGACGGGGACAATCGGCGTAAAGAATGCGGATCATCCCGGTTATCTGCGCCAGACTTATATCCATCTTCAAACCATGGGCGCGGATATCAAAGAGTATCTGACCAAGGAACCACCAGAAGTACAATTCATGGGGCGCGGCATTAACGAGAGTGCCAAGCTGACGTCAGAAATTGCCAATCGCGAAATGGAAAAATGTTGGTCTTTTGAGCACGATATCGGCAAGGCTTTGGCAAATGCCGATAAAACAATGCAGGCGATGCAGGAACATGTACAGACGATCTCTTGGATTATAGATGGTTGGGCTCGATTGATTGAGGCCTGGAACGAATCCAGTGAGAGCTTTCGTGGGCAACGCCGTAAAGTACTGGAGATGATATACGAGAATCTACCAATCCTTCCCAAGAGCGTTTTGATTGGGGACCAGTTCGACAAATTGAGTGGCATTCGCGAGACCCAAAAGGGATGGGTCAAAGCCAATACGGATTGGCGGACCGAGGAATTGGATCAAGAAATGCTGGGCCGGCTGACACAATTCAAAACGGTTGATCAATAACATGACAACGATATCCGAAGATAAGTTGAAGCGACTGCAACAGTTTCTTGTCACTTTGGGAGATGGAGAGCTGCATGCGTTGACACGCGCGATTGAATACGGACGGTCGCATAATTTTCAGGATATTCCGGCCACAAAGATTTTAGAGATGATCCGCCCGGCCTTGGTGGAAATTCGACCGAAACATATTCCAACACGGGATCGCGTTTTGTGCGAACCCTGTGAAGATTTGTTTATCAGTTATACGCCTGACGTGAAGCGTGAAGCGCTGATCGAACGCAAAAGCATTGCGCCCTTTGTTAAGAAGACCCACGCCCTGTTAGGGGCCAAGTTGGACGCAGTGGAAAAGGAGATGATTGAAGATTTCAAATTGCAGCGTTGGAACGAGCTCGAATTGCGAAAATCAGAGCTATGGGAAATGGCTGATGAAGCTTGGCGTACGGAGTTGGCCGCCAAAAAATCTGGGGAAGCGCGAAAGGCCTTGCTGGTCGAATTGGGAGGTACAGATCGTTACGAGGATATCCTCGAGGCGGCGGCATGTCTGCGAGTGGCCAAATCAATTCGCGATGTTCGTCTGCTTTATCCAAACCGTCCCATCGTTCGTTTGAAGAAAGAATTGGTTGAGGCGTTGGTTGCGGTTTTAAGCGAGGCTAATGACACTACGCCGGAGGCTGCAGAAATGGTCGTATGGACCATCCACCGCCGCCTGAAGACCAAGACAGACATCATGACGATCTTTCGATCCATGGATGCAACAAAGACAAATTGGTGCAACGGCATCCAACAGGTTCGAGACCGGATTGAAAAATCCTTACTGCAGGAATTGGAATCGACGGCGGAAGATCTGGCAACGGCAATCAAACGGGGCCGTATAGCCCCAGACGCCTTGTTTAATGAGTTGGAAACCTATCTGGATGAAATGGACCGCTTGAAAAGCAGCACGTCTAGGGGGAATGCAGAGGCGACTAAAGCTGCCGCCTTGCGGCACATTCGCTCTATATCATCCTTGGTGGACGAAACAGTCATTCGCTCTGCCAAGAAAACGGTAACGCCGACGATTGAGACCCTCTTGAGCTTGGTGGAGTCTGGAAGTGAGTTCACAGATGATGTTTTAGACATGATTGAAAAAGCGGAACGGATCGCTCTGTCTTTCAAACGTGTTAACGGCATAGCAGATCGCATTGGAGCAAAGTCATCATTTGAGCGTGAACGCCAAGTGCTGGATAAAATGCTAATTAGTTCGGAAAACCGATTGAAATTATGGTTGGACCAGCATCATGCCTCGAACCCTGAATTGGCAGAAGAAAGCGTTTTATACTTTTGCCGACTGATAGAAATCGTCTCTGGGTCTAAACGTGCCAAGGATGCGAAGCACCGTTTGTTCGTCGGTTTGGCGCGTTAAGCTGTTTCATTAAACAAAAACAGTTGGCTGAAATGCTGCGTATTACTCGGCGGCTTGATGTCCTTTGGGGGTTGCCAGGGCCTCGTCCAACGCCTTTTCCACGGCAGAGCGGGGCTTGGAAAAGCCAGCCATCAGGTCATAGAGAACGGGCGTTAAGAACAGCGTTAGGACTAAGGCGGAGCTTAGGCCCCCGACGATCACCCAGCCGATGGCAATGCGGCTTTCTGCTCCCGCACCGGAAGCAATAACCAGGGGGACGGCCCCCAGGATGGTCGAAATCACCGTCATCACAATAGGGCGGAAGCGAAGAACAGAGGCTTCGATAATCGCCTCACGCACGGATTTTCCTTCGTCGCGCAACTGATTGGCAAATTCAACAATCAGAATGCCATTTTTTGCCATCAGTCCAATCAAAAGGATAATGCCGATCTGACTGTACACATTCAGCGATAGGCCCGCCAATGTCAGGGAATAGATTGCCCCTGCTACGGCCAATGGGACAGAGAGCATGATGACCATCGGATGGATGAAGCTCTCAAACTGTGCGGCTAGGACCAGGAAAACAATCAACAGCGCAATTGCGAAAGTGACTAGAATGTCACCGGACGTGTCCTTAAACGTTGCCGACTGACCTGAATAACCCAGCTTGGCTGTGTCAGGCAGGATGGTGGCAGCTCCAGCTTCCATATAGGTCAGCGCATCTCCCAATGTGTAATCCGGTGCCAGTGCCGCCTGAATGGTAATCGATGGCAAACGATCAAACCGACGCAATTCAGCGGCGGCGGCGTTGGATTTCATATCAACCAAGGCGCTGAGCGGAACCAGAGATTGGCTTCCCTCGCCAGAATTTGGGCTGCGGATAAAGATATTGCTCAGGTCATCAGGTGTCTGTCGGTCCTCAAGACGCGCCTGGGCGATGACCGGGTATTCCCGCCCGCGATCAATATAAGTCGTCAATTCTTCCGATGCGAACATGATCTGTAAGGTTGAGGCAACAGTCTGGGCGCTGATCCCCAGATCATCTGCCCGACCTCTATTCAGGGTCAAATTGAACTCTGGCTGATTTTCCTCGAAATCAATTTCGGGATTGATTAGCTTGTCGTTCTGTTCGGCATGTTCCAACAATGCCGCTGCCCATTGTTTGACCTGTTCAAAATCAGGGCCCCCAACCACGATCCGCAGGGGGGTGGAGTTACCTCGCAGACCCAGACCAGCTGGGCTTGCCACCGCCGCACGAGCCCCTGCAAGGCCGAGTGCGGCAGGTTGTACCGAGCTCACTATTTTTGCCTGACTGTCCTGGCGATCTTCCCAAGGGGCAAGCCGCAACACGACAAAAGCGCGATAGGGACGATTGCCCCATCCTACCAAAGAATAGACCGTCGTGATGTTGCCCTTGTCGACCTGTGGCTGCAGCGCTTTTTCGATGATTTTCGCCTGCTCATCGGTATAAGCAACGGTCGCCCCTTGAGGCGCGGTGATCGGAACGAAGGCAACGCCACGATCTTCCCGGGGGGCCAATTCCTGGGGTAATTCCTGATACAGCACCATAGATCCCGCAACGAAGGCCATGGACAAGGCAATCACGATCAAGGGGGCGCCAATTGCCCGCTGCAACAGAAACCGATAGCTGCGCCCAACGGTAGATTGGGCCATAGCAGTGTCGCCGTCTTGTGCTGCCCCAGACGATGTTTCTGACTTCTTTGCCGATCTCAACACACGAGACGAAATCATAGGGACCAGGCTGAGCGCAACAAAGGTGGAGATGATAACGGCTGCGGCCATGACCATCCCAAATTCACTGAACAATCGACCAACCTGTCCCCCTAGGAAGGAGATCGGGATAAAGACTGCGACCAGGGTGATGGAGGTTGCCAACACAGCAAAGGTAACCTGCTTGGTGCCTCGCACGGCGGCGACAAGTGGTGTTTCGCCTTCATCAATACGGCGTTGGATATTCTCCAGGACCACAATGGCATCATCGACAACCAATCCAATTGCCAGCAAAAGGGCAAGCAATGTCAGCACATTGATCGAAAACCCCATGACGGCAATCATCGCCAGACAGCCGATCAGCGCGATGGGAATCGTGACTGCTGGTACCAGTGTCGATCGCACAGACCGCAGGAACAGCAAGATAACCAGGATCACCAGAACCAGGGACAGGCCCAGAGCGATCATTACCTCCCGGATGGAGGCGGAAATGAAGAGGGCATCATCGGACCCCACGATTATTTTCATGCCGTCTGGCAGGGTGGGGGCAAGTGCCGAAACCTCCGCCCGGATGGCTTTGGAGATTGCCATCGTATTGGCTTGGCTTTGTCGGATGACGGACAAGCCGACGGCAGGTTTGCCATTTGCCCTGATGATAGTTTCGTCGTCTTCGACACCCAGTTCTACATTCGCGACGGAGTCCAGGCGAACCGGATAGCCATCAACGGTGTCCAGAACGATGTTCTTAAATCCTTCGACTGTCGAAAAGCGACCATCCAGCCGGATATCAATCATGCGCTGGGTGGATTTGATTTCACCAGCGGGCAATTCAATATTGTTGCGTTTGATTGCTGCTTCGATATCGCCGACCGTCAAGTTACGGGCAGCCAACGCACGCCGGTCAATCCAAATACGAATTGCATAGCGACGGCCTCCCTGAATGTCGACACTGGCCACCCCGTCCAGGGTGGTCAGCCGGTCAACGACATACCGATCAACATAATCGGTGATTTCTTCAGGGCTGTGATTGTCTGAGGAAACGGCAAGCCGCATGACAGGGTCTGAATCACTGTCATTCTTCACAATTTGCGGCTCATCCGCACCATCGGGAAGGTTTGAGCGAACACGACCAACGGCATCCCGGACGTCATTGGCCGCCTGATCAATATCGCGTCCCGTTTCAAATTCGATTACCGTCTGGCTGCGCCCACGGCGGCTTTGGGATGAAATCGTCTTAACCCCGGACACGCCTGCAATAGAGCTTTCCAGTATTTCAGTAATATCAGTGTCAACGATCTGTGGTGATGCACCGGTATAGGTCGTTGTCACCGTTACCACGGCGGAATCGACGTCAGGCAGTTCTCGAACAGGGATGGAGAGCAGAGAGGCAAAACCGGCGGTAATAATCAACAGACTTGCAACTATGGCAAGGACAGGTCTGCGGATCGACAGATCAGAAAGTGTCATGAATTTGTGACCTCACTGGTCACAGACGACGTAGGCGTGGATTTCGGGGCAACCAAGGAGTTTTCACGCACTTTTTGTACGCCGCGAATTACAACGCTATCGCCTTCGGACACTCCGTCCAAGACTTCGACATAGCCAAGGGAACGGCGGCCAATGCTGACATTGCGCCGTGCGGCACGCAGGCCGTCCTCTCGTTGCGTGACCACAAAAATATAGGATTGATTGCCGTCCACAACGACCGCTTCTTCTGGCAATGTCAGCGCTTGGTCCGCGTCTAATACGATTGATAAATGCATGAACATGCCAGCGGGTAATGTGCGATCAGAATTTTCGATGGATGCCCTAGCCTGAAAGGAGCGTGAAATTGGCGCAATACGGCTGTCGATGGACAGGATCTCCGCTTCGAAATCACGGCCGGGAAATGCTGCTGCATTGGCCAGAACCTTTTGACCTGGCGTGATGCGGCTAAACAGCCCCTCAGACAGAAAAAACTCAACTTCGATGACCGACAGATCATCCAGAACCGTGATGGTATCTCCAGATTCTACCTGTGCGCCCAGTTCAACATTTGAGTAGCCCACGACGCCTGCAAAGGGGGCCTTGATGGTACGGTCCTGCAAACGCCGGATGGCGCGGTCCCGATCCGCCTGAGCGATGGCAACATTGGCGACCAATGTATCGACGGTGGCCTCTGCGACGGTATTGGATTTTCGCAGCGTTTCAGCCCGCTTCAGCGCGCTTAGAGCATCCTTTAATCTAGCTTCTGCTTCGACCAGATCAGCGCGCTCGATTTCATCATCCAGCCGCAACAGAACTTGTCCCGCCTCAACAGAATCACCGGCCTTGAAGGCGACATTGACCACACGGCCGTCGGCAAAAGGCTTGATTTCCACTGTTCGTTTCGCGCGTGTCGAGCCAACGGCTTCGATACTGGTTTCCATTGGTCGCAGCATGACAGTTGCCGTTTCCACCGG
>JARGPE010000127.1:4767-11893 GCA_029212835.1 Alphaproteobacteria bacterium | reverse complement strand
GCACTCTCGCCGGAAAAGGCAGCGGCGATATCGGCATAGGTGAAGCCATTGGTCACAGTCGCCAGAGAATTCGTGTTGGCGGCATTCTGGGTCTGCGACGTGGTGCCGGTGGTGGTGTTAATGGTATTCACCTGCTTAAACGACGTGTCGTTTGACGCATTGGATTGCGATTGGACATTTTGAGTGCCACCACCGCTTGCAGAAGAACTTCCCCCGGATGAATTGTTGCTATCATTCTGACTGGCGTTTTGAGTATTTCCCTTGGGCGTGGTGCCGGTGGTGACTTGTCCCAATTGTTCCGGAGAGGCGATGAAGAAAACCGGTGGTTGGCCCGGTGTCGCCAAAACTGATCCGCCCGGACGGTTCAGATCAACCGATCCATCGGGGGAAGAAAAAGTGAAGGAGCCAACATTTGCCCCTGTTTGCGTCAAAGGGCCTGGTCCTGACAGAGCGGCAAAAACAACGGGTTGATTGGGAACATTTCCGCTGGGTGTTTGTTCTGGAAATACCTGATTTGCCTGTTCCTGTGTCAGAATCACGACATCACCGATTGTGCCCCGGATACCGATCGTGCCAACGGGCAGTTTGATCGTCATGCTTTCGGGATTCCCCGAAGAGACATTTCCGGTTACGAACCGCATCACACCTTTTGTCATATTCGCCGCCAAAGAGCCTTGGCCGGTTCCTGGGTCATAGACAAAGGTATCAATGGAAATTTCACTCTCCGGCCCGATGGTGAAAACGGTTTCATCCAACAACATAATCTGCATGCCAGAGTCTGGACCCGATGTGATGGCGTCATTCAGGAAAATCGGTTCACCGCTGTCGATCTGTCGTCCCACGGCATCAACACGGGCAACATTAACCTGTCCCTGCACTGCGGCCGAAACGCCGGCCTGAACCAAATCCTGCGCTAGTGCCCCATTGCAGATCGGCACTAAAGCAAGTGCTGCGAAAGTGTAACCCGCTATGGCAAGAGTCCGAGGTGTAGCGATCATTGATTCAGTCCTTAGTTCAAAAGTCGAAGCTGCGGGTCAGCATGAGTTGGATGCGTTTATTTTCGGTCTGATAGTTTGTGATATTGGACCGTTGATAGCGATATTCCCCCGTCAGTGAGATCGTTGTGTCTTCTGCAAAATACAGGAAATCGGGGGTTTCTGCGCGTCTTTCCTTCAGCCAATTGGTTCCGATCAATTCGGACAAGGGCATTCCATAGGTCATGCGCATCAGGAAGGGTTGTTCCAAACGGTGTACGCCTGATTGAACCAGTGGGTCTGGCTGCTTGTATTGGCGTGTTCCCAGGCCAATCGTGCTGACCAGGAACTTACCATTTTCCAAGATCCATGTATGGTTGGCTTCAACGCTATGGTACTTGTAGGAAAACGTTTTTGCGCCGCTGTTGCCGGGATCAGATGCCCCGCTCTTATATTGTTCCCGCGCAACCAGAGAGACGTAGTGTTCTGGAAACAGTAGAGTTCCAACCCCGATTTCCGCATCAGATTTTCTGCCGCTGCGCAGTGTCAGGGTCTGAAATTCAGGTGTGTTGTGATAGTTTTCTTGCTGGCCTGAGACTAAAAACCAACTATCCAAGGGGGCCATGCCGGGGTCCGGCAAGCGTATTTTGTGATCGACCCTGAGTTCAACACCTTTGGAATTATAAAATTTGTCCCAGCCCAAGCGCATGTTTGACAGAAAAACACGGGGTGCAATCGTGACTCCCGGATAACGCCACCGGAACCCCAAATCCATATTCAGCGCCTGAATGTCCAGCTTGTTTTGTTCTGACAGCGTATCCCCATACAAATCCACACCACCAAAAATCTCATGCTGGTTTTGCAGACCAGGATCATGGGTGAAGTCATAGCCCAGTATGGTCAGCAGACCCAGCGCCCCATTCGGTCTGTCCCGTTCCAATGCGATTGGGCTGCGGGCACCAAAGGCTGTCAGGCTTTCAGAGACAGGGGCGGCATTTCGATTGCTGTCTGCATAGACTCCAACACTGACCTTTACGGATTGTTTGGTTGTCTTCTGCTGCTGTTGAATATCGTTTAAGTATGTATCGACCTGATTTCGAACTTCAGGAGGAAGATCGGCCTGTGCCACGGTTTGGAATTCCCGCTCGGCCTCTGCCATATTGTCCAGACGATACAGGATGATTGCATAGAGCAGCCGTACATTAAGGGCCTCAGGGGCGATCAATAAGACACGCTCCAGCGTGGCCAGGGCCCCTTTCACATTTCCGCTTTGAATTTGACCGCGTGCATAACAGACATTCAAGGCGGAATCATCAGGATTGGATAGGATGTCAGCGAATGTCACGGTCGGGCAGTTTGGGTCGTTCATCGCGTCGATGGCCGCTCTTGCCGCTCGTTGTGCCGCAGTTATCCCGGGATTTTCACCTTGAGCATCTTCAACCCGCTGTTCGATTTGATTCTGGGCAACCTGTTGCGCCAAAGCTGGTCCTGTAAAAAGACTCAGCACCAAGAATCCCATTAGTATTGTTTGAAGAAATGCGGGTTTTAAATTCATGGGATGAGAATTTCCATTCAAAAGAAAACGTTATTGAAAGTATCATATTTACGGTTGATGAATTCTCCGAACAGCCATTCCAGGAACTTTTCAGGACGGATTCCAAGAATTGTTGCCCTATGGCAACAATAACGTCATCTGTGAACTCTTGAATCCGTCAAATTCAAAATGGGACCTCTATCAGGTCACATTACAGTAGATTGATTCGCATATTTTCCCGCGCAATGATCGCACCAGACCAGGTTTCTCGGGCTTTAATTTCCAAGGCCTCCATAAAGGCATCATCATGCGTTGGATCATGATGAAAGATTGCCAGCATTCGGACATTGGCAGCGCGGCACAAACGGATACCTTCTTCCCAAGTGGAATGGCCCCAACCCACTTTTTCCGGGAATTCTTCTTCGGTATAGGTGCTGTCATAGATCACCAGATCCGCGCCTTCGATCAGCGCCAAAACATTCTGGTCAGGTTTGCCGGGTACATGCTCTGTATCGGTCACATAGCACATGGCTTTTCCTCGGTGCTCAATACGATAGCCGGTCGCGCCATTGGGGTGGTTCAGTGGCATGGTTTTGACGCGCACATTCTCCGACAAATCAAACTCATCACCGGCGGAGAAGTCAGAAAATGTCAGGGAACCGCGCATGGCTTCAAGAGGGACAGGGAAAAACGGCTGGGCCATCTGGCCCGAAAGAACCTTGCGAATGCCACCCTGTTCCGGGTCGACATGGCCCGCCATGATCTCGAAAGAACGATCCGGCAGAAAGGCTGGCGTGAAGAAAGGAAAGCCATTGATGTGATCCCAATGCGTATGGGACAGCATCAGATGAGCATGCTTCACTTCCTTCTTGAGCATCCATTGACCAAGAGAGCGAATACCGGTTCCAGCATCGAAAATGATTCGTTCACCACCAGCGGAGACTTCGATACAGCTTGTATTTCCCCCAAAGCCAATATGTCGTGGTGAAGGACAGGCGATAGAACCGCGAACACCCCAAAACTTAACCTTAAACGCCATTGATCATACCTCTCGATCCCCTACCAAGTATTCGAACTTCTGCTCAAAACCAGCATAAAGCGCTATTTAATTAAAAAGTATATAGAATTTTATAAAAAAATTTATGTATTTACGGCATTATGGATGCAATTTCAGCGATATTCTTTCGTTCTGTTTCTGATTTTCGACGATTGGATTCTTTGCCACATCAAGATTGGGTACTTTTGGTTGGGTGTCCGCATACCCCATTGTTGTCAACCATTGAGGCTGAACACCCATATCAATGAATTCCCTGACAATGCGGGCCGCCTGACTGGCAGAAAGTTCCCAATTTGTGGGATAAATTGACCCTTTGGGCGGCATCCTATTAGAGGTGTGCCCTGCTATATCGATTTTGAATGTATCGTAAGGGGGCTCTCGCAACTGCTCGCGAATGGCCTCCAGAACTTTTATGGCACCGTCGTTCAAATCCGTTGTGCCGTTCTTGAATAAAGCACCGCTGGCAAAATCGATTACCACGCCTTGATTGTCGAAGCCGACACTGATTGCATTTGGGGGGAAGGGGCTGACCTCCGCCAGTTCCACGTTTAAATTCGCTTCCAGGTCAAACAGAGGGGTGTCACCGCCACCAGCCCCGATTTTATCAGCAATCCCGGCCTTCACCTCATCAAACATAGGAAGGTCAATTTTTGAGAAGGAAACCAGCATTACAAAAAAGGCCATAAGCAGCGTAATGGCATCGGCATAGGTAACCAGCCAGTCTTCCGCTTCATCTGGCGCTTCGCCTGCGGGAGGTCTGCGCTTCTTTGTCATTTCGCCCCTCCCTTATTGACTAGTTATTTTTTAACCTGCTTATCAATGTCGAAGCGTATACTTGGGTCCAAGAAGCTATTCATGCGATCTGCAATATATCTCGGAGAACGACGATCTGCGAGCATTACCAGCCCTTCTGTAATCAATTCGTGTCGAAAGCGTTGTATCTGTTGACGCTGGGTTAATTTTGAGGCGGCGGGTATCAGAACCAATCTGGCAAACAGAACGCCATACAAGGTCGTGTTCAAGGCGACAGCCAGCCCAATTCCGAGCTCTTTAGGATCTGCGCCCAGGCTGGATAGCATGATGATAAGACCAACCAATGTCCCAATCATTCCAAAAGCAGGCGCGGTTGCGCCCATGCTTTTCAGGATATTCGCGGGCACCAGATTGCGTTCGAAGGTTTTATCGGCAGCGATTTCCAGAGTTTCGCGCAGTTCATCACCGGTATAGCCGCTGAGCAGGTTCTCGACGCCGAAGTTTAGAAACTCATCGCTTTGAATTTTTTTGACTTCAGGCTCCAGACCGATCAATCCCTTTTGCTGTGCCAGATACCCCCATTGAATCAAGCGCCCAACATCCTGGTTAAGGATATTTCGGCCCGCTCGATAGACTGCAAACATGCTGAAAATGCTGCGTAGAGCCAGCATCACATAGCGAAATTCTTGACCCAGAAATGTGGCTGCTAGTGTCCCACCAACAACCATGACAAAGCTGAAGGGATCGACAAAAATGAGATACTGATCTGTCTGCGCCAAAATGGCGACAATGAACAACCCGAACGCAAGCAGAAAGGCAATGAGCGTATTTAATGACATTGGCCGTGAAAGCCCTCCCGCAAGATCCTTTTAAAGACCCATGATTTTGCAGGCTGCTTTGCCCGCATTAATCATGTAACAGTATGCGCGATTCGGCCCCTGTCATCTGCAACTGAATGATCAAGTATGGGTGACTTATGGGAAAAAGCCAACAAATCTGGTTTAAGATAAGTATTAGGAGCCTTCGTGTCCGCGCGCCCCAGACGATATAGCCAAAAAAAGCGACCGGTTTCAGAGCCGGTGACGGTTACAATTGACCATATTGGCGCCCGTGGCGACGGTGTGGCACAGGGACCGTCAGGCCCTTTGTTCATTCCCGGCACCGCGCCAGGTGATCAGGTTGTCGCCATCCCTGGGGAAAAGCGGGGTGACGGCTGGGCGGCAAAAATGAAGGATCTTTTGGTTTCAGGACCTGATCGTGTTGAGCCAGTCTGTCAGCATGCAGCGGCCTGCGGTGGTTGTTCGCTGCAGCATATGGATTTGGCTGCGATCGCCCGGATCAAGCGGGGCCATTTGGTGGAAGCCTTGGGGCGACGGGGGATTGACGCTGATCTGGTAGGGCAGACCCGTGAAGTCCCGCCAGGCACGCGCCGACGCCTGCGCCTGACCATTGTGCGTCCAGGAGGACGGGCACAGATTGGATTTAACGCGCAAGGAACAAGCCGTCTGATTGACATCCAGGAATGCCCGGTGGCCAGACCGGAAATTGTGGCTCTGCTGCCCGCACTGCGTGATCTCGCTACCTCGATGAATAGTTTGGGCAAGGGTGGCGATGTTCAGGTTACGCTCAGCGATACCGGCTTTGACTTAATGTTCATTCCGGCGCGCCCCTCTGATCCTGATCTGGCAGAGCGCCAGCGGCTGGTCGCCTTTGCTGAAAAATATGATATCGCCCGCATTGCCTGGGAGTCTGACGGATTTGCAGAGCCCGTCGCGGCCCGTCGTCCGGCCCGATTGATGATTGCGGGTGTGCCGGTTGATCTGCCCATCGGTGCGTTTTTGCAGCCCAGCCGGGAAGGAGAGGCGATTTTGGTCGATCTGGTTCGTGCTGGATTGCCACAAGAGGCAAAGATCATTGCTGATCTGTATGCTGGCTGTGGCAGCCTGTCGTTGCCGCTTGCCGTTGCGGGGGCGAATGTCTTCGCGGCCGAGGGGGAGGCGGCCCCTGTGGAAGCTCTGCGTCGGGCGGCGGCAGGCTTGCGCGTCCAGGCGGAATGCCGGGATTTGGCGAAACATCCCTTGAGCGAGTCAGAATTGGCACGCTATGACGCTGTGATTTTTGATCCGCCGCGTGCCGGTGCAGCGGCCCAGGCAGAGCGGTTGGCCTGGAGCAATGTTAAGACGATTGTTGCCGTGTCCTGTAATCCAGCAACGCTGGCACGGGATTTGAGCACCTTAATCGAAGGCGGGTATGAGGTTCAGCATGTGACCCCGGTGGATCAATTCACCTGGTCGTCACATCTAGAAGCCGTCGCCGTTCTGACGCGCTAAAGAATAAAATACAGCAAGATGGGTAATGTTACGAAGCTCATCAGCGTAGAGACAACGACCAGACCGGCCACTTCTGAGGGGCTGTTATTATAGTATTGTGCGAATAAATAGTTGAAAACGGCGACGGGCATGGTGCTCATAATCAGCATCACCCCGGCAGCGACGCCCTGAAGATCAAAAATCCAATTGATCAGCAAGCCAATGGCCAAACCCCCGCCGATCCTGATGGTCGACAACATCACGGCGCGGGGCAGATTTCCCACGGATAGCCGCGCCAGAGAGACACCCAACAGCATCAACATGATTGGGATGGTGAATTGGCCCAGCAAGTTCACAGTGTTGCTGAGCCATTGCGGCAAGGCTGTGTCGGTGCCTAACAGCAATCCTGCCAGCAGAACGGCGTATATATGGGGTGTCGTCACCACGCGCCGCCATGACACGCCGCCTGCGGCAATCGACGTTCCGATGGTGAACTGAA
>JARGPE010000127.1:0-4697 GCA_029212835.1 Alphaproteobacteria bacterium | reverse complement strand
TTGGTGCCGAATGCAAACAGGCACAGCGATAGGCCCATATTGCCTGTATTGGGTAGCATCAATGCTGGCAGAAAGGCGGGTAGCGGCAGTTTCATCAGTTTCAAGACGATGAAACCCAGAAAAAAGGTGGAGAAATGGACAAGTACCGCCATTCCGGCAAATTGCGAAACCTCCAAAAAGGAGACTTGGGATTTCATCAGGGCTGAAAACACAAGACATGGGCTGCCGATAAAAACAACAATCGGCGTAAACTGGTCGCTGTCCAGGGTACGCCCGGCCTTAACCCAGATAAATCCAAGGGCGGCGGTCAAAAAAACCGGGGCCAGTACCGCAAACAGGCTTTCGATCATCCCAAGGTGCCTTTATGCCCCAAGCATTGTCTCAACCAGGGATTTCACATCCGTTTCCGGTCGTGCGCCATAATGGGAAATCACTTCGGCCGCCAGAATGCCACCTATCTTGGCGGATTGCGCCAGATCGTAACCCTGTGTGTAGCCATACAGGAAACCCGCTGCAAACTGATCGCCAGCCCCTGTTGTGTCCACCACTTTGGCAACGGCCTGGGCTTGGACAACATGCACTTCTTCCCCTGACAGAATAACGGACCCTTTTTCGGATCGTGTCAGGCAGGCGACTTTGCAATCCTTTTTCGCCGCGATTAACGCTGTATCGAAGTCATCTGTTTGATACAGGGAGCAAATTTCATGTTCGTTGGCGAACAAGATGTCGATGTGATTGCGCACAAGATCCAGAAACGCATCGCGATGGCGGTCGACGCAGAACCCGTCACTCAGGCTCAACGAGACTTCACGACCAGCCGCATGGGCGGCCTCAGCTGAGGCGATAAAGGCTGCTTTGGCAGCATCCCGGTCAAACAGGTAGCCTTCCAGATACAACACTTTCGCGGCCTGAATGGCTGAAACAGAAATATCTTGGGGGGTGAAATCGGATGCTGCCCCCAGATAGGTGACCATGGTCCGCTGTGCATCAGGTGTCACGAGTACCAGGCATTTGCCCGTACCAGGACCGCCCGCCGCCGCAGCAGTTGGAAAATCAACGCCCATTGCTGTCATATCATGGCGAAAGACATCGCCGAATTGATCATCGCAAACCTTGCCGATATAGGCACCCTTGCCACCCAGCGCAGCCAAGCCTGCCATAGTATTCCCACAGGACCCACCGGATTTTTCGATCCCGGCTGGCAGCGTTTTATACAGACTGTCAGAGTCCGAACGTTCAACCAGCATCATGCCGCCCTTGGGCAGGCTGGCCTCGACTAAGGTGGTGTCCTCTACCTCGACAAGGATGTCGACCAATGCATTGCCGATTCCGATAACGTCGTAACGCGCATTCGCCATGGTCTATCTCTCCTAAGAACCGGGTGTTAAGCTGGGAAAAGGGGGGCCCGTAAATCTGTTGGAAGGCGTGATACCTCTATCAAAGCGGTTCTGCAACGCTGGGTGGGCTGAAAAAGATTTAAAACAGCCCCTAGAGCGCTATCTTCATGACCGTCTTTACGATCACGAATATACCAGCGGATAATAACGCGGATGCGGGAACTGTGATCACCCAAGCTGCAATGATGGTCAAGAAATGAGAGCGTCGCACCAGTTTACGATGGGCGATTTCCTCTGGCACCATTTGTGGGACGGATTTTATCTTCCGGCGCTCTGGCGAATTCAAAGTAGCCCCGTCCCAGCCGGTTTCATTTTCTGCACGTCGTTCGACCTGTCGCAGGACCCGTTGGCGACTGGTATAGTATTCGCGAAAGAATCCCACACCAAAAACTGCACCCACGGCGATATGAGTCGAGCTGACAGGCAGGCCCAATCCAGAGGCAACGATAACTGTGACTGCAGCGGACAAGGCAACGCAAAAGGCGCGCATTGGGTTCATCTTGGTGATACGAGCGCCGACCATGCGGATCAGTTTCGGTCCATAGAGAAATAATCCCAGGCTGATCCCGAAAGCACCAATCAACATAACCCAGATGGGCACGCTGACTTGTGCCTCAACTTGGCCGTCTTGCAGGCTGTGCAGGATTGCAGCCAAAGGACCGATGGCATTGGCCACATCATTGGCACCATGGGCAAAAGACAAGAGAGCCGCAGAGCAGATTAAGGGAAAACGGAACAGTGTGCGCAGTGATTGGTTTCGGTTCTCCATGCCTTCGGATTGGCTTCGGATTATGGGTCTCATCATGGCCCAACATGCCAGGAAAACAGCCCCGGACAATATAAGGATGACAATGCTGCTGGGCTTCCAGACATGGGATAGACCCTTCAGCATCAGATAGCAGAAAAAGGATCCGGCCATAATTGCGATCAGCAACGGAATCCAGCGTTGGGCTGCGGCGATTTTGTCCTCGCGATAGATGACATTGACCTTGATGAAGGCCAGGAATGCTGCTGCGATCACCCCACCCAAAACGGGGGAAATTACCCAGCTGGCAGCAATCGCACCCAGCGTCTCCCATTGAATGAGTGAGACGCCGACAGCCGCAATGCCTGCCCCCATGACGCCGCCAACCACGGCATGGGTGGTGGAAACGGGGGCCCCAATCCAGGTTGCTAAATTAACCCACAGGGCTGCCGCCATCAGCGCGGACATCATGGCCCAAATGAAGGTCTGTGAATCGGTAACCTGTGTCGGGTCAATGATCCCACTTGATATCGTGGAGACAACATCTCCTCCGGCAAGCAGGGCACCGGCACTTTCGCAAATTGCGGCGATTATCAAGGCCCACATTAATGTCATGGCCTTAGCCCCGACGGCAGGCCCGACATTGTTGGCGACATCATTCGCGCCAATATTCAGCGCCATATAGGCACCCAGAACGGCCGCGAAAACAATCAACGTTGTATTGCCGCTAAACCCGGACACGACCAAGGCCAAAAGACCAGAAAATCCAATAAACAGTAGCGCCAGCGATAAGGTCGAATACCGCCCAGACAGCGAGCGTGCAGCGGCCTCGACATGGACGATTTTTTCCAGGTCTTTATCCAGGGATTGTTTTAAAGGGTCCATGACACCGTGGGCAGTGATTGATGTATGGTATTTAATAATTCGGACAAACCAGCATCATCAACCTGTGCCGGAGCATCGGATAAGGGACACCAGCGGAAATTCCGATCACCCCGTTCCCGCCACTCCAGGCGATGTTCAACCACCTGTAGAGGATAGACCAGGACAGAGCAGCGCACTTCATATCCCTTGGCCATGCGTTTCTGATAGTCGAAATGGCCCAATGGTTCCGCTTTCACGGCCCCGATGACACCCGCTTCCTCTTCAGCCTCGCGCGCTGCCGCTTCAGAATAGGACAGACCCTTTATTGGCCACCCTTTTGGCAAAATCCACCGTCCCCGCTCTCGCGAGGTGATCAACAAAACCAGCGTCTGATCCCCCACCGAAACATAGGGCAGGGCCGCGACCTGTTGCACTGATGCTGGCTGAATAAACACAGCACGTCCTTACAAAGATATTATGATTGTCATAAATCTGTAACAATCAGTATCGCATGATTCGAATCAGGCCAATTGTTAAAATCGGCATAGGCACACGGGGGTCAGGCGGTTACAATTTCGCCATACAGGTCATAGTCGTCAGCATCGGTGATTTGAACCGTGACCAGATCCCCAGGTTGCAGGATCTCTGAACCGGGGCCTTCGATATGGACGTTGCCGTCAATTTCCGGGGCATCGGCGGTGCTGCGCGCGGTGGTGTAACCGTCATCGCCCTGTGCCTCATCGACCAGAACCTGCATTTCCAGACCGATTTTTTTCTGCAGTTTGGCAGCACTGATATCTGCCTGGGCAGCCATGAAACGGTGCCAGCGGTCTTCCTTTACGTCTTCTGGGACATGATTTGGCAGGTCATTGGCAGCGGCACCATCAACATTTTCATATTTGAAACAGCCGACGCGGTCCAACTGGGCTTCTTTCAGCCAGTCCAGCAGAAACTCAAAATCTTCATCCGTCTCACCGGGGAAGCCGACGATGAAGGTGGACCGCAGGGTGATGTCCGGACAGATCGCGCGCCAGGCATTGATCCGTGTCATCGTCTTTTCCTGATGAGCCGGGCGGCGCATCAGATTCAGGACATGGGGACTGGCATGCTGAAACGGGATGTCCAGATAAGGTAGGACAAGTCCGTCTGCCATCAGGGGTACCAATTTATCGACATGGGGATAGGGATAGACATAATGCAGTCGGACCCAGGCCCCCAGCGACCCCAATTCCCGTGCCAGATCCTGGATATGGGCGCGGACTTCCTTGCCATTCCATCGGCTGGTTTCATGCTTCAGGTCGACGCCATAGGCGGATGTATCCTGGCTGATCACGAGCAATTCTTTCACGCCTGCTTTCACCAGGCGCTCTGCTTCATACAGAACCTTTGCGGCGGGGCGGCTGACCAGCTTACCGCGCATTGAGGGAATGATGCAGAATTTACAGCTGTGATTGCAGCCTTCTGAGATTTTCAAATACGCGTAATGGCGCGGGGTCAGCTTGATCCCTTGGGGGGGCATCAGGTCGAACTTTGCGTCTTGTAGAGGTGGCAGGACATCGTGAATGGCACTCACGACCTGCTCGTATTGTTGTGGACCGGTAACGGCCAGGACGCTGGGATGTACGGCGCGGATTGCGGCCTCGTCTTTCCCCATACAGCCCGTGACGACGACACGGCCATTCTCTGACAGC
>JARGPE010000126.1 GCA_029212835.1 Alphaproteobacteria bacterium | reverse complement strand
AGAGGCACCGTGGGAACCGTTTTCACGAAACATTTTTCCTGCAGCATCGAGAATAGCCTGTTGCACTTCCGGCTTTTTTATCTGCGCCATTACGTTGCAATCCTCAAATTATCTTTATCCTGAAAGTTGAGGTCAAACTCAGACATCTCATATTCATTACCTGCCAAATAAGGGGGTTTGCAATTTAAATGAGAGGCAAACATGTCAAAGCGCGAGGCAAAACAATCTTGCCTCGCGCTTTGCACTGATATTAACAGAGTTGGAAATCTAGTGGTGTTTAGGCAGCCAGATGCTGAGGCGACCCCTTTTCCAAGGTTATCTCTTTAGCATCGGATCGGATCACGAAGGGTACCACCAATTTCCAAATTGCCATCAGCAATAAGACCCCCAAAACCGGACCCAGGGCAGCAACGGCAAGGCAGACGGCCAGATTGTCTGAAGAGAATGCAGCATTGACGAAGTACAGCATGGCAAACGCCAGGATCACGGTGATCATAAAGGCGATCAGCGACAGCCGGATACTGACATCTGAATGTGCTGGGACACGTTCAAAATAAGCATAAGCCAAAGGCAGCATTAAGGCTGCAATACCAGTAAAACCCAACGCGATCGTAAAATCCATGAGCACCGGTGACATGTTCGTCGTTCCTAGGATAGAGGTTTCTACAGTCCAAAGGATCACCCGATCCTGGATGACTGCTATGGATTAAGATTCGTCATTTCTGATGACTTGGATAGAGGGGCAGTAAGCAGGTCAGGAATGCAGAATCAGCGCTTCTGTTTTTAGAAAACTGTGAAAGAAGACCAGATGAACTGTCTCGAAGTCACAGGCAGGTAGGATCAAATGTCTGGTTTATCCATCAGTGGATCCAACCGTCGTTCCGCGCGATAGGCTGCGCCAGCGAGAAGCCATATTGACGTCGCTGTGGGCAGGGCTGCCCCCAACATTGCAATATCAATTGTTGGAAGAGAGAAGGTGATGTCATTTAAAATTGCCCAGATCAGGGCTGTAACTGTACCAAAAACCACCGTGCCGGTCAGCAGTGATACTGCTGCTGAGGTCACATACCAAGAAAGCTTGCCCGCCATGATGACAGAACACTCCAAAGGGGTTGAAGCCTGTATATCGGCGCGCCCCTAAGGTCTTTCCAGAGGGCACCAAGGCCCTCTGAAAAATAAGTATCACTGCAGTTTAAGGATTTAAAACTGCGTGTAATCGATGGGTTGGTGCCGATCCAAAGCGCGGTCAATTTTGGGCAAAGGATATTTCAAGCCCGTTGCACAATTGAACAGTAAGGCCGACTCGTCACGGTCCACGAGGCCACTTGCCAGTGCTTGCTTATAGGCAGCCATTGTTGCTGCACCTTCAGGACACAGCAGCAGGCCATCCTGCTTTCCAACTTCATCCAGAGCTTCGGTGATGGCTTTGTCCTCCACAGCAATGGCAAAGCCGCCGCTTTCCCGCACGGCGCGCAGGATCAGGAAATCCCCAACGGCGATGGGAACGCGAATGCCTGCGGCATAGGTATGGGCGTTTTCCCACAAGGGAGCATGTTCCACCCCGTCATTATAGGCTTTCACGATGGGGGCACAGCCTGTGGCTTGAACAGCGACCATGCGTGGTTTCTTCTGACCCAACCAGCCGATTGCCTCCAACTCCTGAAAGGCCTTCCACATACCGATTAATCCGGTGCCGCCGCCCGTTGGATAGAAGATAACATCAGGTGCCTGCCAGCCCATTTGTTCGGCCAATTCCAGGCCCATAGTCTTTTTGCCTTCGATGCGATAGGGCTCTTTCAGCGTGGACAGGTCGAACCAGCCCACGGGACCTTTGCCCTCGCCCACGATCTTGCCGCAGTCATTGATCAGGCCATTGACGCGATAGACAGTGGCCCCTTGCAATTCAATTTCGGACACATTGACTTCTGGAGTGTCGGCCGGGCAGAAAACCGTGCTGCGTATCCCGGCCTGTGTCGCATAGGCCGCCATCGCAGCACCAGCATTGCCGTTTGTGGGCATGGCGAGATGGGTGAGGCCCAGTTCTTTGGCCATTGAGACTGCTAGCGCGAGGCCGCGTGCTTTGAAGGATCCGGTCGGCAGGCGACCCTCGTCTTTCACAATGATTGATTTGGCATTCAGGCGCTTTGCGGTATGCGCCAGGGGGATCATCGGTGTCACAACTTCGCCCAGACGAACTACATTTTCATCGCGGCGCACAGGCAAAAACTCCCGGTAGCGATAAAACCCTTCCGTGCGTTTGGCTATATCTTCCTTGGTCACGGATTTTGCCAGGGCTTCTAAATCATAGCGAACCAGCAAGGGACGTCCGGCTTCTGACAGGCCCTGGACAGTGTCGGCCGGATAGATCTTGCCCGTCATGGAACATTCCAGATGCGTAACGAAAGTAGGGGCGTCAGTCATGAGAACTCCATTGTCTTTCAAAGGAAGGTCAGCAGACTTACGCCTGACCACTGGGTTGGTCAACGCGGGAAGGAATCAACATTTGGGAAGACAAGATTAGTTGATATTCGATTGGTCCAGCGTCGCGCGCGTAAATTTCTCGATATAATTGATCAATGAATCTGAGGCGGCGGCAGCGCCATGAGAATCACCATTTCCGATGGATCTGGCCACTGCGGCATGAAGGCGCGCGCATAGGGATAGATCCAGCACTTGCTTGTAATGCTGATACCAGAATCGGCGGGACAAGCCATGCATCAAGCCCATGGCGCTGCGGGCATAATCATTGCGGCAGACCCGTGAAATCATGCCGTTCAAACGACGATCCAGGCGCATGAATTCCACGTCATCGGCTGTATGGGATGTTTCTTCCAGATCAGCGGCAAGGGTCAGAAAGGCTTGTTTTTCCTCCTGGCTGGCCCGGACTGCGCATAGCTTGGCCATCAAGCGCTCAACTTCTCGCCGGACGGCAAGCAGTTCCAACTGATTGCGCACATTGATGTCAGAAACGAGTATTCCCCGCCGTGGCAGGATATTGACCAAACCCTCCCGAGCTAGTCGCTGCAGGGCTTCCCGGATTGGCGTGCGACCGATGCCCAATTCGCTGGACAGGGATGCTTCAGACAGTACTTCGCCGGGTTCCAAGCGTAATGTAACGATCCGCTCTTCAATCTGGCGATACGCTTGTTCCGTTAGGCTAAGGCGCGCCTCTGTTTTCTGAGGTGCTCTCTCATTCTGCTCCACACCACGACCCATTTAAACTCCATCCTGCAATCTGTTCAGCACAACCACGGCACCGAATCATATTTCGGTCAGTATTGCGGAGTCCGTTGCCCGCGGCAACGGAATACATCTATCCCTAGTTTTCAAAAAGATTACTTTACGCTGGTCGGGCTGCGGCGTTTCGTTTCAGGGAACAGCCATAGGGCGAAAATCATGAAAGCCCCAAGACCCAAGGCAACCCAGGCCGGAGTAACATTCCCGATATCCATTTGCCAGAAATGTGCGCCGACGGCGACGATGGCGACCAAAAGGGTCAGTAGAATTTTAAATGGAACTGGCATGCTTAGTCCTCCTTAATTCTTATTTCCTGTTTCTATCATACCGGGTCAATGCCCAGAAGAGAGAAACCAATTGCGAGACTGAGGCCCGCTATACAGATCAACCCAAGAGGTCGATCCCGCAACGGGTAGGGGAGTATTTGAAACAACAGGGGGCCTGTCAGCACTCCCAACCCGGCAGCAATGATGGACCAACTGATAGGCAGGGTCCTGAGGCACCAGATCAGAAGCGATCCACCGCATGCCGCCAGGGCGATCCCGGTTATTAGAACAAGCAACGCCATCGCGGCGCGTCCCCCATCCATCCTGTCCAAATTCAGGGGCAGGAATCCCGCTACCAAAATGATGCCGACTGTCAACAGAACCACTGTGCCAAAGAGTGTCATTAATGCGGGAAGATTTTGCACAAACATCGTTTGGGTCGGTCTTTCCAAAAATTCGATGGTCTTTGGCGAAAACACCCCTTGACCATTTGTTTCAATATCCCTTACAGATATTACAGATATATCAGTTGCGTGTTTGTGAAAAGGGAGAGTTTGATGACCGCCGAAGAAAAAAAGAAGCGGACCATCGGGGAGATACGGGACTCCAAAACCAGTGGCGAGAAAATGGTCTACACCTCGGTGCCGGACTATACCTCGGCGCGTTGGGCAGAGGCTGCGGGCGTTGATGTCTGTGTAGTTGGCGACAGCCTGGCCATGGTCGCCCATGGATATCCCAGCACCATTCCCGCGACGATGGACATGATGGTTATGCATGCCGCAGCCGTTCGGCGCGGTGCCCCAAATACCTTCACTTTGGGCTGCATGCCATATCAAAGTTATAATACGGTAGACCGTGCGCTGACCAATGCGACCCGTTTCATGCAGGACGCAGGCTGTGATGCAGTTAAGCCTCAGGGTGGCAAGTCTCAGGCCCACATCCTCAAGGCGCTGGTCGAAGCAGGCATACCAACAGCGTCCCATATCGGACTGACGCCGCATACAATTGCGATGTTTGGAGGCTTTAAAATTCAGGGCCGCACGGCGGAAACGGCTATGGTGATCCTGGAAGACGCTCTCGCCATTCAGGATGCTGGATGTTTCATGCTGGAGTTTGAGGCTGTCCCAGCACCAATCGCACGGTTGATTTCTGAACAGTTGGAAATCCCGACAATTGGCATCGGTGCCGGGGTTGGAACCGATGGTCAAATTCTGCTCAGCTATGATCTGTTGGGGGTCTTCACCGACTTCAAACCGAAGTTCACAAAACGATACGCCAATCTGACGGAAGTCGCTGTCGCGGGTCTGAAAGAATATGTGCGTGAAGTGAAGGAAAGTCAGTTCCCGGACGATGACCACAGCTATGGGGTTGCAGATGGGGTCTTGGATAAATTCCAGACTTTGATTGAGAAACGTAAACAACATTAACAACAATACCGCAGGGCTAAACCTGTGGATTATCAGGGGAAACGATTGTGAAAACATATACCGGAGACCGCACCATTGACGGCGTTCAGGTCATGGTGGACGGCGTGCCTCTTGATCCTCGATTCGATCTAAAAACGCTCAGTGAACTGGGCTTTGAATGGGGATATGAGGGTACCGCCCCAACGCAGTTAGCCTTGGCGCTGGCAGCGGATGTTTTGGGCGATGATGCGCTGGCACTAAAGGTCTGTCCTACCCTGATGAAACGGGTTGTTGCGAATTTTGCCAATGAATGGGTCATGACCGAAGCCGATATAAAAAGCGCTTTGGACGATCAACTGGCAGCAAAATAGTAACCGCAAAATAAGGTGACAAAAGTCGCCAGTTTTCATCAACGAGGAGGCCAGGCGGGGCCCCGAAATGAGTGGGAGGAATACTATGTTTGACCTGAAGAAGATCGGGGTCGTTGGGACCCTGTGCGCGGCGGTGATTGGGATGTCCTTCGCGGCAACCACGGCCATCGCGCAGGATTACAAGTTCAAGATGGCAACCGGCTGGGCCGGGGGTCCGCTGATGGAAATCGGGGCGAAAGCCTTTGCGGATCGCGTGAAAGAAGCCTCAAATGGGCGTATCGAGATTGAAGTGTTTGCCGCCGGGACGCTTGGCCCGGGCCTGAAGGTTTCAGAAACAGTCAGCAGTGGCGTGGCCGAAATGGGCCATACCTGGGCAGGATATGACTGGGGTGCGGACCCAACGGCTGTATTGTTTGGTGGTTATGCCGGCAGCTTTGACACAGAACGGATGCTTCATTGGCTGTATCGTGCCGGTGGCGCGGAATTGCAGGCAGAATGGCGCAAGGAAAAGTTCAATCTGGTTTCGATGCCCTTGTTCATTCGGACTGCGGAAGTGTTCTTACATTCCCGCAAGCCTGTGAAGTCTCTGGCTGATCTGCAGGGGCTGAAGCTGCGCACCGCCGGTGCTTGGTTGGAAATTTCCCAAAGCATGGGCGCTGCACCAGTCACGATGCCGGGTGGTGATGTGTATGCATCCTTGGAACGGGGCGCGATTGATGCGACGGAATGGGGTACGTTGTGGGAAGATATCTCCCCTGGTTTTCACCGGGTCACGAAATACGTGATCATTCCTGGTGTGCATCAGCCGACTGCGCCGTTTGAATTGGTTATCAATACGGATACCTGGGCTTCTCTATCAGAAGCAGATCAGAAACTGATCAAAGATGCCGCTTTTGATACGACGATGAATTCCTGGCTGACAATTGGTCAGGAAGACGCCAAAGCCTTGGCCTTCTATCGGGCTCAGGGTAATGAAATCATCGAATTGGACGCGGAAACCCAGATTGCTGCGCATAATGCAGGGATTGCATGGGCGAATAAAATCGCGGCGGATAACCCCTGGTTCAAACGTGTTTTGGACGATCAGGCGGCCTTCGCGGATCTTTGGAAAGATGCCAATCGCTATCGTAACGTTATCAGCGAATAAAGCGGCAGGATGGTTTGGCCGGGGGGTGTTTATGCACCCCCCGGTTCGACTTTTCTAAGGGGACCTTTTTCAAAGAGGGCTATCATGCACTCAATCATTCGCTTGATCGAATGCCTGACCACGCGCACAGGCTTCCTGATTTCCTTGACCATCATTCCGTTGGTTTTAACCGCGACCTATGAGGTCTTTGCGCGCTATGTGTTCGGGGCACCAACGATATGGGCCTATGAGCTCGGTTATATGATTACCGGCACGCATTTTCTGATCGGTGCGGCAATTACCTTGGCCAGGGACAGTCATGTCCGGATCGACCTTCTGTATGACCGCCTGTCTCTCAAGTCCCGGGCCTTGGTGAATCTTGTATTCTATATCGTGCTGTTTCTACCCTTTCTGGTGATGTTGAACGAGGCGTTGTGGCATTACGCCCTGGCGGCCTTTGCAAGCGGCGAACGGTCCGGGAATTCCGCCTGGAATCCCCCGATCTGGCCATTCCGCGTTTTGCTGTCCTGTGGCTTTACCCTCTTGGCACTGCAAGTAATCGCAGAATGCCTGAAAAGCCTGCTGACCCTTTTCGATACCCCGTATAGCGAAGTGGAGAGTTAAGGCGATGGAAGCCCTCTTAATGTTCCCGGCGTTGTTGTTCCTGATTTTTATGGGCGTGCCGGTCGCCTTCTCCTTGATGGGCGTTGCCTTTGTTTTTGGGCTGTTCACCTTCGGTAATGCATCCTTCTTCCTCTACACCCAGAAGATTGAGGATATCGCCAGTAACTTCGTTCTGGCTGCTGTTCCGATGTTTGTCTTTATGGGGGCCATGCTGGAACGTTCCGGTATTGCAGAGAACCTGTTCAGCGCGGTCCATTTATGGACAAGGCGGCTGCCCGGTGGCTTAGCGATCGGGACCATCATTATGTGCATCATCTTCGCAGCCTCAACCGGTGTTGTGGGGGCGACGGAAACAGTGGTTGGTTTGCTCGCGATCCCTGCCATGATGCGTTATAAATACAATAAATCCCTGATTTCCGGCACGATCTGTGCTGGTGGATCGCTGGGCACTATCATTCCACCGTCGGTCGTTGTGGTCGTTTTAGGTCCTATCGCGGATGTGTCGATTGGAGATCTGATGGTCGGGATGATCTTCCCAGGCCTGCTGTTGTCGGTGCTCTACATCGTTTACATCCTGGGCCTGTGCATTCTGAAGCCGGAAGCAGGGCCGCGCCGGACCCTGGCACCGGGTGAAGTGGACTTGCCGATCAAAGAAAAACTGGTGATCACGATCAAGGCCTTGGTGCCGCCTATTGCGATGATTATTGCCGTCTTGGGATCCATCATGATGGGATGGGCCGCGCCAACAGAGGCGTCGGCTCTTGGTGCCTTGGGTGCGTTTCTGCTGACAGTGATGTATGGCAAATGCACATGGCAGACCTTTAAAGAGGCGGTGGTCAAAACCCTGACGGTGACGGCAATGATCATGCTGATCTTGTTGGGGGGCAGTATCTTTACGGGTGTCTTCGTCGGGGCCGGTGGCATGGGCATCATGCGCGACATGATCGAGGCCGTGAATCTGGGGCCATGGGGCTTGCTGTTCCTGTTCCTGGCACTGGTCTTTCTGGCAGGGTTCTTCCTGGAATGGATTTCGATCCTGTTGATTTTTGTGCCTCTGTTCATTCCGTTCATTCGGGAATCCTGGGCGGCGACCGGCTATGGCGGATATTTTGATCCGGTGTGGTTCTGTATGCTGATCCTGATCATGATCCAGTCTAGTTATCTCTCGCCCCCAATGGCCCCAGCGATCTTTTACCTGCGGGGTATCGCGCCGCCGGAGATGACCCTGAAGGACATGTATAAAGGCGTTGTGCCGTTCCTGGTTATTCAGGGCATAACCTTGGTGATTGTTATGAGTTTCCCGCAAATCACGCTGTGGCTGCCTAAGCAGCTCCTCGGCTTTAACTAACTGATGAGGTGATGGGACGATGCGTAAAGAAGATTTCAATGATGGCGCGGTCGTAGTGCCTGCCTTGATTGGTGAGGAATGGCTGACAAAATTGCGCGCCGCAATTGATCGGCAGATCGAGTTGAGCCGCGCAGAAACAAAAAGCGGTTCTATCTTTGATCTGGAGCGTGATCATACTGCAGAAGAGCCGCGCTTGCGGCGAGTCTCCAGCCCCTGCGATCAGGACGAAGTTTTCTGGCAGTTTTTAACAGACTCCAAGATCGGCGATGCGTTTGAAGACCTGTTGGGTCCCAATGTGAAATTTTATCAGTCCAAGTTGAATTTCAAATGGGCCAAGGGTGGGGCAGAGGTGAAATGGCACCAGGATGCGCCTTTCTTCCCCCACACCAATACCAGTGTACTGACTTGCGGCCTGTATCTGAATGATTGCGATATGGATCAGGGGCCTTTGGCAATCCTGCCGGGCAGCCACAAGGGACCCATCTATGACCACTATACAGAAGATGGCCATTGGACCGGGGACATACAGGATAAGGACCTGGGTAAGTTGGATGTAGACAATGTGCGATATCTGCATGGGCCAGCCGGGTCTGTGACCTTCCACAATTATCGCACGGTGCATGGGTCTAAACCGAATTTGACCGGACGGGGCCGTCCGCTGTTGTTGAATGTCGTATCGGCTGCGGACTCCCTGCCGTATACATCGCAACCGCTGCCGTCCCGTTATGAACAGCAGATTATTCGTGGCAGTCAGCCTCACTGGGCTCATCATGAAGACGGGGATTATATTATCCCTCCGGATTGGAGTGGCGGATACACGTCAATCTTCGCGACACAGCAACGGGAACAGATGTAAGATCATATACGTTTTCCGTTGAGTTTATGATGTGCAACTGATATATCAGATGGAGAGGCGAGCTTAATTATGGCATTAGGCAACGCGCAGAGCTTTTAAAGGAGACTGCAATGGAACTTCAAAATTCACCCATGTCGGACCGTCAGCGGAAATACCGTGGTGAGTATCGGGATCGGATCGCCGGCTGGTACAATGGTTTCCTGCATGTCGCCGTGATTTACACGATCGGCATTGCGGCCCTGTATATTTATATCAGCAATATGCAGCAGCCCCTGTGGTGGGAATGGCTGACAGTCCCAGTCGTGTTTCTTTTGTGCAATCTGTTTGAATGGTTCCTGCATCGTCATGTCATGCACCGGCCATTGAATATCATCGGTCTGCGGGCGATCTACACACGCCACACCTTGATGCATCACCAGTTCTTTACCGAAAATGAAATGCGTTTTGCCGATCAGCGGGACTGGCGTGTTACGTTCTTCCCACCCTATGCGCTGGTGACCTTTATTCTGGCGACCATTCCAGGCGCCTTGGTTCTGGGTTGGCTGATTTCTCCGACCGTTGGCTGGCTGACGATGTGCACCACGACGGGCATGTATCTGACCTATGAATTCATGCATTTCTGCTGTCATGTGGAAGAAAACGCCTTCGTGCGTTATATGCCCTTCGTCAACACGATCCGCCGTCATCATACGGCCCATCATGATCAGTCTTTGATGATGGAGCGGAATATGAACCTGACCTTCCCGATTGCCGACTGGTTGTTTGGAACGTCGGATCTTAACCGCGGTTTGCTGGGCCACATCTTCAATGGCTACAGCACCAAACATATCCGAACAGACATGCGCAAAACCTCCAAGACCCCGAAGGTTGCGGCGGCAGCAGGCACAGCGCCCAGCATGGCTGGCTAACAGATTTGTTTCGTTACGGGTGCGGGCAAGAGTGAGAGTATGGACAGGACCTCAGGTTATCTGAGGTCCTGTTTTTTATTGATATTTAACGTTTTGAAAGACCTAGCGTGTTAACGCACGCCAAACTCGTTCCGGGGTCATGGGCATATCAATGTCCTGTGTGCCCAAGGCATCGGCGATGGCATTAATCACGGCGGCAGGACCCCCGATCGAGGCATTCTCGCCAACGCCCTTCATGCCCAGAATATTGTTCTCAGTGGGAATATCGACACCATGCAGGTCGAAATTGGGCAGGTCATTGGCTCGGGGCAGTTGATAATCCATCAGAGAGCCGCTGAGCAATTGTCCGGTGTCGGGATCAAAAACCGTGCGCTCAAACATCGCCTGACCAATTGCCTGGGCCAGGCCGCCATGGATCTGACCTTCCGCGATCATTGGATTAACGCGGCAGCCCAGATCATCGGCAGCGGTTAGCGCTACCAATGCGACATGCCCCGTCTCTGGGTCCACTTCGACTTCTGCGATATAGGCACCATGGGGCACGGTCTGGGTTTCATGATCACAGTTTTTCACTGTCCGCTGGTTGCGCGGCTGCCAGTTCGACCAGGCTTATGCGCTTGTCGGTGCCAATTACGGTAAAGCCGCCATTGCCGAACTCAATATCTGCAATGGCTGTTTCCAATTGCTCCGCCGCTTGCGCTTTTGCCAGATTAATCAGGGCATCTGTCGCCTTCATGATCGTTACCCCTGCGATAGGCAGGGAGGAGGATCCGCCGGTCCCGCCGCCGGTTTTGACCTGGGCCGTGTCGCCTTCAACGACTTGAATGCGGTCCATCGGGATTTGCAGTTTGTCCGCAACCATTTGGGCGAAGGCAGTCTGATGCCCCTGGCCCGAAGCCTGAACACCGGTCAGGATCAGGATCGACCCGTCCTGCTGTAACAGTACCTCGCTCTTTTCCTGGGGACTGCCGCCGGTCAGGTGCAGATAGACACCAATCCCAATGCCACGCTTCAGCCCCTTTGCTTCTGAGGCGGAACGGCGCGCGGGGAAACCATCCCAATTGGCAGCCTTCACGCCTGCCATCATGGCCTGTTCAAAATGTGCCGAGTCATAGGGAAAGCCATTGGCAGCCTTGTAGGGCATTTTGCTGGGCGGAATCAGGTTCTTTTGGCGAAACGCGATGGCGCCAAGGCCCGTTTCGGTTGCGGCTTTATCAATTAGCCGTTCAACCAGATACTGCGCCTCGGGCTTGCCTGCGCCGCGATAGGCATCGGTTGGGGCCGCATTGGTGTAAACGGCCTTCACCTTATAATGAAGCACGGGGATGTCATACACATGCCCCAGTGTCTTTCCAAAACCCTTAGTCAGGACGCTGATGCCAAGGGCAGAGGCATAGGCCCCCATATCCCCGATGGAGTCGACGGAAAGAGCAAGAATATGCCCCTCGCTGTCCAAGGCAAGTTTCGCGGTGCTGGCCTGACCACGCCCATAGGCATCAGTCAGAAAGGCTTCGGAGCGGCTGGAGACCCAACGGACGGGTCGCCCTAGTTCCTTGGCCGCTGCAAGGACCAGGCTTTGTTCCGGATAGTTCATTAATTTGATTCCGAAACTGCCCCCTACGTCGGCGGTGATTACGCGAATATTGGCTGGATTTGCCCCCAACGTCTTGGCCATCAGATCACGCATGAAATGCACACCCTGGCTTTGGGTGTGAAGTGTGTATTGACCGTCTTTATATGTTCCAAGGGCAGAGCGTGTTTCAATCGGGCTGACCGCGATACGATCACTACGCTGGGTTATCTCAACAACCCGTGCGGCCTTGGCAAGGGCGGCGGCAACGGCTTCTTTAT
>JARGPE010000125.1:3014-12181 GCA_029212835.1 Alphaproteobacteria bacterium | reverse complement strand
AGGCATATCGTTTGGGCGACCTGTCCCAAGTCTATCCGATTTCTCGCGGCATGGCGCCCGCCTTGGTTGCCTTAGGGGCTTTCCTGTTAATCGGCGAAAGCCTAAGCGTCTTCGGTTGGATCGGATTATTCGCCGTTTCCTGCGGCATCGGATTTCTGGCATTGCAGCGCGGTGTCATTAAAGCGGACCCCCGAGCGGTTTGGGTCGCAATATTGCTGGGTCTGTGTATCGCCAGCTATTCAGTGGCCGATGGCATTGGAATTCGCCTTGCCGAAAGTCCGGGTGGTTATATCGGCTGGCTGTTCCTCGGCGAAGCGCCAGTGCCGCTGTTTTTGGTCTGGTGGCGTATGCGCGATGGTCGAACGATTGAACCAAAAGCCTTAACAGTCGGCTTGTTGGGCGGCATTCTGGCCGTTGGTGCCTATGGCATTGTACTATATGCCAAGACAATCGCCCCCTTGGCCGCGGTTTCGGCAATTCGGGAATCCAGTGTAATATTCGCTGCCTTGATTGGTCTGATTGTTTTTAAAGAGCGCCCGTGGAAAGGTCGACTTGTCTCCGCAGCGATCGTCGCCAGCGGTGTGATCACACTGGCCATTGCCGGATAACACCATCTATCAGATTTATTGTTCAGAACATAAGTTAAATAGATTTTACTTATCGACACAGGCTTCTCACACTCTTATTAGAGAGAAGGTGCTCCAGAAACGTGCAACACAAAGAACTGCCTAATTTCTGAGCGGTTTTGGGGAACTCATCAATGCCAAACGGGATACTCCCTTTGGTACCGCCTTCTTTAAGCGTGAACAGGTTAGTGGAGACAAGGGGAAGACAAATGATCCGTAAAACATCCATACTATTGAGTGCGTTCGCCGCCGTTCTGATGTCCACATCAGCCCTGGCAGAGACTGAACTGACTGTCTACACCGCTATTGAGGCGGAAGATTTGCAGCGTTATGCTGATGCCTTCAATGCCGACCATCCAGACATCAAAATCAACTGGGTTCGGGATTCAACCGGTGTCGTTACCGCTAAGTTATTGGCAGAAAAAAATAATCCACAGGCTGATGTAGTCTGGGGCCTTGCAGCGACCTCGCTGCTGGTATTGAAATCCGAAGGCATGTTGGAGCCCTATGCTCCCAAAGGTCTGGACAAACTGAAGGCCTCGTTCAAAGACAAAGACGTTCCGCCAAGCTGGGTTGGTATGGATGCCTGGGTTGCTTCTGTCTGCTTCAACACGGTTGAAGGCGAAAAGCTGGGCCTGCCCGTTCCGACCTCTTGGAAAGACCTGACCAAGCCGGTTTACAAAGGCCATGTGGTAATGCCAAACCCGGCCTCGTCGGGCACAGGCTTCCTTGATGTTTCTAGTTGGCTGCAGATTTTTGGCGAAGCCGATGGCTGGAAATACATGGACGCGTTGCATGAAAACATCGCGGCTTATACCCATTCCGGTTCTAAGCCTTGCAAAATGGCCGCCGCTGGCGAAACCGCGATTGGCATTTCCTTTGCCTTCCGTGGTGCCAAGTCCAAAGCCGCTGGCGCACCGCTGGAAATCGTTGTTCCTGAAGAAGGCATCGGCTGGGATATGGAAGCCAATGCGATTATTGCTGGCACCTCCAAACTGGAAGCTGCTCAGACTTTGATCGACTGGACCATCACCCCGAAGGCAATGACCGAATATAATGTCGGTTATGCCGTGGTTGGGATTGATGGCATTGCCAAACCTGTCGAGTTTTTCCCAGATAACATCGAAGCAAAAATGATCGACAATGACTTTGAATGGGCTGCAAACCATCGCAGTGCCATCCTGGAAGAATGGGCAAAGCGCTACGACTCCAAGTCTGAGCCAAAAAGCTAAATGTAATAGCTGAATTGAAACAGGCGCCGCCTAAATCAGGGGGCGCCTGATTCTTTCTGCAAACTTACCGGATATTGATATGAGCGACCAAGCCCAGACCGCCCAAGTCCCTGCCACAGGCGAATCTTATTTAAAAATTGAAAACCTCTGGAAAGCCTTTGGGGATTTCCTGGCACTGAAAGACATTTCCCTAGAAGTTTGGCCGGGGGAATTCATCTGCTTTTTGGGCCCATCAGGCTGTGGCAAGACAACCCTACTGCGCGCGATTGCCGGACTGGATCCGCAAACCCGCGGCACGATGATTCAGGGGGGCGTGGACATATCCCTGCTACCTGCCTCCAAGCGCGACTATGGGATTGTGTTTCAGTCCTACGCGCTATTTCCAAATTTGACGATTGAAAAAAATATTGCCTTCGGGCTGGAAAACACCGGCCGCAGCCGCGCCGAAACCAGCGCCCGCGTGGCCGAATTACTAACGATGGTCGGTTTGTCCGATCAGGCGAAAAAATACCCAGCGCAACTGTCTGGGGGACAGCAACAACGTATCGCGCTTGCCCGCGCCATTGCGATCTCGCCGGGTCTGCTGCTGCTGGATGAACCGTTATCGGCACTGGATGCCAAGGTGCGTGTCTATCTGCGCCACGAAATCAAGGAATTACAGCGTAAACTGGGCGTTACCACCATCATGGTCACCCATGATCAGGAAGAAGCGCTGTCCATGGCTGACCGCATTGTGGTCATGAATCATGGCGTGATCGAACAGATTGGCAGCCCGACCGAAGTCTATCGCCACCCAAACACGTTGTTCGTCGCAGATTTCATTGGCGAGACAAATAAGATCGATTCCGTTTATCGCGATGAGACGGTCACTTTGGGCGGTGCAACCCTCACCTGCCTGCCGCAAAATCTGCGTAATGGCACATCGGTCACCCTGGCAATCCGACCAGAAGATGTCACCCCCCATGCCCTTGCAGATGCCTCGGCCGCTGCCGACCGGGACAATGTCTTGCCTGTGACTCTCGACGACATGGAATTTCTCGGCTCCTTCTGGCGCTGTCATTTGAGCGGAGAGAGTTTGGCTGGACTACCGCTGGTGGCCAATTTCTCGATGAACGCCGTGCGACGTCTGGACCTGAAACTTGGCATGGCGATGGCAGTTGAACTGCCTTGCGACCGCGTCCTGATTTTCCCGAAGGGGGATTGAGCGTGGCTGAAATTCAAACCCAATTGCCAGCAGGCCCGACGACGCATCTAAAACTGGACCAAGATGGCGCGATCAAGCGCAGTTTGATTGCGGTAATCGCGCTGTATTTGATCATCGCGCTGGCGCTGCCACTCTATGTCATGCTGTCAAAATCCTTCACCACCTATTCGTTTGATCTGACCCGTTATGAGTTCCAAGTCAGCGACGAAGCCGGTAATTGGGGCGATCCTGTCACAGCAGCGGCGCTAAACGACAGCCTTAACATCGCCAGCAAGGCAGATCTTGGCACCAGTTCTGACGGGCGCTTCACAGCAGTTGATCTGTTTCCAAACTTCAATTTCCGCAGCAAGGTGAAATACCGTATCCGAGGTCTTGTCCCAGACGCCCCCTATCTGGTTGGGCTGGACCTTCAGAACAGCATGGAATGGAACGAGCTGGACTCAAACACCTTCCGGCGGGTGAGCTTAAGACCCGTTCGTGATATTGGTTTCACCAATTACAGGACCTATTTTTCGACCCCCTCGCTATTTCAATCGATCGAAAATTCGATCTTCATCGCGGTGGTCAGTACGATTCTGACTGTCAGCATCGCCTTTGGTTTCGCCTATGCCATGAATCGCAGCCTAATGCCTTTTAAAGGCACATTTCGGCTGATTGCGACGATGCCGATCCTGGTGCCGTCTTTGTTGCCAGGCATTGCGCTGATTTATCTGTTTGGCAATCAAGGTTTGCTGAAAGACGTCCTGATGGGGGAGTCGATCTATGGCCCAATTGGCATCATCATCGGGTCCGTCTTTTTCACCTTTCCTCATGCGTTGATTATCATCTCCACGGCCTTGGCAATTTCTGATCAACGGCAATATGAGGCGGCTGAATCCCTGAGGGCGTCTCGCTGGCGCACATTCTGGACGGTGACCATACCTGGCGCACGCTATGGTCTTATTTCGGCAGCTTTTGTGACCTTCACATTGGTAATCACTGATTTCGGCCTGCCAAAGGTGATCGGTGGACAGTTCAATGTGCTGGCCGTCGATATCTACAAACAAGTCATTGGCCAGCAGAATTTTGAGATGGGCGCGGTTGTCTCAGTAATGCTGCTGATCCCTGCAATCGCCGCCTTTGTCGTCGACCGCATGGTCCAAAAAAAGCAGGTATCCCTACTCAGTGCCCGGTCTGTCCCTTTTCAACCCAAGAAGAACCCCCGTTTTGAGTTGATCTGCTTGCTGTGGTGCGGCCTGGTGGCCCTCTTCATCCTCAGCATTATCGGTATCTGCCAATACGCTGCCCTGGTGAAATTCTGGCCTTATGACTTAACCCTGAGCCTGAACAATTATGATTTCGACCGGATGGATGGCGGCGGCTGGGACTCCTATTATAATTCCATCCAACTGGGGTTACTGACCGCTGTTATTGGCACGTCCATTATCTTCATCGGCGCCTATATGGTAGAGAAGATCGATGGCTTCAAAACAGGTCGCAGCCTGTTCCAATTCCTGGCCATGTTGCCCATGGCGGTACCGGGCATGGTTTTAGGGCTGGCTTATATCTTCTTCTTCAACAATCCCAGTA
The DNA here is from genome assembly GCA_029212835.1 of Alphaproteobacteria bacterium. Taxonomy (GTDB): domain Bacteria; phylum Pseudomonadota; class Alphaproteobacteria; order UBA8366; family Aestuariispiraceae; genus Pacificispira. Next base: position 7,550 of record JARGPE010000125.1, on the reverse strand, counting down.
ACCCGTTCAATTTCATTTATGGGACAATGGCGATACTGGTGATCTGCACGGTCACCCATTTCTTTACGGTTGGTCACCTGACAGCGCTGACGGCCTTGAAGCAGATTGACCGGGAATTTGAACCGGTGGCGACATCGTTACGCCAACCATTCTACAAACTGTTTACCCGGGTAACGGTACCTGTCTGTCTTCCCGCCATTTTGGACATCTCCATTTATCTGTTTGTGAACGCAATGACCACGGTATCTGCCGTCGTGTTCCTGTATTCCACCAAGACCAATCTGGCCTCCATTGCTGTGTTGAATATGGATGATGCTGGCGACATTGCACCCGCCGCAGCCATGGGAATGATGATCTTTTACACCAATGCCGGTGCACGCATTTTGCACACGTTTATTTCACGCAGAATTCTGACACGCACCCAGGCATGGCGCACACGCTGACAGAGGACTGACTCTCGCGGCTGCTTTATATGCTAGACCTTAGAGATAGGTGCGTTCCTCTATTGGTGTTGCTTCAATCTGCGCCAGCAGGGATGCCAGCAGGGCGCTTTCCGCACGGTTCATCTTTGCCTTGGGATTCCACAACACATGAACATCAATTGCGGGCGGATCCTCATAGGGGGGAATGCGCCACAGCAGCCCGTCTTCAATATCCCGACGTACTACATGGATCGGCAGAGGCCCAACGCCCAGGCCGGCAACAATCATGCGGCGCACCTCCTCCAAATGCGCGGACGTTCCAACGACCCGCTCGTCCAACTGAGCAGCGGCCCGCATCAGGGTGACTGGGCGCAATGCATCGCCCATTTGATCGGTCACGAAACTAACGGACGAGTGCCCCACTAGATCTTGCTTGGTTAAATTGACCCGACCAAAGAGTGGGTGGGTTGGTCCACAAAACAGACCAAAATACTCGCGGTACAATCGGCGATATTCCAATTTCGGGTTGGGATCTTTGACCAAACAAACCGCCAAAGAGGCGCGCCGTGCCAGCACTGCCGCCGTCGCCTCCCGACTGGCAGAGATATCAATCTGTAATGTCGCAAGAGGGTGATTGGTATGAAACGCAGTCAGAGCATCATTAAACAGGGGGGAGATAACGTGACTTGCCATCGCAATTCGAACATGGCCCCGCACCTCGTCGGTCACGTCGCGCATCACCGTGCCCAACCTCAGGATCATGCCGTGAATATCAATAACTTCACGCTGTAGCAGCCGACCCGCCTCGGTCAATTCGAAGCGCCCCGGGGAGCGTTCGATCAATTTCTTCCCAATACGATCTTCCAGCCGCTTTAACGCATTAGAAACAGTTGGCTGCTTCAAACTCAACCGATCTGCTGCATCGGTGACACTTTTGGATTCGGCCAGCACCAGAAAAGTGCGCAGCAGATTCCAATCAAGATCACGGGCTAACCGTTCCGGACTGGGGGATAATGTCATGCTATCATTCTCCAAATCTATAGTAACAATTCTAACTATCTATTTGCTGAATAGTAAAGCCCGTGCAAACGTCATCATTAATAACAAATGGAGGCTCAGGGATGTCGGTCGAAGCGCGGGAAGCGCGTCAGCCTTGGATTCTGCTATCGCCAGCGCTGACCGCAGTGGCACTGCTACTGTTTGTGCCGTTGCTATTCATTGTGGTCTATTCCTTCTGGCTACGCACTGCCACGGGCGCAGATCAGGTCGGCTTCTTTCTGGACAATTGGCGCGAAGCCTTGTCCGACGCCTTTTACCGGGACATTCTTTTATACACGCTAAAGATCGGGGTCATAACCACAGTGGTCTGCGCCCTGATGGGCTATCCCGCCGCCTATTTCATTGCCCGATCCAAGGGCAATAAGGCGATCCTGCTTCTCCTGCTGATGCTGCCTTTCTGGATCAGCTACATCATCCGCACGATGAGCTGGATCAACATTCTGGGTGTGTCTGGTGCCTTGAATTCGGTGCTGATTGCATTGGGTATCATCGATGAGCCGATCCAGATGCTCTATAATCAAGCGACCGTGGTTCTGGGCCTGGTGCATTTCCTGCTGCCCTTCATGGTGCTGAATGTTTATGTCAGCCTGGAAGGGATTGATGTCTCCCTGGAAGATGCCGCTTGTTCCTTAGGCGCAACCCGATGGAGCACCTTTCTGGAAGTGACCTTGCCGCTGTCTCTGCCCGGATTGGCCGCAGGTGGACTGCTTTGCTTTGTATTGGGGTCTGGGACCTATATCACGCCTCTGGTCCTTGGCGGGCCGACCGATGCGATGTTCGCTAATCTGGTTTATGAGGCAATTATCACGCAGTTGGATTGGCCATTAGGGTCGGCTTTGTCCCTGATGCTGCTGGCGGTGCTGGGAGCGCTGGTCCTGATCTATAATAAGTATCTGGGCATGGCGCAGCTGATGAAGGGGCTGGGCTGATGGGATGGATGCTGATTAGAACCTGGACCATTCTGGTCTATCTGTTCATGTTCCTGCCGGTCGCGGTTGTGGTGTTGTTGAGCTTCAATGCCAGCCAGTTTGGCAGCTTTCCGATGACGGGCCTGTCTTTTCGCTGGTTCATTGAACTGGCCAATAACGATGCGATTATTCGCGCATTTCAAACATCGCTCGTCTTGGGTGCGCTGACCGCCGTGATCTCTACAACGCTGGGTGTTTTAGCTAGTCTCGCGTTGGTGCGCTATACCGTGCCGGGCAGCAATTTCATCTCCACTTGTTTAATCGCGCCGATCCTGGTGCCGGAAGTGGTGTTAGCCGTTGCCCTGCTGCTGTTCCTGAACTTCCTATCAATCAACAAGAGCTTCTTTCTGCTATTGATGGGCCATGTGATCTTCACCCTGCCCTTTGTGATCCTGGTCGTGCAGGCCCGCCTGGTCGGCATCCGCCGCGACATGGAAGAAGCTGCATTGAGCCTAGGTGCAAATCCAATGCAGACTTTCTTTCAGATCACACTGCCCCTGCTGGCCCCGGCGGTCTTTGCCGGTATGCTGTTCGCCTTCACGATCAGTTTTGATGACATCACCGGAACATTGTTCTGGAAACCCGGTGGCGTCGAAACCGTACCCACCCAGATTTTCGCGATGCTGCGCAATTCGATCTCTCCAGAGATCAATGCTCTGGGCAGCGTGATGATTGCCCTTACCGTCGGACTGCCGCTGCTGGGTGCAGCGATTGCCCGACGCATGGCCACAAAGCGTGGCGGATAGAACCGCGTGAATTTTAACAAACCCAACCCTGAACAGGAGATTAAGCATGGATAACACAACACGGTATGAACGTCTTCGTGAACGCTATCTGAATGGCGATCTGGATCGGCGCAGCTTTCTAGGTCTGATCGGCGCTGCCGGTCTGGCCTATGGCGTGCAAACACCCTTCAACAAAATGGCCTTAGCAGCTGTCAGTCAGGTGCGTTTCGATGGCTGGGGCGGCGTCGTGTCTGAAGCCTTCCGCGAATATGCTTTTGGTCCCTATACCAAAGCAACTGGCATCGAAGTTGTCGATGGCACCTTTGGCGGGGGCGATGAATATCTATCCCGCGTGAAGGCCAGCCAGAACGGCGAATATAATATCGCCCACCTGTCGGGTGTGTTCGATTATGCCCGCTATCACAATCTGGGCCTCAGCTCGGTTCTGAACGAAGACAATATTCCGAACCTGAAATATGTTATTCCCAAGCTGTCTGACGTATTCCGCAAGGTTACCGACGGCAAACTGTCCTGCGTGCCTTATGACTATGGCACGACCGGTCTGGCGTATAACCGCAAGCATGTCTCTGATGAAGAGATGAAGGAAAAGGGTGCAAAAATCCTGATCGACGAGAAGCTGAAAGGCAAAATCGGCGGCTGGAGTGATTGGCGCACACGCATCTGGATGGGCGCCTTGCAAACCGGTCAGGATCCAAATGCCATCAAGGATATGGATGCGGTTTGGGATGCGGTGCGCAAACACCGGGATCTGGCCCTTAAATACTGGACGTCTGGTGCGGAATTGATGAGCCTGCTGGCGGAAGAAGAAATCTACGTCACTGAAGGCTGGTCCGGCCGCATCTATGCGCTGCAGGAGCAAGGCCATGACATCGGCTATATGGATCCACCTAATGGTTTCGGCTGGCAGGAATGTCTGTTCGTGATCAAGGGATCACCGATGGAAGCCTGTGAAGAGCTGTTAAACTTCATGCTCGACCCGGCAACCTCCATTGCTGTGGCAGAAGGCCAGAACTATCCGCCAGCGCTAGACCCGCAAAAGGTTGATCTGGGTAAGAAAATCCCGACCCTGCCCGCTTTCGACCCAACCGGCACCTTGTCCGGCCTGACTTTTGCCGATCCAGGGTACTGGAATGGCAATGAGGCCGAATGGTCCAAGACCTTTGGTCGTGTGCAAAAGGGCTATTAAGCCGAAGTTGGTAATGGGGGTGGGTTTCGGCCTACCTCCAACACCGCAAATTCTTAAGTAACACCGTAGATCGGAGACAGCCCGTGAGCGCCGTCACCCTGACAGATATCGTAAAACGCTTTGGCAGCTTCACTGCCCTGCACCAAATGTCGCTG
>JARGPE010000125.1:0-2973 GCA_029212835.1 Alphaproteobacteria bacterium | reverse complement strand
AGAGGGGAGTTTCGTGACATTGCTGGGCCCCTCTGGCTGTGGCAAGACAACAACCCTGCGCATGATCGCGGGCCTGCTGGACCCCACAGAGGGGGAAATCCAGATCAAGGGCAAGCGCATGAATGATGTGCCGATCCATAAGCGCAATCTGGGCCTCGTCTTTCAAAACTATGCTCTCTTCCCTCATAAAACCGTCGCGGAGAACATCGCCTTTGGCTTGAAATATCGCGGCATATCCAATGCGGATGCTGCGGAGAAAGTGAAGACAGCTCTAGACTTGGTGCAACTGCCCCATGTCGGTGATCGTTATCCCAAGGCCCTATCTGGCGGGCAACAGCAGCGTATCGCGCTGGCCCGTGCTATTGTTATCGAACCAGACGTATTGTTACTAGATGAGCCACTATCAGCGCTGGATGCTAATCTGCGCGAAGATATGCGCGTCGAACTGAAGCGCATCCAGCATCGTATTGGCGTCACAACAGTCTTTGTTACCCATGATCAATCAGAAGCCCTGGCGCTCAGTGACCATGTTGTCGTTATGTCCAATGGGCGGGTTGAGCAGATCGGTGCGCCGGAAGAAGTTTATAACACACCGGCCAGCGAATTCGTCGCCAGCTTCCTGGGCACATCCAACATTCTGACAGCCGAATGCCTGGATATGGATGGATCCGAGGTTTCATTGCAAGTGCCAGATCTAGGCCGATTGAGCATTCCAAAATCCCGTGCCCCAAAGCTTACAAAAAAGGGGCCCGCTAAATTTGTAGTCCGTGCGGAGAAAGTAACGCTTTCCAGCGGAGAATCCGCTTCACAAGATGGGCTCACAGCAAAAGGAACCATCGAAGCCGTTGACTATCAGGGCCAAGCAGCGCGCTATTTTGTGCGTGTCGGGGCTCATCAGATGCAAGTCATCAATATGATTGACGAACGTCCATTTGCTGAAGGTGACACAGTATCCGTTCATATGCGCGGCCGTGATTGCGCTGCCTTACCAGGAAACCAAGCATGAGCACACCGCCCAAAAGTCACCTGTTCTATCAAACCCGCCGCCGTCGTCCCGTTTTGGACCGCGCCCGGGGAGTCTATATGTGGGATGTCGATGGCAAGCGTTATCTGGACGGGTCGTCCGGGGCGATGGTCTGCAATATCGGCCATTCTAATTCCCGCGTCTTAGAAGCTATGCGGGCCCAGATGGAGAAATCCAGCTTTGGCTATCGACTGCATTTTGAGACCGAACCGGCGGAGCGATTGGCGGCAAAGACCGCTGCTCTGGCTCCTCCCGGTCTGGAGCGCGTATTCTTTGTATCTGGCGGGTCCGAAGCAGTGGAAAGTGCCACCAAGCTGGCCCGGCAATACACTTTGGCGATTGGTCAGGCCCAGCGCTACAAGGTGATTTCGCGCATGCCCAGCTATCATGGCTGCACCCTCGGCGCACTGGCACTGACAGGCTATGCGCCGATGACTGCGCCATTCGATCCGATGATGAAGGCCATGCCCAAAATTCCGGCACCCCGCGCCTATCTGGACGGGCTGAATGCCGACGACCCGGCAACCGGCGTTTATTACGCAAATATGTTAGAGGCAAAAATTCTGGAAGAAGGTCCAGAAACCGTTCTGGCCTTCATCGTGGAGCCTGTGGGCGGCGCATCGACCGGTGCTCTGGTTCCCCCCACCGGATATGCAAAACGCATCCGCGAAATCTGTGACAAATACGGCGTGCTGTTGATCCATGACGAGGTCATGACCGGCGGCGGTCGAACCGGTAAGTTCTTTGCCGCCGAACATTGGGATGTCGAACCAGATATCCTGGTTGTCTCCAAAGGCTTTGCGGCAGGCTATTCTCCGCTGGGCGCAATGGTGGCCCATGAACGGCTGGTTGAGCCCGTACTGGACAAGGGTGGCTTTATCCATGGCTTTACCTATGCCGGAAATCCACTGGCCTGCGCTGCTGGACTGGCGGTAATTGAAGAAATTGAAAGTCAGAACCTGATGGCGAACGCCACCGCGATGGGTGATTTGCTGAAGGCCGGTCTGACCAAATTGATGGACCGCTTCCCTTTCATCGGGGATGTCAGGGGCAAGGGGCTGTTACTCGCCTTTGAATTGGTCGCAGACCGCAAATCCATGACTCCGTTGCCAAAGCAATTGGCCGCCTTCGACCGGCTGGTTGAAATTGCCTATGACAAAGGTCTGATCATTTATTCCCGCCGCACACGGGGCGGATATGAGGGCGACCATTTCCTGGTCTGCCCGCCCATGACCATCACCGAAGATCAGGTTGGGGAGATTCTGACAACCCTGACTGACGCGCTGCAGGATTTCGCTAAAGAGGTGGATCTTCCCGTCTCTGCTGCAGCGTAAGCGAGGCTCCTTTATGAGTAAGATTATCATCACCTGCGCGGTTACGGGGTCTATACACACGCCCTCCATGACCCCCTATTTGCCCATCACCGGGGAGCAGATCGCCGAGAATTCCATCGACGCCGCAGAGGCCGGAGCGTCGATCCTGCACCTCCATGCCCGGGACCCGGTCGATGGACGACCTTCCGCCAGTGCCGCCCATTTCATGGCGTTCCTGCCTGTGATTAAGCAACGCAGCGATGCCGTGATCAATCTGACCACGGGCGGCAGTGCGACCATGACTCTGGACCAAAGACTGGAAGCGCCGTTGCAGGTAGAGCCGGAAATGTGCTCCCTGAATATGGGCAGCATGAACTTTGCCCTCTATCCGGCGGTGGAGCGCATAACAGAATGGAAATATGACTGGGAAAAGCCATTTCTGGAAAACAGCGACGATCTGGTCTTCAAAAATACACCCCGCGATATCGCCCATATCCTGACTGAAATGGGCCAGAAGCGCGGCGCGCGGTTTGAGTTTGAATGCTATGATGTGGGCCATCTCTACATGCTGCGCCATTTTGCGGATCGCGGCCTGGTCACGGCCCCGTTTTTCATTCAATTCGTGTTTGGCGTTCT
>JARGPE010000124.1 GCA_029212835.1 Alphaproteobacteria bacterium | reverse complement strand
GAACCGGCGATTTTGTTTCGATCTGATCGATCACATCGCGCAGATGCCGTTCCAGATAATTACCCGGATTGACCGACAGGGTGGAGTCATCGACCGGTGCACCGTCGGAAATCACCATCAGGATGCGGCGCTCTTCGGTGCGGGCCAACAGCCGTTGATGCGCCCAAATCAGCGCCTCGCCATCGATGTTCTCTTTCAGCAGGCCTTCGCGCAGCATCAAACCCAAATTGCGCCGCGCCCGACGGTAGGGCATGTCTGCCTGTTTATAGACAATATGGCGCAGATCGTTCAGACGCCCCGGATTAGCCGGTTTGCCGTCGGCCAACCAGCGTTCCCTGGACTGCCCGCCTTTCCAGGCACGGGTGGTGAAGCCCAGAATCTCAACCCTTACACCACAGCGTTCCAGCGTGCGCGCCAGAATATCAGCCGACATGGCGGCAATCGAGATTGGGCGACCGCGCATAGAGCCGGAATTATCGATCAACAGCGACACGACAGTATCGCGGAAGTTCATTTCCTTCTCGCGCATAAAGGACAGCGGATGGGCAGGATTTGTCACCACGCGTTCAATGCGGGCGGTATCCAGCAGACCTTCTTCCAGATCAAATTCCCAAGACCGCTGCTGTTGGGCCATCAAGCGGCGCTGCAATCGATTCGCCAGTTTCCCGATAATGCCCTGCAAATGGGTCAATTGCTGGTCCAGCATCGTGCGCAGGCGGGTCAATTCCTCTGGATCGCACAACTCCTCGGCTGCGATAACCTCATCAAAGCTTTCGGCATAGGCTTTGTAAAATTTCTCTTTGGGCACATTTGACAAATCATTTTCGGGCCGCCAGCGCTTACCGGAATCGCCGGGTTCTTCCGCGCCCGGCGCTTCCATCATCTCACCGGCCATATCATCGTCAGCAGCATCGCCCTGCTCGTCGTCCTGACCCTCGCCCATGGCAGAGTCGGACGCCCCTTCCGTCTGGGCGCTATTATCATCGCCACCCTGGTCTTCATTCTGGCCCTGGGTTTGATTGTCGCTCTGTTCCTGATCGTCCTGACTGTCTCCGTCTTCGGAACTGTCACTAGGATCATCGCGCCCGACATCAATATCCATCGCCCGAATCAGTTTCCGGGCCGCCTCGCCATAAGCGCGCTGGTCCTTCATCAAGGGGGCTAATGTTTCCAGCGACCCCTCTATCTTCGGGCCAATATGATCACGCCATAAATCAACCACCCGCTGAGCTGAGGGCGGTGGTGCCTCCCCAGTCATATATTCACGGGCCAGCAGGCGCACGACTTCGGGCATTGTGCTCTCGGTGCGCTCTTCAATACGATGAAAGCCCATGCGGCGGTATTTCTGATCCAGTGCGGCGGCCAAATTAGCCTGCAAACCACTGCGATCCCGACTGCCCATGGCTTCGATACGGGCGGTTTCCAGCGCATCAAACAAGACCGGGGCCACCTCCCCCGTTGGGCGCAGGGCGGAATGTGCCTTGCCATCATGATAGCGCAGGCGACAGGCCAGTTGATCCCCTTCGCCGCGCGCTTGCGCAATTTCTTCCGGCGGCAATTGACGGCTGGGCAGCGGCAGGCGTGCCCGTTCCCCCGTCATATGGGCAGGATCAGACCCATAGACGACCTCAAGCTCCGGTCGCTTGGAAACGGCCCGGAAGCATGCCGCATTGGCGCGTTTAAACACCTCTAGCGGTCCATCCCGATCATTGCCTGCCATCGCGTCCGCCCTGGCTTAGTGCACTTGGATTGCAGCGCTGGAATCCGGCAATTCCTCACCGAAGCACCGTTGATAATATTCTGCGATCGTCGCGCGTTCCGTCTCGTCACATTTGTTCAGGAAGGTGACACGGAAAGCGAAACCGATATCGGCGAAAATCCGGGCGTTTTCAGCCCAGGTAATCACAGTCCGCGGGCTCATTACAGTGGAGATATCCCCACCCATAAAGCCGGTCCGAGTCATATCCGCACAATGCACCATGGCGGAAATCTGATCCCGTTTCGCATCAGTGTTAAAATCGGGGCATTTCGCCAGAACGATCTTCACTTCTTCATCATGGGGCAGATAATTCAGCGTGGTGACGATCGACCAGCGGTCCATCTGACCCTGATTGATCTGCTGCGTGCCATGATACAGGCCCGACGTATCGCCCAGCCCGACCGTGTTAGCGGTAGCAAACAGCCGGAAAAATTTATGGGGCCGGATCACTTTGGACTGATCCAGAAGGGTCAGCTTGCCTTCAATTTCCAGAACGCGCTGAATCACAAACATGACATCCGGGCGACCAGCATCATATTCGTCAAAGCAGATTGCGACCGGGTTTTGCAGCGCCCAGGGCAGAATCCCTTCGCGGAACTCCGTAACCTGCATGCCATCGCGCAGCACGATGGCATCCTTGCCGACCAGATCAATCCGGCTGATATGACTGTCCAGATTAACGCGGATACAGGGCCAGTTTAGACGGGCAGCGACCTGTTCGATATGGGTCGATTTCCCGGTTCCGTGATAGCCCTGAATCATGACACGGCGATTATGGGAAAAGCCTGCCAGGATCGCCATCGTCGTATCGCGATCAAACACATAGGCCGGATCGATATCAGGTACATGTTCGGTGCGGATCGAAAACGCCGGAACTTTCATATCAGAATCAATGCCAAATACATCGCGAACCGAAATTTCTATATCCGGTGCATCAAGGGGCATTATTTCATCATTTCCGGCGACGGCGGCGCTGCTTTTCATCATATCGTGTGAACTCTCATACGGTGGCGTTACATCAAAATGGCTGTGTTGGTGAGGTGTTGGACCCTCAAGAAATCATTATCAGTCGTCAAGCTTAGGCATCAAACTAGCGCGAAGCGTGGCGTAGGCCAGATTGATCCGTTTCAATCTTTCCTCTGCTTCAGCATCGCCTCCATTTACGTCAGGATGAAGACGCTTGGCCAATTCCTTATAACGCGCCTTCAAGGCGGTCAAGGTGAGCGGATGGGAAAGGTCTAGTGCCCGCATGGCCCAAAGCTCCGTCCCGATGCCCGATTGACCACTTGGTGGATCGGTGCGCCCGGCGGAATCCGCCCGGTCCCCACCACCGGGTCCATCATTGAACATACCCGTGTGATCATGGAATGTGAAATCTGCCCCGGCCCGCGCGGCCTGTTGCATGCCCAGGGGCCACGTTGGACGCCCCCAGACCGTATCCTGCCGGATCATGGAATCAATCTGCGCCTGACCCAAGCCTCGGCAAAAATCCCATGCGGCATTATATTCACGGGCGTGTTCCTTACAGAACCAAAAGTAATCCCTCAGGCGATCTCTGGTTTTTGGCGCGGGATGCAGGCCATGCTCGACACAATCCGGATGTGCGCAGACCCGCATGCCTGTGGCACGGTCTCTAGGGTCTTTGAACTCTGTCCGGCGCATCTCTCATCCAATATTGCATTGCGAACGTCTGCCCCTCACTATGGGGTTGTGAATAGAGTGCGACAAGCCCAAGTCGCCTCTGAAACAACAATTTAGTACCTTGGAGGATGTATGGCCAACCCGGTTGAGACAATGATGGAACAAAAACTGCGCGATGCGTTTTCACCCAGCGCGCTGGTTATTGAAAATGACTCCCACCGCCATGCGGGCCATGCAGGTTCTCCTGGAACGGGAACATCACATTTTTCCGTCACAATGACCGCAGCTGCCTTCGAAGGAATGGGGCGCGTTGACAGGCAACGCAAAGTTTACACTGTGTTAGCTGATGAGTTGGCCGGGCCTGTTCATGCCTTGGCATTGCGGTTAAAGGCACCGTCAGAAGGCTGAGTTTGGCTCTCATACATCTCAATTAGAGCCGCATTTTCATCCCTATAATCCTGTAAAGAACGCAACCGTTTATTGCGAGCCCCTCTGATCCATGCTAATACTCAAGTATTAGATTAGGGTGGGGATTCTTAATCATGGTAAAAATGAGCAACCCGGTTCCGGCGTTGCGCACGAAAAATGTGCGCATCGGTGAGAAGCGTACCAGTGTTCGACTGGAGCCTGCATTCTGGAGCGCACTGGATCGCGCTGCAGAAATGGAAGGCATAACCATTCATGCGCTTTGCACTCAAATCAACAGCTGGAACGAGGCCTTGGGATTAACCGCAGCGATGCGCGTTTTTCTGCTAGTCTATGTCTGGTCTGGATCGCTGGAAACAGCACTGAATGCCGCGCGCAGTGGCGACATTCTTCAGCGACCTCAGATACGCAGATAAAGTCCTGCCGCAATCTTCTATGTATCCGTCGTCCTTAGACTTTACGGTCCGCCTTCAAGCTGCGGTCTTGATTTAGACCCTCTTCCCCTTGATAGAATTGCGGCCAGATTTCCTTCACCAACGGGCCATCGTCGCGCATAGCATGGCATGCATCAATATGACCGGGCCGTTTATCACCCTTTCGTGGCGGGGTCTCGACCGGCATTCCGAAATCCTGACGCGCTTTGTTTTTGGACGCATAGGCGGTTTGATAGCAAACCGTCGCCATCGGATACAGCAGCTCTGACAGATGCGTACAACCCGCGCGACCACCCAAGCGCTTTTTAACCTCGCGATGAAAACCAGCCCCGATGCGCAGACCGACCAGTTGTTCATAATCCGGCGCAATATCACCACACAGGTTATAGGGCCCAACCACCGTCACGGCCTCTGCCCCATGTATCAGCATATCATCATCAACGGTGATGCGCAGCAGCATGTCATGTACAGCCTCTCCGGCCTCCACGATGCCCCGATGCGCATTTTCAAACGGGTAAGTTTTGGTATCGCGCATATGACCTTCAATGTCCCACAGCCCATCCGCACGAAAATAGCCTTTCACCTGGATATCGCGGGTGTGGTAGTGCCGACGTTCACAGCCGGGATCACTTAATGGCATTTTGAATGCTCCTTACTTACGGACGATTAGTCCTCTTCATTATCCGCATTGGGATCAGGCGGTGTTATCCGCAGAGAGGTGATTTGATTACGCTGCCGACGCAGCACCTCAAACCGAAATCCGTGAAACAGAAATGTCTGGCCTGGATCAGGAATCAGTCGTGCTTCGTGCAGAACGATCCCAGCTACAGTTGCCGCATTTTCATCGGGCAGATCCCAATCCAGATCCCGCGCCAGGGTCCGCAGCGTCACAGCCCCATCAACGATGTAACTGCCATCCGCCTGTGGACGAACACCGGGCACCGAAATATCCGTCTCGTCATCGATTTCACCGACAATCTGTTCCAGAATGTCTTCCAGCGTGACGATCCCCATAAAGGCACCATATTCATCCACGACATTAGCAAAATGCTCACGGCGTTCCCGGAATGCCTGCAACTGGTCCAGCAAGGTCGTTGAATCAGGAATAAACCAGGGCGGTGACGCCAAAGTCGCAAGGTCCAAATCCTTAATATTTCCACCACGGGCATGAATTTCCCGCAGCAGGGCCTTGGCATGCAGCACGCCCGAAATATCATCCGAATCGCCACGATAGACCGGCAGGCGCGTATAAGGGCTTCCCAAAATCTGTTCGACCAGATCTTCAATCGGATCATCCAGATCCAGGGTCACGACCTTCTGGCGATGGGTCATAATGTCGGCAACTTCCACCTCATCCAGTTCCAGGATGGACCGCAACATCTCGCGCTCATGGCGGATGTCAGGGTCTTCCCCGGAATGCAGGTCAATCGCGCCGCGCAGTTCTTCCTCGTGCTGCTCAACACTGATCGATGTAGACAGATCCACGCCGAAGGGCCTCAAGGTGGTTCGCACAATGCTCTGCACTGCCGCCGTTATCGGAGCGAACAAAAACACGATCCAGCGCATGATAGGCGCAACCTTCAACGCCACAGTATCGGCGTGGCTCAAGGCATAGGTCTTAGGCAGCACTTCCGCAAAAATAAGAACCAGCGCGGTCATGGCGATGGTGGCATAGACAACACCAGCCTCACCAAAAATCGCCACCAGAACCGTGGTCGCTAAGGCGGAGGCGAGAATGTTGACCATGTTATTGCCCAACAGGATGGCCCCAATCAGTCGATCCTTGCGCTCTAACAGCTTCAAGACTGTTGCGGCATTCTTGTCACCCTGTTTGGCCTGCTGATGCATCCGAGATCTGGAGGTTGCCGTCAGCGCCGTTTCAGATCCCGAAAAGAAGAACGACAGGATCAGCAATATAAAGATCGCAAAACCAGCGTAGATTTTATAGTCGCTCATGCGGCGATGGCCTCGTTCAAGATCGCGGTCAGGTCTTCCACAGCGACATCCTGTGTCACGAAAGACTGACCAATGCCCCGCGCCAGCACAAAGGTCAGGCGCCCATTCTTAACTTTTTTATCACTGGCCATGCGTGCGACCAAATCAGAAGCGCTCCAAACAACACCGGGCACTGAATTGGGGCCGGTCGGCAGGCCCAATTCTGCCAGATGACGGGTAAAACGGGCGGCATCCTGCCCCTCGCACAGGCCCAGCCTGGCGGACAGATCAAACGCCATGACCATGCCAATCGACACAGCCTCCCCATGCAGCAACCTTGAGCCAAAGCCTGTTGCCGATTCAAGTGCATGGGCGAAGGTGTGCCCAAAATTCAACAGGGCGCGCCGGTCTGCCTCTTCCCGTTCATCTTCTGCAACAATACGAGCCTTTGCGCGACAACTTGTCTCAACCGCTGCAATGCGCGCAGCCGTATCACCAGCCATCAGATCGGCACCATGGGTTTCCAGCCATTGAAAGAAGGCAAAGTCATCAATCGCGCCATACTTTACGACTTCGGCATAGCCAGCCCGTAACTCCCGGCGCGAAAGTGTATCCAGCACACTAATGTCGGCCAGCACCAGACGCGGCTGATGGAAGGCACCTACCAAATTCTTTCCCGCAGGTACATTAATCCCGGTCTTTCCGCCGACCGAACTATCAACCTGAGCCAACAGCGTCGTGGGAATCTGAATAAAATCGATCCCGCGTAAAGCAATGGCCGCAACGAAACCAACCAAATCCCCGATCACCCCGCCCCCTAAGGCGACAAGGGTCGAAGACCGCTCAATTCCAATGTCAAAAATATCATCCAGTAAACGCGACAGACGCTCCAGGCTCTTTGTGCTTTCTCCTGGTGGCAGGATAATGGTTTCCTGTTTAACCCCCGCCTTGCGCAGGGATTCCGTCAGTGTCTCCAGATGCAGGCGGGCAACGGTCTCGTCGGTAATTACGATCACCTGGGGACGCGCCAATACCGACTTAATCAGGGTGCCGGCCTCTGCTAAAATAGTGGGGCCGATATGAATATCATAGGCCCGATCCCCCAGGGCAACCGGCACAATGGCACTGGATGGGCTCGGGACCGAGGATACTGGTCCTGAATTTGACACCGACGTCATTCTTTACCACTTTCGCTTTGCGCGCTGAGCGCTTCCATTACCCGCAACACAGTCTGTTCTTTGGGCGCGCGGTCAGAAATAACCGTTAGATGCGCCTGTTCATAGATTGGATAGCGCTCTTCCATCAATTTGCGCAAGGTTCCTTGCGGGTCTTGTGTGCGTAACAGGGGACGATGGCTGCGCTTTGACACACGCTCCCACAGCACATCGAATTCCGCATTCAACCAGACGGTGATCGTTTGTTCCAGCAGCAAAGCCCGCGTTGCCGGATCGATAAAGGCGCCACCACCTGTGGCCAGGACAATCGGACCCGCCTCCACCAGCCGCGCGATAACGCGCCGTTCCCCGGCGCGGAAATACTCTTCCCCGAACTGTTCGAATATCTCTGCAACAGAGCAATCGGCAGCCTGTTCAATTTCATGATCTGCATCGGCGAAGGGCAAGCCAATTCGTTGCGCCAATTGACGCCCGACGGCAGATTTCCCCGCCCCCATCATCCCGACCAGAACGATTGACCGATCCACCGGCACATTGTGATCGGTTTTTACGTTTTTCATAACTCCAATTCCAGGGAGTCATGGCAAAATTCGCCAATTTCCCCGCTCTTCTGATTGTTTCGCACGTTTCGCGCCTTTAAACCTTGTCGCAGAATTGCCATAGTCAGGGAATAGGGTAAAGCCTGTGCTGACACTTGGCACATCAAAGTAGTGATAATAGCGTCCTTAAGGAGGAATAGTGGGAAAGATTGTTTTGTTTCTAATCGCGCTGATATTCGCAGCGTTGGTAGGCGGTGCCATCTACCTGATCGCCTATGATATTCCTGCCCCGGTCGCCCCGGTTGAGCGTGTGATCGATAATGACCGTTTTCCACAGTCTTAACCCCAATCGACGTGGTGGGATGTCGCCTCTGGCTGTAAGCATTGCAGTGGGGGCTATATTGATCACATCAAGCCTGCCTGCCCAGGCTCAGGTGAAACTGTTCCCATCCTTGCAAGACAGCGAGACCCAGGCCCCGCAAGGCCAGGAGACATCTCCTCCCCAGTCACAAACCAGCCAACCCCCAACAGCACCATCTGGAATGGACGTGGAAACTCTGGGGTCTGTTGATGCCGAAGCGGTCGGTGCCTTACCGGATTCCGTAACTGCTCTGCCGCCAGATATGTGGAACGGCCTGTCGCGTGGATCAATAGCGGCGCTGATCAACGGCCTGTCGGGCAAGGGTGACTACCCGATTGCACGGGATCTTGTCCGCCGCTTGTTATTATCCGCTGCGGCCCTTCCTCCTCAAGATTCCGGTCCAGACGTTTCCGTCCTGCGGGCGCGAATTGAGGCTCTGGCGCGGCTAGGATTCTCCAGTGATGCAGAAATGCTTGCCCGCGCAGGATCGGACGCGTTGCGAGGTCCTGATGGCCTTACCACCCTCGCCCAGGCGCAACTTGCGGCCTATGACCTTCCTGAAGCCTGTGGTACGGCAGCAAATGCCGCGACACAGTCACAAGATGTGTATTGGCAAAAGCTGATTGCGTTTTGTCAGGCAGTTGCGGGTCAAAAAGACCAAGCGTCTTTAGCGGCGCAAACCCTGCTGGATACTGGCGTAAAAGACCCTGTCTATTTTACGCTGATGGACAGCATCACCCTGGATCTGCCTCCGGAACTCAAGGGGCTAACCCCTGAAGGTGCCCTGGATTATGCCCTGTTGCGCTATTCAGATGCCCCGATTCCCGCTGGCAGTACGGATCCTTTGATCACGCAATTATCCGTGCAAAAAGACAGTAACCTGACCCTAGCCGAAGACGCTGCCCGTCGCGGATTACTCTCTCCTGAGACCCTGGCAAACAAATATCTGGCCGAAACGTTCAAACCTTCTGCCCTGGATGCCCCGCTTGAAGTACTGGACAAGCTGAGCCCGGCAGAAGGTCGTGCGTTGCTGTATCAAGTGCTGCTGAAATGGGAAATTCCTGCGTTAAGGGCAGAAGCTGTTTCCGTTGCCATGGCCCGTGCCCGGTCTGACGGGCTGCTAATCGCAGCCGCCCCGGTCTTTGCCACACCGGCAATGACGATACCGCCATCGAATGACTTACTGTGGTTTGCGGAAGATGCCGCCAGACTGTTTTACTTAACCGGCCATATAGATCGAGCGCGCCAATGGCATGCCTTGCTGCGCAGCCATGCGACAACAAATGCCGATAGCGCAGCCTCTAATGCCAGATTGTGGCACCTGGCCATGTTAACGGGCGAAACCGGACAAGCTCTGGGCCAATCCCGATGGGAATGGGACGAGGCCATCATTGCAGGCGCAGAAAATCCTGACGACGGTCGGGCCTATTTAGAGACCCTGAAAGCCCTGGTCCAGGCCGCAACCGGCGGTGAACCCCTGGCCACTGATGTTGAATTGCGGGCTGATGCCATGACGGCCCAACCTGAAACCGGTATTGGTGCCGCGGCATTACCCCTGCACCTGTTATCGCGAGCAGCAGAGGCGAAACGGATTGGCGAGGTTGTGGCACTGTCCATTGCAATCCTCTCAACGGGGCCGGCGCAGAAATTAAATCCCTCTACACCCGTTGCCGCCGTTCGCGCGCTGTCCGCCGTAGGTCTGCACCGTGAGGCCAGGCAATTGGCGCTGGAAACAGCCGTTCTATCCGCCCCCAGCCCGGTCCAGATGGACCGATAGATCGGGTGGCTCATGTCGCGCTGGATCGACGCCTTCCTGGACATGCTGGTTGCAGAGCACGGGGCGTCGAAAAACACCTGTATCGCCTATGAGCGGGACCTGAAGGACTATGTAGCCCATCTGTCAGCCCAAGGACTGACGCTAGAAACCGTTGGTCCAGAAGATATTTCCACCTATCTCAGCGCCTTGGCGCGAGGGGGCGCAAAATCTGCCACAGCAGCCCGCAAACTCTCCTGCCTGCGGCAGTTCCATCGCTTCCTCTATGGTGAGGGGATCGCCACGCGGGATGCCACCGCAACCGTCGACGCGCCCCGCAAGGGACGCCCCCTGCCAAAATTCCTGAGCGAAGCGGAAGTTGATATCCTGTTGGTCGCGGCCCGAAAGGCTAAAGGCCTAGACGGGATTCGGTTGGTCTGCCTGTTGGAGGTTCTTTACGCGACCGGGTTGCGGGTCAGCGAATTGGTCACTCTGCCGGTTTCCGCTGCCCGCCGCGAAGAACCCTTCCTGATGGTCCGCGGCAAGGGGGGTAAAGAACGCCTTGTCCCGCTGTCGCCCCCCGCACGGCAAGCGTTGATCGACTATCGCAAGGTCCGGGATGCCTTCCTGCCCGATGGTGTAAAAGATAGCCCCTATCTGTTTCCCAGCCGTTCCAAAGAAGGATATCTGACGCGCCAACGCTTTGGTCAAATGCTGAAAGAACTGACGTTGCAGGCAGGCTTGGACCCCGCCAAGGTCAGTCCCCATGTATTGCGACATGCCTTTGCTGGCCATTTGGTCGCCCATGGGGCGGATTTACGCTCTGTCCAACAAATGCTGGGCCATGCGGATATCTCAACGACACAGATCTACACCCATGTTCTCAATGAACGGCTAGCATCCCTGGTGGCGGACAAACATCCTCTGGCAAAACGCAGCAAGTCGTAACTGGTAAATTTGCGCTTGCGATTTCCGTTCTGTGGAATAGGTTCCATTTTGAAAACAAACCGCATCTGAGGAGACACACCCTATGAGTTTTACAATCGTCGAACAGGCTACACCGCGCTTAAACCGCAGTGAATTGGCCGTTCCCGGCAGCCGCACTGAATTGTTTGAAAAAGCAGCACAGTCCGATGTGGATGTCGTCTTTCTGGATTGCGAAGACGCCGTTGCGCCCGATGAGAAAGAAACCGCGCGCAAGAATATCATTCAGGCACTGAACGACATTGATTGGGGCACGAAAACGGTTTCTGTGCGCATCAATGGTCTGGACACCCATTACATGTATCGCGATGTCGTCGATATCCTGGAACAGGGCGGCGAGCGTCTGGATATGATCATGATCCCGAAGGTCGGGACGGCATCCGATGTCTATGCAGTTGATATGCTGGTGACCCAGGTCGAGGCCGCCGTGAAGCGCAAAAAGCGCATTGGTTTTGAGCTGATCATCGAAACTGCCCTGGGCATGGCCAATGTTGAGGCTTGTGCCGCCGCTTCCCCGCGCAATGAATCCCTGCACTTTGGGGTTGCGGATTATGCTGCTTCTACCAAGGCCCGCACCACCGTCATTGGCGGTCCTCATGCTGATTATGGTGTGCTGACCGACAAGAATGGCGATGCACCCCGCGACTATCATTGGGGCGATATGTGGCATTATGCGATCAGCCGCATGGTGGTTGCTGCTCGTGCCAATGGCTTGCGGCCGGTCGATGGACCATTTGGCGATTTCTCTGACCCCGAAGGCTATAAAGCCCAGGCAAACCGGGCAGGCGTTCTGGGCTGTGAAGGCAAATGGGCAATTCATCCCAGCCAGATCGCCATGGCCAATGAGCTGTTCTCCCCCTCTGAAGCGGATGTAACCAAGGCCCAGCGTATTCTGGATGCGATGGCTCAGGCCCAGAAGGAAGGCAAGGGTGCCGTCTCTCTGGACGGTCGCCTGATTGACATCGCTTCCATCAAGCAGGCCGAAAATCTGATTTCAAAAGCCAAAGCCATTTCTGGGAATTAAGCACTTCAGCCTCCCTCCCCATTATAGTGGGGAGGGGGCTATTTCACTGCGTCTTTGGAAATATCGGCAAAGATTGCATCCAATTCTGCGCCCAGCTCCGCTAACGCTGGCACCTGATAAGCGTCAAAGATCGCGCTGGGCAGGCGATAGCTCAGACTCGCGGTTCCATT